>JANRLE010000253.1:0-51940 GCA_033762895.1 Bryobacteraceae bacterium | reverse complement strand
GAAGGCAGTATACTCGGGATATCATTGAATAGAGTATTTGCGCCATCGGCCCCCGGAGGGATGCAGTGCGATTGGTGTGCGTGCTTATTATTCTCGTCTCGAGGTACGCGTTTGCGCAGTTCGAGCCCGACTCTGCTTCAGTCTACTTGTTTTTCCCACATTTCTTGAGCGGCGATAGCTCCGGTCAGACATGGCAGGCGACGTTCAAGTTTCACAATCCCCATTTTCAATCACAATCAATCTGTGAATTGGCCATCTTCTCCAGCGGCGGCACTGAAATGCCGATGAACCTCGGATCAAGTGTGCAATCCCGCATTCGGTTTGCGATCCCGCCGCAGGGAAGCCGGGTGATTCCGGCGAGGCCTTCGTCCCAATCACTCGCCCGCGGCTGGGCACGGTCCTTCTGCACATTACCGGTTCAGGGCATCGTGAGCCTTCGGTTGCGCGAACAAGAACAGTACACGTCCGAGTTGAACATTGGAGGTATGGAGCCAACCAGCAGGTTCCGTGCGCCGGCGTCCCGGTCCACCACTATATCGATCGGGAACGTCTTCGCAACCGATTTCCTGATTCGCGTGTCAGCATTCGATTCAGAGGGTGGTTCGGCCGGCGTTCGGGACTTGGTGCTGTGTGCGTTGTGTCAGCGCACCTTCCAACTCTCGGACTATCCCGATAGCTTTCCGATTGACTTTGAAGGCACTGTGTCCTTGTCGGCGGCATCAAGTACGGCGGTATTCGCGGTAGCCGCGATCAGCAGCAGTGAAGGACTGCAGGCAACTCTTCCACCAGGTGGCGCCTCCTGGCCCACGAATCATACAGCGCGAATTTCCACAGCGTACAACAAGTTACTGGTTACCGCCCAGACGATTTTCGCGGGTGTGGCAGATCTTTCCACGGCACGTCTCGAGATCCCGTTCGTGCGTGTGATCAATGCGACAGCCTCGCGCGATGGTACGATCCGCATCAATCACGCCTTGGCAGAACTGATTGGCGATTCTCAGAGTGAACTGGCCGCCGTGATTGCGCACGAAATTGCGCACCTCATTCAGTTCCGGGCCGGCAGGCTATTGGTGAATCCTGCGAACGCGGAGATTGACGCAGATGCCGTCGGCATGCTTCTATGTCTGGCCTCAGGGTACGATCCCTATGCCAGTGCCGGTGTCTTCGGCAAGCTGATGACCATTACCCGGCGAACCGATCTGTTCGACCAGTTCTTCGACAACATTGCGGATCCTCACACCTCGTTCACGAACCGGATGGCCGCAGTCCTTCAGACCATCACCGCGATGTGTTCTCATCCGGAGGGCCGGGAGTATTGCGCGCTGTACAAGAGCGTGATTCACCCGAACTTTCCGGACAGCATCCCTTTAGCACTTCCAGCGGCGCCATTTCCAGGTCTGACGGATAATGCTCTGAAGGAGTAACAGAATCTACGGCGCGGAGAAGTGCCATCGAATCAGCCCAAGTCCAGACTGCCGGTACTGTCGCCAAAACTGGCGGTTGCGACATCCACGCGGTTCATGAGGTTGACGAAGAGGTTTGCGGCCGGCGTTTTGGGTGCGGCAGCCACGTGGCGTCCGCCCTTCAGCCCTCCGGCGTGTCCTGCCACCAGCAGCGGCAGATCGTCGTTGGAGTGCCGGTTGCCATCGCTGAGCGCACCGCCGTAGAGGATCACGGAATGATCCAGCAATGTGCCATCGCCATCGGCCGTCGACTTCAGCTTCTCCACGAAGTAACTGAACAGCTCCACGTGGAAGCAGTTGATTTTGGTGACCTTCTCAATGAAATCCGGATGGTTGCGGTGATGGGTGAGCGGATGATGCGGATCGGGCACGCCAATTTCCGGGTAGGTGCGCACGCTACCCTCCCTGCCCAGCATCATCGTGGAGACGCGGGTGATGTCGGACTGAAACGCGATCACCTGAAGATCGAACATCAGCTTCACATACTCTGAATATTCGAACGGGATGCCCGAAGGCTTCTCGCCGACCGGCGGATCCGGTTCATTCTCGCTTTTGGCGATGCGGGTTTCCACCTCGCGGATGGAGGTGAGATACTCGTCCATCTTGCGCCGGTCCGCCGCGCCCAGCGTCCCCACCAGCGATTGCGTATTTTCCCGCGTCAGATCGAGGATGCTCTTCCTATACAGTGCGCGGCGGGCCCGGGTGGCCGCGTCCAGGCTCGGATCCATGGTGCCGAAGAGCCGTTCGAATACCGAGCGAGGATTCACGTCCACAGCCAGCGGCGTGTCCGGATCCTTCCACGAAAGGCTGTTGGTGTAGGCGCAACTGGAGCCGGTGTCGCAATTGCCGATCATGCGCGAATCCTCGCAGCCCAATTGCAGGGACGGCACGCGCGTATCGGCGGCGAACTTCTGCGCGGCGACCTGATCGAAAGTGATACCCGCGCGCACATCGGCGCCCGCCGTATACTTGGGCGGCGCGCAGGAAAGGAAGCTGCCGGACGCCTTGGCGTGCCCGCCGCCCTTGGCCTTGGCCGCGGCATGGTTGGAAAGTCCTGAAACCACCACCACGTCGTCGCGGAAACGCTCCAGCGGCTTCAGAATTCGCGTGAAGGCGAACTCCTTGCCGGCCTGTGCCGGCAGCCACTCATTCATCATGATGCCGTTCGGTACATAGACCACGCCCAGGCGCCGAGCCTGCGTTTTTGCCGCGGCCAGCGCCGGGCGCATGGCATCCAGAACAGGCAGCGCCAGCACCGCGCCGGCGCCCCGCAGCAGCGTGCGGCGAGAGACGTGTGTTCCCGTGATGATTCTCATTTCTTTCCCCCGGCGGATAAGGTTGCGGCGGTGCGCCGCTGCTGGAACGGCAGACTATTCACGATTTCCAGGACGAGCGCCGAGAACCGGTAGTCGCTCTCGGGCAGGCGGGCGGCAATCGTGTTCACCACCGGCCGGTCAAAGCGCTCCAGGCCGCGGCCTAGCGCGTAGGTAAGCAGTTTTTCGGTCACGCCACGCGCAAAGGCGTCGCGCTGCTGTTTCAGCAGCTCTTTCAGTTCGGCCGGGCCCTTGAATGCCCTTCCTCCCGGCAGCGAACCCGCAGCGTCCACGGGGAACTTGCCGTCCATGTCGCGCCACGCGCCGATCGCATTCAGATTTTCAAGTCCGAATCCCAACGGATCCATGGTGGAATGGCACGAGGCACAGGCCGGATTGGTGCGATGCGCTTCCATTTGCTGGCGCAGCGATGCCGACTCGCCCAGGTGGCTCTCATCGAGCGAAGGCACGGCGGGCGGCGGGGCAGGCGGCGGCGCATTGAGCAGGTTTTCCAGAATCCATTTACCCCGCAGTACCGGGGAGGTGCGCGTGGAGTAGGAGGATATGGTGAGGACGCTTGCCTGCGCCAGAATCCCGCCGCCGCGTTGGGTGTTGCTCATATCCACGCGGCGGAAGGCTGGACCCTCGACGCCCCGGACTCCATAAAATCGCGCCAGCCGTTCATCGAGGAACGTGTGGCGCGCATCCAGAATATCGAGTAAGCTGGCGTCGTCGCGGATCAGATTTTCGAGGAAGAGTTCCGTTTCGCGCCGCATCGACAGACGCAGACCGTCGTCAAATTCGGGAAACTTGCCTGAGTCCGGCCTCACCACGTCGATGTTCCTGAACTGCAGCCACTGGCCGGCGAAATTCTCCACCAGCGCGCGCGAGCGCGGATCGCGCAGCATCCGCTTCACTTCGGCGGTGAGAACTTCGGGCCGGCGCAAGCGGCGCTGCGCAGCCTTCGCGTACAACTCCTCATCCGGCATCGTACTCCACAGGAAATAAGAAAGCCGCGAGGCCAATTCGAACTCGCTTACCGGGGCAAAGGGTGGGGAAGCCGGCCGGTCCCATTCCACGCGGAAAAGGAAGTGCGGCGAAACCAGGATGCCCTGCAGCGCCGTGGCGATACCTTCCTGGAAGCTGTCGCCCTGGCCGCGGGCCAGCGTGTAGAGTTTCACGTACGGCGCGGTTTCGCCCTGTCTCAGCGGGCGGCGGAATGCCCGGCGCGCAAAGGACTCAACGATCGTCTGCGCGCAGGCATCGGTTTGCTGCCCGCAGACAAACACGCGCCGCAGGCTTAACGGCGAGGGCCCCTCGGGCTGGGTGAATGGCCCGCCGACGTCCAGCGATTCCCAGCGGTTGTCCAGACGCGTCTCAATGCGGTCCGTCTTGATCTTGGTGCCATACTTGCGCAGGATCGCGATGTCTTTCTCGGTCAGTTTGCCGCGCACGGTGATCAGCGGATCCGGCGGCCTGGTGGAGGGATCCGGGCCATTGTAGCTGGGCGGCAGTCCATGATAGTTCTTCAGGTAGGAAGCCGAAAGAAGGTGTTCGCCGGCGGTCACCTGCGTGCGCACTTCCACGATCTGCCCTTCCAGATCGGTGGCGTCCACTTCCCACTCCCTGATCATCCTGCCGTCAATCCAGAACGCCGGATGCGCCGCCTCGGACTGATTGGGCCGGTGCCCGTTGAGAACCAGGCGGAAGCTGTATTCGCCATCCACGGCGAAGCGGTGGACGAAGTGCGCCGAATGCGGGGTGCTCAGTCCGCTGTAGTCGTAGTGGAACAGATCCTTGGGCAGCGTGGGCTTGGTGACCAGGTCGTTCAGGCGGACCGGCGCCGGGTAGTGAATCATCGCCGGTTTCAGACGCTGGGGTCCGAAGATAGCGGTGCGTACGGCCTGTTCCGCCGCATAGAGATATTTCTCGGTCAGGACCGGAGACAACGTCAGCGCGTCGGCGATATTGTCAAAGCCGTAGGCGCTCTCGTCGTTCGGGAAGTTGTCGGCGGGGCGGATGTCCACGCCCAGCAGGTCGCGCACGGTGTTGTTGTACTCGGAGCGGTTCAGCCTGCGCGCGGTCACGCGGCCAGGGTCCGGTTTGGCGGTGCGGTCCTGCCGGGCGAATTCCGATTCCAGGTACCGCGTGACGGCCGTCAGTTCGGCGGCCGCGGGGCGGGGCAGCGGCGGCGGCGGCATCTGGCCGGTCTTTATCTTGGAGACGGCCCGCTCCCAGATTTCACGATCGGTGTCGAACGAGGCAGCCGTTTGAAGCGGGGCGAGGTTGATGTCGCCCGACGAATTCTTATCGTTATGGCAGCCGATGCAGTTCGTGTTGACGAAGCGGAAGACATCGCCGGCGCCGGCGGCGGAGGCGGCCGGGACGAATAGCAGCAGGATGGCGAGTGGAAGCAGCAAATTCCAACTTATCATGCCTACTCATATCGCAGGCAGACGATGGGATCCAGGTTCGCCGCGCGGTTTGCCGGGTAGTAACCGAAAAACAAGCCGACCGCGGCTGAGATCGATACTCCCGCTGTCACCCAGAACCACGAAATGGCCGCCGGCACGGACGGCAGAAACGTCCGCACCAGCAGCGCGATGGTCATCCCGCCTAAAACTCCCAGCACTCCGCCCACGCCGCACAACGCCATCGCCTCCATCAGGAACTGCGCGCGGATATCGCTTTTGCGCGCTCCAATCGCTTTGCGGATGCCAATCTCCGAAGTACGTTCGGTGACCGAAATCAGCATGATATTCATCACCCCGATGCCGCCCACCAGCAGGCCCACCGAAGAGATGACAAACGTGAGAATCACCAGCGCCCCGGTGAGCTGATTCCATAACGCGCTGATGAAGTCCGGCGAGGTCACGTCGAAGTCGTTCTGGGCGTTCGGCGCCACCTTGCGGATGCGGCGTAGCGCCTGTTCCACTTTGTCTCGTGTCGCGGCAAGGTCGCTCTCCGGGGGCACGCTAAACATCAGCACCAGTTCCTTTGCCTCGGGATAGCGTTTGCGGAAGTCGCCAAGGGGAATGATCACGAAGTCGTCCGGACCCGGACCCCCGAATAGGCCGGCCTCCTGCTTGAGCACCCCCACCACTTCATACAGTTTCCCGTTCAGCCGCACCTGCCTCCCGATCGCCTCCCGCGGTCCGAACAGCGAATCTGCGATGGAGGCGCCTACCACCACCACCGGCCGCGAATGCAGGTCGTCGTTGTGCGTAATGAACCGGCCCGCGGCAACGGTGAACATCGGCAGTGCGTCGGTGTATTCGGGCTCCACGCCGCGCAGGAACACCCGTTCCACGCGCCTGTTCTCAAAGCTGATTTCGTTGGACCCGGCGCCCGCCATGCCCGGCGCGGCGATGCGCGTTCCGAACACGGTGACAAACTCCAATTCAGGCGCCGACTCGCGGATCGCCCGCGCATCGCCATACTGGAAATACTTGCGTTGGCGGATGTGTTCCGGGAGCCGGTCAAAGGCCGCCGTGCCGGGCGGGAATCTGCTGATGAAGTAGGTTCTCGACCCCAGCCCCTCTACCTTCGAGGCCACATACCGGTTTAGCCCCTGAATGATGGAGGCCACCGAAATCACCGAAGTCACGCCGATGACGATGCCTAGAATGGTGAGAGAAGTTCGCACCTTGTGCGCGCGCAGGGTGGCGATGGCGACGTCGAAGTTCTCCCTTAGCTCGGCGCCGGTCATCCTTCGATGGTAACGCCACGCGCTACTGTTGGGCCGCCTTCACCATGTCCACCAAGATTTTCGTGAACGCATCCACGAACGGCCGGCCGCGCTGCATCAGATTCTCACGGGTCATGTAGTTGAGTTGGATGTCAGCATGCGCGCCCACGTTTTCGATGTAGTGGGTCTGCGGATAGCCCTGCGCCGTGACAGGCTCGCGCCGAAGCACCAGCGTGTTGGTATTAGACGTCAGGCTTTCCGAGAAATAGCCCGCCACCCACAGGCTGGTGGAGCCCCCGGCCCCGTTGGTGCGGGTCCCTACCAGCGGACCGCGGGCGTTGTCCTGCAGCATTGCGGGAAAGATGTCACCGGCCGACGTGGAGAATTCATCCACCAGGACGATGAGCGGCTTGTCATAGGCGGCGATGTTTCCGTCGCGGTCCACCGCCGGATTGTTTTCGAATCCGGGAGGAAGCAATCCCTGGGTCAGGCCCGTGCAGGCCGGCAGTGATTGCGTGAGTCCGCGATTTTCACGATAGGCCCGCTGCATTTCCTCGAGCACGATCTCGTAGTAGCGGATGATCCATTCCGGCGCCCGCTGCGCCACGGCCAGCCGCCGCGACGTCTCGACGGCGTTGATGCGGTCGGCGGTTACCCGGATCTCCTCGCCGAAAAACGAAAACGGGCGAGGGATCAGGTATGCCGCGGCGTCCAGCATATAGCAGCCGCCGCCCGTGTTGCGCATCACGTCCACCACCAGGGCGTCGGTGTTCTGCTTAAAGAACGCCACCTCCTCGGCTAACTCCGCCAGCGCGCCGGTATAGGACTGCGGTGCGAAATTGGGAAAGCGGATGTAGCCGATTCTTACGCCCTCGGCCTGATAAACGCCCGAATGATGGAAATCCAGCGCCGCGCGCCCTTTGCGTAGTTGGAAGCCCTGCGGCATGGTCCACACCGGCGCCCGCGCTCCCCAACCGAGTAAGTACCTGCGCGGTTCCAACTGTCCGGTTTCGCTGGAGTAGATCTCTCCGCGCAGGAGGTGGTCTTCCGGGGAAACAGTGAAATTCGTTAACTCCCGCCAGGGAGCCATGTAATCTGTTTCAACACCGCGCGAAGCAACGGCCGCCCACTTCACGTCCGGCACAGGTCCTATGTTGCGGGTCGGCACACCCTGCTTGCGCCACGGAACCGTGTGAGTTTCCTGCTCGCCTGTGGCCGCTCTGCGGATCACCAACACCGCGTTCTCACCCAATTCCGCTGCTCGCGGTAGTGCCGATTGCGGGCGAAACGTCAGCAGGTCCGCGGCCGAACGCCGCGTGGTGGACGGATTGCCGCGGCGCCTGAGCCTGACGAACTCGTCCATAAGGATGTCCACCGGTTTGCCGTCCACTGAAACCAGTTCATCCCCGGTTTCAAACGGGAACTGCGCCGCGGGGAGCGCCAGGCGGTTCACCGCCTCAATCAGAACCTTGCCGTCGTAGATATCCACCACGATGCCGGTGTCGGCGAAAAACGACGTCTGCATCCGGAACGAGGAATGCAGGTCGTCGAGCTGCGCCACATACTCGGAGGCAATTTCGAAGTACTCAAGGTCATCCTTTGAGCGCCGCACGCGCTCCATCCAGCGCGCCGCGTCGAACAGATCCACCTGTAGCAGCGCCTTTTTCCAGTTGGCCGGCGCATATCGTTTGGCGTAGACGGAAGTGAGTGTGCGGAAATCTTGAAGTTTCTGATCGGTTGTAAGCTGTGCGGCCGCCGGTAAGGCGATGGTCCCAAGTATCAGGCAGAGTTTCCATGTCATGGCCAAGACTGTAGCATGGCCATGACATGGTTTGCCTTGGTTCAGAATATCAGCTTCATTCCCAATTGGATAATCCGCGCGTCTCGCGATGAGTTAATGGTGCCGAACACCGCGCTGGCATTGCGGCCGTCGCGGCCCGGCGAGAAGTTATCATTCACCAGTCCCAGATTCACGTGATTGGGCAGGTTGAATGCCTCCGCGCGGAACTGTAGATTGAACCGTTCGGTGATCAACGTGTCCTTGATCAGAGAGAAATCGAAGTTGACTGCCCCCGGATGGCGCACGTCGGGAATGGCGCGCCCGACGTTGCCCAGGGTAAAGTCAGGCGGGTTCACGAACTGCTGTGTATCAAACCACCGCACGGCGTTGCGCTCACCGCCGGGAAGCTTTGCGCTCACGCCGGTTGAATTCGGCCGGTTGGCCTGGAAATTATTTGCCCCCGTCACTGTCAGGGGAATTCCCGCCTGCAAGACGCTGATCATGTTCACCTGCCAGCCGCCCACGATCTTGCGCACTGCCGCGCTGGCCGGATCCCAGAGCTTCCCTCTCCCGAAGGGCAGTTCATAGAGAAGAGAAACCACGCCGCGCTGGGAAACGTCGGCCGGATCCACTGACCGTTGGATCTGGCGGTTGAACAGCCCGTCCTGAAACCCGTTTTCAGTCACCTGTTCAATCGGCCCGAAGTCCACCGGGATCAGCGTCGAGTCGCTGATTTTCTTTCCCGCCGTGTAAGCGAAGTCCACCAGCAGGCCCTTGCTCATTCTCTTTCTCACGCTCATTTGCAACTGGTGGGAAAGATAGTTTCCGAGCCTCGGATTCCGCACGTTTACCGCGTTGTAGTAAGGATAGGGCATCAGCGTGCGTTCGCGCGTGATGGTGGCGCCGCCCAGTCCGCCCGGCACCTGTCCGGCGTAAGGGTTCGCCACCGGTGTGAATAGCGCCTGTCCGATCTGCTGGCGTACGTTCGGATCCACCTGGTTCAGGTTGTAGCCTGAAGCCGCGAAGTGGTTACCCTTGTTTCCGGCGTAGGTAACGTCGATCAGCCAGCCCCCCAGTTGCTGCTGCATCGACATGTTCCACTGCTGCGTGAGCGGCGTGGTTTTGTCCGATTCGGTCAGCGCCGGGCTTTGTCCCAGCAGCGCGCCGGGGCCGGCCGAGGCGCCGGGCGATGAAATCGGCGCCGTCGGGAAGCCGTCCTGGAAGCGGAAAGCGCGCAGCCCAGGTCCGGGCGCGACGTAGGTTGTCCGTGTCGCCGAGAACAACTGCACGTTGCCAAGGAAGTCCCGCAGGAAGATCCCCGGATAGTACACGCCATAGCCGCCGCGCAGGACCGTCTTGCCTGTGCCAAACATGTCGAAAGCGAAACCGAAGCGAGGTGCGAAATCGTTGTAGTCTTCCTTGTAGAAGCTGCGCGGCTGCCCTCCCACTCCCGCAAACACGGTTGTGCCGCTGAAGGCAGTATTTGGAATGCGGGCGGCAGGGTCGAAATTGATGTGGCCGTTGTGCCGCTCATACGGCTTCTGCTGGAAGTCATAGCGCAGGCCAAGATTCAAGGTAAGCTTCCGGCTGAGCTTCCAGTCGTCCTGCACAAACCCGCTGATGGCGTAGCCATGCCAGGAATTGCCCAGAATCCGGTCGATGCCGGCCGAGCCGACGTCGCCGATCAGAAACTGGGCCATGTTGTTCCCCGTGCCCGCCGGGCTCTGCGGATTCGACGTCAGGCCGGCAAAGCTGTAGTCTCCCGAAAGAGCGGCGCCCTGCAGATTGCCCCCCTGTAACAGCCGGTGGTTGTAGCCGAACTTAAGCGTGTGATTGCCGGCGATTTTCGTCAGCAGGTTCTGAATATCCCAGTTGAGCGATCCGCGGTTGCCCGCCGCTCCTCCGCCGATTGCGCCGAATCCGAAATCGACCTGAGGCATCTGGTCCGGGGGCACAATCGCCGGCAGCCCCAGTTTCCGCGGCCAGTCCTGCCCCGCGTTCACCGCCACGAAGATAAACGACTGCCGCATCAGCCCTACGCGCAGGTTGTTGATCAGCGTCGGCGAAAAGGTGTGCGTGTCGGAAATCATCACGTTGCGATTGGTCTGGTCATCCTCGCGGTTGCTGCCCACCGTGGGATCCGTGAAGAACGAATTGGCTTTGGGTTGATGCTGCGCGGTGGTGTAGCGGAAGAACATTGAGTTGCGGTCCGAGAAGCGGTGATCGATCTTGATGTTCCATTGCGTCCAGTCCACCGAACTGAGGGCCGCGTCCTGAAAATTCTGGCTGAACGTGAACGGATTGGTGGGCGCGCGGTTGGGTTGCGGGTAAAACGCCAGAATCTTCGGCGTGATCGGATCGAAGCGGTTGGTGGGAACGATGTTGCCGGGGAAGACGTCGCGTATGAGCCCCGATCCGTTCGGATTGGCCCGGGTCGTGGCCGGATCGAATACCGGCACGAAGGTGCCGGTCGCCGTCGCCAGGTTGCTGAAATTGCCCTCCCGCCACTGGGGAATCGGAACGCTGGCAATGCGCGGATTGCTCCTGCGCAGCAGGTACTTCTCCCAGTTGAAGAAGCCGAAAGTACGGTTTTTGATCACCGGTCCGCCGATCGATCCGCCGAACTGGTTGTAGCGGAGGGGAAGCCGCTGCGTGGCGTAGGCGTTGCGCGCGTCGAAGCGGTCGTTGCGAACAAACTCATATGCTGTCCCGTGAAACTGGTTGGTTCCGGACTTACTCACAAGATTGATCGCTCCGCCCGCCGTGAATCCGAATTCGGCTGACATCGCGCCGCTCTGCACCTTGAACTCCTCCACCGCGTCCACCGCCGGCGGCACCCCTACTTCGCCCACGTAGCTCAGGATGTTGTTGTTGCCGTCCAGCATCTGCGCGTTCATTGAGTTCGGGCTGCCGTTGATGCTCAGTGAGGAGATCTGGATTCCGCGGTCGCCGAAGCCGGAATTGGTCGGACCGGCATTGGAAATCACCCCGGCATTCAGCAGCGTCAGGGCCAGCGCGTTTCGTCCGTTCAGCGGAAGATCGCGCACGCGCCGGTTCTCGATCACCGCGCCGAGGGTCGCGCTGCCGGTATCCACCAACTGCGCCTCACCCACCACTTCCACTGATTCGGCCACCTGTCCCACCTCCAGCTTCACGTTGACCACTGCGTTCTGGTTCACCGCCAGATTCACGCCGCTGCGCACTCCGCGCTTGAATCCCTGGAGCTGAACGGAAACCTCATAATCGCCAACGGGCAGGCCGGGCGCGGTGAAAAAGCCGCTGTCGTTGGTCTGCGTCCGGAAGGTTGAGTTTGTGGAAACATTACGTACCTCCACTGCCGCCGCGCCAATCACCGCGTCCTGCGGATCGGTGACGGTGCCTGAGATCGTTCCCGTTCCCTGCTGTGCCATCAGCGCGGCCACGGCCGCGAGCGTCATCGTAAATAACCGGATCATCCTTGCTCCTACTTGGCTGCTATGCATAGCAGCGGATTTCAAATACCCTCGCCAGCGGGTCGCCGTTGGTTGCCGTTACGTGAAGGCGCACGGCCCTTGTTTCCACTTGCGCGAACTGGTGCCGCACCAGCCGCCTGTGATTGTCTTTGGTTTCGGCCAGCGGAGCCCAGGCGCCGGCCGCGGTCCTGTACAGCAGTCTGTAATCCCGCACCGTTTCCATCTGCGCCCTGCGCAGTATGCCGCGATTGATTGCGTCGCTGCTGGTCAATGTCAATTCCCGCTGGAAGCCGGTGTCGAAGGTGAGCTGCACATGTGAGATGCGCTGCGGCTGGTCCCACTCCAGGTCCAGCCATGCTCCATCAGGGCCCATTGTCGCTGCCCAGTGATGCAATTCCCCCTTGGGAATATCGCGCGTCACGCCAGTGAGCACCTTGTCCGGAGACGCTCCGTCCCGTTCGCCCGAGGCGGACGCCTTCGCTTTCCGCGCCAGGTCCAGCGGATCTTCATTGCGGATTCCGGTGATCGTCTGGTCGTCCCGCAGCAGCGTCTGCTGCAACTGGCGCAGCCGCCGTTTGTCGGCCGCCAACTCCCGCGGCAGAAGCCGATGCTTCACACACATCGCCGCCGCGGCGCCAATCGCCTGGCCTTGCACCGCGCACGTCGCCATCACCCTGGTCGATGTAAATGCGATGTGGCTGGCGCTGATATTGCGGCCCGCCATCAGGAGGTTCCTCACGTTCCGGCTGTAAAGGCTGCGGAACGGGATCGTGTACACTTCGGCCGTCTTGATCTGGCGCATGGGCGGCAACTCGGCTTTGTCGAAGCCACCGGGCGGATGATCGTCCATCGGCCATCCGCCAATGCAAACCGCGTCCTCGAACGCCACGGACTTCTCCAGATCCTGCTGCTTCAGCACGTAGTCACCGAGCAGGCGCCGGCTGCCGCGCTTGCCAGGCATCATGCCCACCCAGTCCAGCGCGTAATAATCCGCCTCGGGATGCTCTCCGGAGTTCTTGATATAGTCCCAGACTCCCATCACAATCGACAGCAGTTCGAATCGGATGCGCTCATTCTCGCGGATCGTGTCCCGGTCTCCACCCCATTCCACCCACCAATACCCGTATTCCCAAGACGTGATCCGGCGTTGCAGCAGATGTTCTTTGGTCACCTTCCGCGCCCATGCCGGCGGTTTGAATGGCATCTTCTGACGGTGCAGCCGCGAGGTGAAGAGAATGCTCGATCCCAGCGTTTCGTTGTCAGCCCTCTCCGGCGCCAGCGATTCGCCGTATTCAGCGTGTGCCTCGCGCCCGCTGCGCATATCGGCGCCGCATTCCAGGCCCAACCGGCTGTCACCGGTGCAATCGCAGAAGACCTTGGCCTTGATGCGATAGATATGTTCGGACTTGTCTGACCGCACCAGCACCTCACGGACCATGCCATCGCTGGTGGCTGCGCCGTACAGCGTGCTCTCGAGCAACAGGGTGATGTTGGGCGCGCTCACCACCTTGTCATAGAGCAGCAGGTCCCACATTTCCCAGCAACGCTGCGGATTGTGGATCGCGTCATCCAGCCGGAATTCCTCCAGCAGGCCGCCCTCTCTCCACCCCGGACGGCTCTTGTGATGATTGGCGCCCACCACGTGCATCTTCACTTCGCTTGAGGAATTGCCCCCCAGCCGCGAGCGGTCCTGCACCAGCACCACCTTGGCGCCATGCCGAGCGGCCGATACGGCCGCCAGCACGCCCGCCAGGCCGCCACCCGCCACCAGAACGTCGGTCTCCAGGTCCACCAGCGTCATGTTGGGCTCGTTCGGAGTGACACGCGCAAGCGGTTTGGCCGGAACGACGCGGTCCATGGCTCGACGGATGTCTTCAGTGGAAGCGGTCTGCGCCGCCGGGAGACGGTCGGCCAGCACGACAAGGGAGTACCCCCCGCCGAACGCGGAAAGCAAATCTCTGCGATTCATGGTGTCAAGACCCTGTGGGGTATATCTTGTCACAGCAGACGGGGAGGCGTCAAACTGAAAATTTCAGATTTCAGCGCTCCCTCCCGCTCCCACTTCCTTATGTGTACTATCGAAGCTGGCATGTCCACCTCGCTCACCCAGTTGATTCAGGAGGCCGGCCATGGCGACGCCGCCCTCGCTGAGCGCCTGTTCCCGCTCGCCTACGCGGAACTCCGTAGGCTTGCCGCCAGTTTGCTGCGCAGCCAGCGCGCCGGCCATACCCTGCAGGCTACCGCGCTGGTGCATGAGGCTTACATGAAGCTGTTGGCCGGCGAGGCGCCCGCCTTTGAATCCCGAGCCCATTTCTTCGGCGTCGCCGCGCGCGCCATGCGCCAGATCCTGGTGGATCACGCGCGCAGGCAGGCCTCGGAAAAACGCGGCGGCGGCGCACAGCGGTTGGAGTTGAACGAGGCTCTTGCCTACTCGCCTTCCTCCGCCTCTCAACTGCTGGAACTTGACCAGGGGCTGGAGGCGCTCTCGCGTTTCGACGCCCGTAAGGCGAAAGCCATTGAAATGCGCTTCTTTGCGGGCATGAGCAATGAGGAAATCGCCGCTGCTCTGGACGTCTCGGTTCCCACCGTCAAACGGGACCTTCGAGTGGCCGAAGCGTGGCTGGCGGCACGCCTCGGGTCTCCCGCGCCTCATTAGACTTGCCAGGGCGATGCAGTTACCGGGTCAGCGCAAGCACCAGTGATTCCATCACCAGCCGGTCATCGGGACTGCGGTCGCGAAACGCCTTGTCCGCTTCGTAGATCCTGATCAGAGCCGTCTCCAGGCTGCTCTTGGAAAACGCCCCCAGCGTCTGCGCCACCTGCTGCGCCCGGGAGGGCCACATCGCCACGCCCAGTTTCGAAAAATGTCCCTGAATCTGCTGTGGCGTGCGCAGCCCTTCTTCCTTCGCCACCAGCGCCGAACGGAACTGCGCGCTAAGGAACGTCAGCGCCAGGGGCAGATACTCGCCATCGCGCACCAGCGTCTGCAGCAGATCGAGACTTGCCGCGCGATCGCCCCGGCCCAGGGCCCCCACCAGCGCGAAGATCGTGGTCGAACGGGCGTCGGGGGCAAGGGCAACCACGTCGGCCTCGGTCACTTCCCTGCCACCGGTGAATGCCGCCAGCTTGTCCAGTTCGGTCGCGATGCGGGAGGCGTCGCTGCCGAGCGTATCCACCAGCATCTCCAGCAGCGGGGGCGCGATCTTCAATCCCGCCTTTGAGGCCAGGTCGCCGGCCAGCTTGCGCGCCTCCTCCGGCGTGTAGGGCTGGAACTCCACCACGTTGGCAATCGGCGCGTAGAACTTGCGCAGGCGATCGAGCCTCGCCTTGTCCTCGTTGTCGAAGGTGAACCGCTGGGCGTCGAAGACAATGGTGGTGTCCGGGGTGGGATTGGACACATAGGCCGCCAGCGCCGTGGCGTCTTTTTCATCCGGCGCCGTATTGCCTCTGGGCAGCACCATCTCGGCGTTGGAAACCCACAGCAGCCGGACGGAGGCGAACAGCGAAAACGACGCGGCATTGTCCAGCACGTCGCGAAACGAGGTCTCATCCAGGTCGTAGCGTGAGAAGCCCTCTTCCCGCTGGTCTTCCGGCAACGCCTTCTCCACCAGAAGCTTCCGGCACGCCCGCCGCCGGTAGGCCTCCGGGCCCAGGAACAGGTAGACGGGGGCGGGGCGTGCGCTGCGCAATTGGGAGACGAACTGCTGCGGAGTCATCAGAAGTTTTCCAGGATAGCGGAAACCACGGCCCGCGCGACGCTGATGCTGAGGCGGTCCAGCGCGGTGTCGCTTTCTTCGAAGTAGGCCACCGGATCCACGCTGATTTCGTAACGCTCGCGCACCTCCATGCCGGGATTCTGGTACAGCACCTTGCCGGTGGCGCGCTCGTGCAGCGTCAGTTGAAGGCCGACGCTTACCTGAACCCCCGCGGCGCGGCCGGTGGCCGTGTCGAACGTGGTGGGGAAGGCCATCAGGTTCACCACCGAACCGCGCAGGATGGCGTCCGCCTCATTCTCGTTGTGGATGACGCGGTAGCGCGTGCGCGATAGAAACTCACGCGTGATGGCCTGTGCCAACCGGTCAGACAGTTTGTAGCGCACGGTGGCGTTGCCGAAGGCCGGCACCGCGATGGTGCGGATGGTTTTCGGCAGCAGGTCGGCGTGTCCGGAGACGTGATAGCCGCAGCCTGAGGCGGACAGCGCTGCGCAAGCGGCCAGCATCCAATGACGCCGCGAAGTCACGCCGCACCCTTTACGGCCTGCTCGATCAGGCGCACAGTGGCTTCGGCGGTGATGCGCAAATTATCGGCGGCGATCCACAGCCACCAGGCGCGCGGGTGATTGCGGTCCTGCCGGATGTTGCCCACCGCGAATCCGGGCTCACTGGCGATGGTGACGTTGGTGGCCGCGGGTTCCTCCCTGGTACGTACATCTACGCGATCGGAGGTGAGCGCGGCGGCGATCTGTTCAAAGCCCGATTCGCTTTCCAACTCCAGCCAGACGGACATGCTGTAGGCGTGGAAGACCGGCGCCTGCACCAGCCGGATGGAGGGGATGAGCGGTGTGGGATGCGCCGCGGCAAGCGTGGCGAAGTGGCGCTCAATCTGGAGTTCGATCTGTTCAAGCGTTGGCGCCGCCGCTTCACCCAGCGCGGGCAGCATGTTGTAGGCGATCTGGTCGTCGAAGATATCCTTCGGCAGCGGCTGGAAAGAGAACAGGTTCACCGTCTGCTTGTGTAACTGGTCAATGCCGGCCTGTCCGCGTTCACTGGCCGGTTCGAAGACATTGACTACGGAGCGGGTCACAGGCAGTTTGCCGCCAATGAGCCGGAAAAAATCGGAAAGGACTTCGGCGGCCGGATGGGCGATGATGGCCGGCGAGTGGGGAGGCAGGCCGCCCACGCGCGCCGATGGCACGTCCTCCAGCACACGCGTGGCGTCGATGACGAAGGGTCCCGGGCCGGGTCCGGTCATCTCCCATGCTTTGCGGCTGCTCAACTCGGTACCGGCAAGGACGACGAAATCGGAAGTGACCAGGCCGGTTTGTTCCATCGCCGTGATGATGACGGGTTCACCCGCCTGCTCGGTGATCCTGCCTGTTTCCTCTTCGTCGCCGCCGATCAGCGAGACTTCCAGCGGGTATGACGAGACGCGCAGCGTTTCGCGGATTTCCTTGCCGAGGAGCGATTCGCCGCCCACCACGGAGACACGGTAGTTTTTCATCTTGTTCGGGCGTTAACCAGGCTGTTGATGGGGCTGCGGTGGTGGCGATTTCTTCATCAGGCGGCGCAACAATCCGCCGATCCGCACCACGATTCCGCTGCCGACGTACATAATGGCCATTCCCAGCAGCACCGGCTGCGAATAGTTCCAGATCAGGTAGATCAGGCTGCCCAGCATGATCACCGTAAGCGTGGACCGTGGCCGGTTCAGGTTGAAATCCTTAAAACTGCGGTAGCGCCACGTGCTGACAAGGAGGAACGACAGCAGGCCGATCAGCGCGATCCAGGCGGCGGCCACCGGCCAGGACGTCACCGGTATGCAATCGGCGGCGTACACCACCGCTGCTACCATGCCCGCGCATGCCGGCGTCGGAAGACCGACGAAATACTTGCGCCCGGGCCGGCCGGGATTGGTGGGAATGGGATTCGCCTGCACGTTGAAGCGAGCCAGCCGCAGGGCGCTGCACAGCACGAAGAGGAAGCACAGGAAGGTGCCGGCGCGCGTCAGATGTTCCAGAATCAGCGGGTCCGCCGCGGGTTCCAGAAACAGTAATCCCCAGGCGAAGGCCAGCACGGCGGGCGCGATTCCGAAGGTGATGACATCGGCGAGCGAATCCATCTCGCGGCCGAACTCGCTCTCGGTCCCGGTCATGCGGGCGATGCGTCCGTCCAGTCCGTCCAGCAGCACGGCGATGCCGATCGCCTTGGCGGCCACTTCGAACTGGGGCACGCTGCCCACCAGTCCGCCCTTCACCGCCAGGGCGCCTTCAAAGGACTTAAAAACCGACAGAAAACCGAGATACAGATTGCCGGCGGTAAAAAGCGTCGGCAGCGCGTAAGCGGCGCGCCGCGGGCGGCGGCTCTTGGGATCCAGCAGTCGTTTGGGGAGGTTGATCTTCGACATCGATCATGCGCCTTTTCTGGTGGCCAAAACGGACGAACCACCCGCCACTCGTTCTCCTTCTTTCACCCCCACGGCCCATTCCGGTCCCAGCCAGATGTCCACGCGGGAACCGAACTTGATGAGCCCCACGCGTTCGCCCTTGGCCACCGTGTCGCCGGCCTTCTTCCAGCAGACGATACGGCGGGCGATGAGTCCGGCAATCTGCTTGAAGACGATGCGCGAGCCGCCGCCTTCCACCGTGATCACGCTCATCTCATTCTGCGTGGACGCCTCCGGCTTGCTGGCGACAAGGAACTGGCCTTTCTGGTACTTGAAATCGGTCACCTTGCCGGCGATGGGCGCGCGGTTCACATGCACGTCGAACACGTTCAGGAAAATGCTGATACGCGTGCCGCCCTCTTCGTTCCGGATCGCGATCACCTTGCCGTCGGCCGGCGAGACGGCACTGGGGCCTTGCGGGATCTCGCGCTCAGGGTCGCGAAAAAACCACAGGCAGAACAGCGCGAGAATGAACAAAGGAGCCCCGTAGACGGGCCGGCTGAGGTAGGAAACCAGCAGGCCGCCAGCCGTGAATCCAAGGGCGTAGTAGATGCCGTCAACAATCATCGATTCGGTTTTCGTCCGCTTTCTCTTTCATTCTCGCAAAACGGCAGCCCTTGTAGTGTTACAAGCGGCACTGCTGCAGGCGGCCGCGCGCGAGGTGTATGAGATCGAAGGAGAACTGCGGCCCGCCCATCCGGCGATTGTCACCGTGTACGGCGTCGACACGCCCTACACCGGGTCCACGCCGGTGCAGCAGGGAAGCAGCTTCAAATTCAAGAAGCTGGCGCCGGGTACCTACACCATCGCGGCTTGGGTCCCGAAGCTGGGCGAGGTGCGCCAGACGCAGGCAGTGGGGCCGGGGACGGCGGACCGGAAGGGGCGCGTGCGGGTGACCATCCTCTGCAATCGTGAACTGGCGGCGGCCGCAGGGGAGCATACCGTCTCAATCCGCCGCCTGTCGATTCCGCCAGCCGCATCCAGGGAGTATCAGGAAGCGCAGAAGTGCCTGGCGCGCGGCGATGCTGAAGGAGCTGTGGCGCGGCTGGAGAAGGCCGTCGATATCGCCCCCGGCTTTGCTGCCGCCTGGAATAACCTGGGCACCATTGCCTACCAGCAGCGCCGGTTCCCGCAGGCCGAAGCCTTTTTTCGCGCGGCGCTGAAGGCCGATCCTGAATCCTATGAGCCACAGGTGAATCTCGGCGGAGTGCTTCTGACTTTGGGAAAGCTGGATGAGGCGATGCAATTTAACGCCGGTTGTGTGTTGGCCAGGCCCAAGGATGCATTGGCGAATTCGCAGCTTGGATTGACGTATTTCGGCAAAGGTGATTTGGCGCTGGCCGAGAAATTTCTCTTGGAGGCGCGGCGCCTGGATCCGGCGCACTTCTCGCATCCGCAGCTTGTGCTGGCCCAGATTTACCAGCGGCAGGGGAAGAAGGAAGCCGCCGCGCGCCAGATGGAAGACTTGCTGCGACGCCATCCCGATCATCCGCAAGCTCCGGAGTTTCGCGAATTGATGATCAAGTTGCGGAGTCCGTAGTATACTCCCCTTCGATGCTTGTCCTTTTTCTTTTGCTGGCCGCGCCGGTTTTTGCGCAGGACCGCATGGACCGGATCATGCGCGACCTGCTGATCTTCGACGCCCACATCGATACGCCGCGCTATGTGGTGGATGAAGGCTACCAGTTCGCCGAAAAGCACAGCTACTACGAACTCGACATTCCGCGGATGAAGGAGGGCAACCTCGGCGCCGTGTTCTTTGGCGTCTATGTGCAGCCGCAGGATGTCGCCCAGGAACTGTGGGTGGAACGCGCGCTGGAGGTGATCGACGCTTTTCACGAAGAGGTGCGGCGCAACGGGCGGGACATGGAGACCGCCTACACCGCCGATGACGTCGTGCGCATCCGCAAGGCAGGCAAACGCGCCGCTCTGCTCAGCCTGGAAGGTGGCCATATCATCCTGGACAGTCTCGGACTGCTGCGCAATTTTTTCCGGCTGGGTGTGCGATACATGACCCTGGCCCACTTTCGCACCAACAACTGGGCCGATTCGATGACCGACGTGGCGGTTCACAACGGGCTTTCCGATTTCGGCCGCGACGTGGTGCGCGAGATGAACCGGCTGGGCATGGTTGTCGACGTGTCCCATATTTCGGACAAAGCCGTCCTGGACGCGGTGGAGGCGAGCCGCGCGCCGGTGATCGCGTCGCACTCCTCGGTAAAGGCCATCACACCCATCGCCCGCAACATGCCGGACAACGTGATCCGCGCCATCGCGGCGAAGGGCGGCGTGGTGTGCATCAATTTCCACGCGGGCTATCTTTCTGAACCCGCCTACAACGTCTATATCAGGAACCGGCCGGCGCGCGATGCCGAAATCAAGACCGTGCTGGACACGCAGCGCAACAATCCACGCCGTTGGGAGATGGTGCGCGCCATTCAGAAGCGCTACTTTGAGTTGATGCCCAAGGTCGACATGAAGGAACTGCTGCGCCACATTGACCACATCGCAAAACTGGTGGGCGCTGACCACGTTGGCCTGGGCTCGGACTACGATGGCATCTCAGGCATGACGCCGGTGGGGATGGAAGATGTCTCCAGGTATCCGGCGATTGTGAAAGGGCTGATCGCGATGGGCTATTCCGATGACGATATCCGGAAAATCATGGGTGGAAATCTGCTGCGCGTGATGCGCGCCAATGAGGCGGTGGCGGCGAAATGAAGCGGCGGGAATTTATCGCAACGGCAGCGGCGGCGCCCGTCTTGGCGCAAGGGCAACCGCGTAAGAAAATCGCCGCGATCTCCAGTACCTATCATGTGCGGTCCCACTCGGACAACTTCATCACGCGGTTTCTCGAAGGCTACTGGATTCACGAGCAGTACCATGAGCCGCCATTCGACGTTGTCTCGCTCTACATGGATCAGATCCATCCGGCCGATATCGGCAGGCGGCTTTCGATGGCCTATGGCTTTCCCGTCACGCGTACCATCGGCGAGGCGCTTACTCTGGGCGGGGACAAACTGGCGGTGGAGGGAGTGATCCTGGTGTGCGAGCATGGCAACTACCCGCACAACGAGAAGAATCAGCAACTTTATCCGCGCTACGAATTCCTTGAACAGGTGGTGCGTGTGTTTCGCGACTCCGGGCGCGCCTGTCCGGTGTTTGTGGACAAGCACCTTTCCTATGACTGGAAGAAGGCCCGGCAGATGTACGAGTGGTCCAGGGAACTGAAATTCCCGCTCATGGCCGGCTCATCCGTGCCGGTGACCTTCCGCCGACCGGAACTGGATATCCCGCTTGAATCGGAGCTGGAAAGCGCGCTGTCGGTGGGTGGCGGCTGGGTGGCCGATGGCGGGCTGTTCCATATTTTCGAAACGCTGCAATGTATGGTGGAGCGGCGCAAGGGCGGAGAAACCGGCGTGCGTGCCGTGCAGCTTCTGACGGGCGATGCAGTGTGGAAGGCGGGCCAACGGGGTCTTTGGAACCGCAAGCTGTTGGACGCGGCCCTGGCGCGCGGGCAGAAGGTGGAGCCCGGCCGGCCGGAAGATGTGAAGAACCCCGTCTGCTGCCTGGTGGAGTATCGCGACGGATTCCGCGGCGCGGCCCTGGCGCTTGGCGGCAAGGTGAGCGAATATCTGGTGGCGGTAAAGCGCAAGGGCAGGGAGCCGGAGGCGGCGCTTTGCTATATTCCGATCGAAAACTCCAATAACTTCAGCATGCTGGTGCATGGCATCCGGCAGATGATCGAAACGGGCACGACGCCTTACCCGGTGGAGCGCACGCTGCTTGTGAGCGGGGCGCTGGCTTTCCTGATGGAGTCCGGCTATCAGAAGGGCAGGCGGCTGGAGACGCCGGACCTCACGGTGGCCTACAAGGCCCCGGCGAAATCGTACTTCGCGCCCGGAATCGGATCATAAGGAGCGGATATGCCGGAAGCCAAGAGCCCCGAATTCTGGAATCTGATTGACCGCGCGGCCAAGGTGGAGAAGGTGTCCGAAGGTTTCCGCTTCACGGAAGGGCCGGTGTTCAGCCGGCGCGGCTATCTGCTGTTCAGCGATATTCCCTCGAACCGGATCATGAAGTATGAGCGCGGCAAGGTGACCGTGTTCCGCGAAAACAGCAATGCGGCGAACGGGCTGACGTTCGACCACCAGGGCCGGCTGTTGGCCTGCGAAAAAGGCCGCGTGACGCGTACCGAGAAGAACGGCCAGATTACCGTACTGGCCTCGGAAGGACTGGAAGGGCCCAACGACCTGGTTTATGCCATCGACGGGAGCATCTACTTCACCGACCTGCCGAAGGGGCTGGTGTATCAGATCCCGCGGCGCGGCCAGGCGAAGGTGGTGGCGCGGGACAACGTGCGGCCAAATGGCGTCGCCCTGGCGCCCAACCAGCAGAAACTGTACGTGGCGGATGTGAACAAGGAGAAGCCGGTGGTCCGCGTCTATGAGATCGCCCCGGATGGCACGCTGGGCCAGGGGCGTGTGTTCTGCGAGGTAAGGACCGACGGGCTGAAGTCCGACGAGGCGGGCAATGTGTGGCTCTCATCGGCAGGCGGCGTGCATGTGTACGATGCCTCCGGCCGGCAGTTGGGGCTGGTGGATACTCCCGAGCAGCCGGCCAACTGCTGCTGGGGCAGCGGTTTTGCCGGGCTTTACATCACGGCCCGCACTTCTCTTTATCACATTCCGACAAAGGTGCATGGCACCCGAACATACTAACTTGTTATGCCTACTGGCGCTTCTTACCGGCGGGAAGGATTCGGGACGGTAACGCCGTTCCTCTACGTTTCACGGCCCAATGAACTCCTCGATTTTGTCGAGGCGGCCTTCGGCGCCGAGGTGACGCACCGCGGCCCGGCGGAACGGGGAGGTTTTCACGGCGAGGCGAGGCTCGGCCGCGCCATGCTGATGGTGGGCGGCGGCGGTGAGGTGATGGGCCCGGAACTGCGTGGGGCCCTGCACTATTTTGTGGAAGACGTAGACGAGGCCTACCGCCGCGCAATCGCCGCCGGCGCGAAGGTCCTCATGGGAGACGCGGGCCTGCCGGCGGACCGGCCCTACGGCGAACGGTCGGCGTTTGTCGAGGACCCGTTCGGGAATCACTGGTTCCTTGCCAGGCATCTGGCGCCCGAGGGGCAGAGGCCGGGCGAGTTGACGCCGTACCTCCATCCGGAAAGCGCCCGTGGTCTGATCGCTTTTCTTGAAACGGTGTTCGGCGCCGAGTCTCTTGGTATCTATGAGAACGAGGGCCGCGTGATGCACGCCGCGGCACGACTGGGCGACTCACTCGTCGAAATGGGCGAAGGGCCGCCTTTCCCGCAGGCTTTGTCGGTCTATGTCGAGGATCCGGACTCAACCTACCAGAGGGCAATTGCCGCCGGCGCGACCTCCTTGTGGCAGCCTGCCGATCAGCCCTATGGGGAGCGCACCGCGGGAGTGGTGGATCCCTTCGGAAATCAATGGTACCCGGGCCGGCTGCTGCCGTCTCCACGCCCAAGATGAAACCGCCCGCAACTGAAGGCGCTCGCCCGCCGCGCATTGTGTGGTACCAGCGTCTGGCAGAAGACCTGTTCGCCGCCTGCCAACCGGATGGCGCTGCCGCGCTGGAGCGTGTCCAGGCGATCTTCGGCGCATCCTTCACCTCCGAACAACTGCGGGAGCAAGTCCTGAAGCGGGCGCCCGGCAGCGGCCCGGTCTCCATTGAGGCCACGCGGTTAGTGGTGGCCCGGCTCTACAGCTTCGGCACATGGGCGGACTTTGAATCCAGCTTCGCGCAATCGCTGCGCACGGGCTCGCCGGCATTGTATCGAGTGGACACCGAGGATAACTCGATCACCCCGCTGCCGCCTGTTTCGGCCGAAGGTTGGGAAGAAATCCTCGAAGTGATCCGCGACAACCGTATCACCACGCTGCGCGCCGCGGGCCAGATGACCGATGCGGTGCTGCGCGATCTGTCTCGCCTCGATTCCCTGACGCGGCTTCATCTGGGCGGCTCCCGGCGCGTCACCGGTGCGGGGCTGCGGCACCTGGCGCGTATGCCGCGGCTCGAACTTTTGGAGTTGTCCTGCTGCGACATCACCGGCGAAGACCTTGCCGTAGTTGGTCAACTGCTCCAACTCCGCGAGTTCTCTCTGTGTCACCACGGCGGCGTCTCTGACGCGGGGCTGGCCAATCTGAAGTTTTGCGAGCGGCTGGAACGTGTCGACTTACTGGGATCCAGTGCGGGCGACGGCGTCATCGAGGCACTGGCGGGAAAACCCCACTTGCGCCACTTCAGGTCCGGGAATCTGGTGACCGATGCCGGTCTGGCGCTGCTGCACCGGATTCCTGCGTTCAAAACCTGGCAGGGGGGCGAGCCGCGGTATTCCCTGATGGGCTTCGACGCTGAGCCGAACTACCTGCTGTTGCGCGGCCGGATTACCGGCGCCGGCGTCAGGAACCTCGCCGGTCTTGACGGCCTGTTCGCCCTGAATCTGGACGACGCAAGCCTGACGTTCACGGCGCGGGAACTGAAGCCGCTTGCCGGCCTTGCGCATCTTGGCTGGCTCGGCTTTGACGCCACCGATGAGACCATGGGCGCCATTGCCGCATTGCCGCACCTTCGCATGCTGATGTGTCAGGACACCAGCGCCGGCGATGCCGGATTCACAGCCCTCAGCCGCTCCCGCACCATCGAATCCATCTGGGGCCGCCGCTGCTACAACCTGCGGAATGCGGGGTTTGCCGCGCTGTCAGGCATGCCGTCGCTTCGCGGGCTGTCCGTCAGTTGCAAAAATGTCGATGACGCCGCGCTGTCCGCATTGCCGCATTTCCCCTCCCTCACCGAGTTCATGCCGATGGACGTATCCGACGACGGGTTCCGCCATGTGGGCCGCTGTGAGCGGCTGGAGGCGCTGTGGTGCATGTACTGCCGCGATACCGGTGATGCGGCCACACTCCATCTGGCCGGACTGTCGCGGCTGAAATCCTACTACGCGGGGCAAACCGGCATTACAGACCGCAGCCTGCAGATGCTTGGCCGCATGGAGTCACTGGAACGGCTTACGTTTTGGGCCTGCGCCAATGTTACGAACGGTGGCGTGGCGGCATTGGCAACTTTACCCCGCCTGCGGGAACTGAATCTGGAATCGATGCCGGGGGTGACACGGGAAGCCATGGCCGCCTTTCCAGCCACCGTGCGGGTGAACCTCACTCCCTGATATGCTCACCACGGAACGAATCCTCTTGCGCCGGTTCGAAGCCAGGGATAGAGAACCGTTCGCCGCCATCAACGCCGATCCCGAGGTGATGCGCTACTTCCCCACCGTTCTGACACGGGAGGAAACTGCCGCCATGCTGGAACAAAATGAGGCGCACCTCGTCCGCCATGGATTCGGTTTCTACGCCGTCGAGCTTCGCGACAGCGGGGAGTTTGCCGGTTTCATCGGACTATGGGCGCCGTCGTTCGACGCTCACTTTACTCCGTGTGTGGAAATCGGGTGGCGCCTGGCGGCGCGCTTCTGGAATCGCGGGCTGGGCACCGAAGGGGCACGCGCGTTGCTGCACTATGGGTTCGGCGCGTTGGGCCTCGGCGAAATCGTTTCCTTCACCACTGAAGGCAACCTGCCCTCCCGCCGGGTGATGGAAAAGCTGGGAATGCGCCGCGACCCCGCCGATGATTTCGAGCATCCGCGTCTTCCCGAAGGCCACCCGCTCCGGCCGCACGTGCTCTACCGCTTGCGCCCCGGGTAGCCGGTGAGCCGCTTGTAGTCCTCCAGCGCATTGAATATGATGGGGCACAGCGCGGCCCAGCGGGCAAGTGAGGACGGGCGGCTGCCAAGCGAACGGGCGCCGATCCCCACGTGCGGGAAATCACGGCAGGTGGCCGGACGCGCCTCATAGATCGTGCATAACGTTCCATCCAGAAAGACGCAGCCTTCCTTCCCGCTGAGGATGTTGCGTGAGTGGAGCGTGTCCGGATCAGGGACGGTGTAAAGGCGGATGATTTCCTCCGGCGTCGAGCCCAGGTGCCGAGCGATGGTCTCGGTCTCCTCTTCGTTGATGGTCACCACCGAGTGACGGCAACAATTCGCGCAGGCCGTGCAGTCCACCTGCCGTTGCACTTCTTCGGCCAGAATCTGAAACGGAGCGCTGGCGCCATGGTGGGCGGAGATGTAACGGCGAAAGGCGAGATTCTCTTTCACCTTCGCGGTGCCGAGCCGAAACACTTCCGCCAGGTCGGTGACCAAGCCCTAGCCTACTCCTGCCGCGTGGCGGTGGCAATCAAAGGTAAAGCTGAGCGCACGAACTGCCGATGGTCAAAGCAGCATGAAGAAGGGCACCATCCTCCAGATTTTCGTGGGAATCTTCCTGTTCGTCGCGTTCGGGTTCTTTCACGACCAGATCTTCGTCGGTATGCTGATGGCTACCGGGCGGAATCAGAATTGCCCGGCCGGCCAGGCCGTCGGATCAATGTCGCTCGGCAACTGGCGCCATCAGCGCATCGCATTCATGCACGCCAACAGCAAGTTGCTGGCACGCGATGCCGAACACAATCTGGAACAGTGGGAAACGCCGCATGGCAGGTTCTGGCTGCCCAGGGGAAGCGTCAAGGAAGTGCTGTATGGCCTTGCTGAACAGGACACGAACATCTATGAACTGGGCGACAACGGAGCGCACAAGGGCGACGTAGTGCTGGACTTCGGGGCCAACGTGGGAAGCTACACGCGCAAGGCTTTGCGCCTGGGCGCCAGCAAGGTGGTGGCGGTGGAACCGGCGCCCGAGAATCTGGAATGCCTGCGCCGCAACCTTAAGGATGAAATCGCCGATGGCCGCGTTGTTTTGTATCCCAAAGGCGTTTGGCATAAGGATGACGTGCTGCCGCTGAATGTCGACCCGGACAACTCGGCCGGCGACAGCTTCGTGATTAAGCGGCCCGGTTCTCATACCGTCTATCTGCCCTTGACCACCATTGACAAAATGGTGGATGAGTTGAAACTTGACCGCGTCGATTTCATGAAGTTCGACATCGAGGGGGCGGAGCGCCGGGCGTTGGAAGGCGGCAGGAACACCCTGGCGAAGTTCCATCCGCGGATGGCGGTGTGCGTATACCACCTGCCGGATGATCCTGAAGCGGTGCCGGCGGCGGCCAAAGGCGGCTGGGCGGGTTACCGGTACGAATGCGGGCCTTGTCTGGTGAGTGACATGCGGATCATGCCGGAAGTCTTCTTCTTCCGCTAAACGTCTGAGATCTTCACCAGTTGCTTGCCGATGTTACGGCCTTTCAGCATCCCGATGAAGGCCGCCGGGGCGTTTTCGATGCCTTCGGCGATATCCTCGCGATACTTCAGCGCGCCGCTGCGCACCCATTCGGTCAATTGCGTCAGAGCTTCCCGGTAACGGTCTGCGAACTGGAACACCAGGAAGCCTTCCACTTTCACCTGCCGCACCAGAACGATAGGCAGCAGGCGCGGTCCCGGGTCGGGTTTGTCCAGGTTGTAGAGCGCGATCTGGCCGCAGATGGCAACCCTTGCCCGCGGGTTCAGCAGCGGAAACATGGCATCGGTAATGCTGCCGCCCACATTGTCGAAGTACACATCCACGCCGTCCGGGCACATCTGCTTCAGGCGCGTGCGGTAATCCTCGCAGGTGCGGTAGTTCATGCCGACTTCGAAACCGAGCTCAGAGGTGATCCAGGCCAGCTTTTCGTCGCTGCCGGCGACTCCGGCGACGCGGCAGCCTTTGATTCTGGCGATTTGTCCCACGTAGGAGCCCACCGCGCCGGCCGCGCCTGACACTACCACGGTCTCACCCTGTTTCGGCCGGCAGATGTCCAACAGTCCGAAATAGGCGGTCAATCCGGGCATCCCCAGCACGCCCAGAGATGTCGAGATTGGCGCCACGGCGGGATCCACCCGCCGCACGCCCACTCCGTCGCTGATCGCATACTGCTGCCAGCCGAACGGGCCCACCACATAATCGCCGGCCTGAAACTTCGCATGCCGCGACTCCACGATGCGGCCAACTGCGCCCCCCGTCATCACTTCTCCGATCTTCACCGGATCGGCGTACGAGCGCGCTTCGTTCATCCGCCCGCGCATGTAGGGATCGACCGACAGATACGCGATCGCCACCAGAAATTCGCCCTCGCCCGGCCGTGGCATGGCCGTTTCCACCAGCCGGAAGTTCGATTCCTCAGGGAAACCCGTAGGTCTTTCGGCCAGCAGGACTTGCTTGTTCGCGCTTTGCATCACTAATGATAGGATACTGGTCAAAGACACGTCATGTTGCGACTGCTTTGGCTGATCCCGTCCCTTCTCGCCGCGGCCGATGACGGCCACGAGTTTTTCGAGAAGAAGATCCGCCCCGTTCTGGCCGCAAAATGTTACTCCTGCCATAGCGGCCAGACGAAGACGCCGATGGCTGGTTTGCGTCTGGACACGGCGGCCGGAACCGCGAAGGCGCTGGCCGGCGGCACGGGCAGCCAACTGCTGAAAGCCATCCGCTATTCCGACTTGAATCTGCGCATGCCGCCATCGGGCAAACTGCCCGCCGCTGAAATCGCCGACTTCGAACGTTGGGCCGCCATGGGCGCGCCCGACCCACGCAAGGATGAAGCCGCTACGGCTGACCGGGGCATCGATTGGGCCGAGGCGCGGAAACATTGGGCGTTTCGTCCCGTGGTGAAGCCAACGCCGCCCTCCGTGCGCGAGGCGGCCTGGGTGCGCACGCCCGTCGACGCCTTCCTGCTGGCCAAACTCGAGGAAAAGGGGTTGAAGCCCGCACCTCAGGCCAGCAGGCGCGATTGGCTGCGGCGCGTCACCTTCGATCTCACCGGCCTGCCGCCGTCTGGTTCCGAGATCGACGAATTCCTGAACGACGCCACACAGCAGGCGGAAAAGAAGGTGGTGGACCGGCTGCTGGCTTCCCCCCACTACGGCGAACGTTGGGCGCGCCATTGGCTGGACCTGGTGCGGTTCGCCGAAACCAATGGCCACGAATTCGACAACGACAAGCTGGATGCCTGGCGATACCGCGACTACGTGATTCGCGCGTTCAATGAAGATGTCCCTTACAACCAGTTTGTGAAGGAGCACATTGCCGGCGATCTGCTGCCGGCCAAGCGTCTGTCAAGCGATGGCGCGCATTGGGAGTCTCCCCTGGGCACCGCCGTTTACTGGTTCGGTGAAGTACTGAACTCCGCTACCGATTCGGTGAAGTCGCGCGCCGATACCGTCGACAACCAGATCGACGTTCTGAGCAAAGCGTTCCTTGGCCTCACGGTTTCCTGCGCGCGCTGCCACGATCACAAGTTCGATCCCATTCCCACAGTGGATTATTACGGGCTGGCCGGCATCATGCACAGTACGCGCGTGCGGGAAGTGGTGGTGGATTCGCCTGCCAGAGTCCGGGAGATCGCATCGCTGCGCCAGCGCATCTCCGACATTCATGCGCGCACCCCGCAGCCGTCAAAGGCGGGTTCATTCATCCTGCGCGAGGGCGACATCCTCTTTGAGGACTTCGAGGGGCTCGACTTCGACGGGTGGACCGTCACCGGCCAGGCGTTCGGCACGGCGCCGGTGGGCGCGGCGGACTCCTTCGCCGGCGGCACCAAAAAACTGGTCGGATCGCTCACCTCGAAGACGTTCAAGATGCCGAAGCTCTGGGTTCACATCCGCATGAAGGGCACGGCGCTGCCGCCTGCGCTGAAGGAGAACAATCCGCTGCGGGTCACGGTGGTGGCCGACGATCACAAGAGCGAACACTACCTGCCCACGGGCAAGCCGGAGTTCGAGTGGAAGTCGATCCGGATGACCAAGGAGATCGGCAGGGCCTGTTACTTCGAGATTGTCGACCGCAGTCCCGACGGCTTCATTGCGGTGGATAAGATCGTAATCTCCGATCATCGCGAGCCGCCGGCCGTCCAGACACCGGAGGTGGCCGCCGATCCCCCCGCCCTCACCGCCGAGCAGCAGGCCGAGATTGAGCGGCTGGAACAGAAAGTCCCGCCGTCAGCCTTCGCCATGCTCAGCAAGGATGAGGATCCGCGCGACATTCCGCTGCACATTCGCGGCAGCCATCAGAACCTGGGCGCCCCGGTGCCGCGCCACTTCCTGCAGTTTATCGCCGGCGAGCGGCAGCCCCCGGTTTCAAACGGCAGTGGGCGGTTGGAATTGGCCGAATGGGTGGGCGGAGGGAAGAACCCGCTCACCGCCCGTGTGATGGTGAACCGCATGTGGAAGCATCACTTCGGTAGTGGCATCGTCCGTTCGACGGACAATTTCGGCAGATTGGGCGAAGCGCCTTCGCACCCCGAGTTGGTTGACTGGCTGGCGGCCGAGTTTGTGGAACGCGGCTGGTCAGTGAAGGAGATGCACCGGCTGATGGTGCTCTCTTCGGCCTACCGCATGTCGGGCGATGCCCAGGCCGAGGCGCTGAAGGCCGATCCGCGGAACACGCTGCTGCATCACATGCCGGTGCGGCGTCTGGAGGCCGAAGCGATCCGCGATTCCATTCTGAGCGTCGCCGGCAAACTGGATCGAGCCATGTATGGACCCGGCGTGACACCCCATATCAGTAAGTACCAGGAAGGGCGCGGTAAGCCCAAGAGCGGGCCGCTCGACGGAAACCGAAGGCGCAGCATCTACATTCAGGTCCGGCGCAATTTTCTCACGCCGATGTTTCTGGCGTTCGACTACCCGCTGCCGGTGTCCACCATCGGTGCGCGCGGCGTCTCTACGGTGCCGTCCCAGGCGCTGATGATGATGAACAACGAGTTCGTCGCGCAGCAGGCGGCAAATTGGGCCACCCGCGCCATTGCTACCGGTCAGGATGCGGCGAGGCGTGTCCATGGGCTCTTTGTGGATGCCTATGGCCGTCCGCCCGAAGAGTGGGAAACCCGGGAGTCTCTCGGGTTCGTTTCCTCACGGCCGGGCGGGGAGCGGCAGGCCTGGACCGACCTTTGTCATGTACTTCTGAATTCGGCGGAGTTTGTCTATGTCCGGTAATCTGAACAGGCGGGAAATGCTGTGGCGCGCGGCCAATGGGTTCGGCGGCGTGGCGCTGATGGAAATGATGGCGCGCGGCGCGGGGGCCGCCACACGCCAGCCGCACTTTACGCCGAAAGCCAAGTCCGTCATCTTCCTCTTCATGGACGGCGGCCCGTCCCAGATGGACACCTTCGATCCCAAGCCGCGGCTGACCAGGGAGGCCGGGCAGGCGCTGCCATTCAAGCCGCCCACCACGGTATTCAATATCAGCGACAAGATTTTCGGCTCTCCCTTCTCCTTCAGGAAGTACGGCCAGAGCGGCGCCGACGTCAGCGATCTGTTTCCCCACGTGGCCGGATGCGTGGACGAGCTTTGCATCATCCGTTCGATGGTGGCGGATCACTCCGAACACACGGCGGCGAACTATTTCATCCATTCGGGATCGGGATTCCAGGGCCGCCCCAGCATGGGCGCGTGGGTGAACTACGGGCTTGGTTCGATGAGCGACAGTCTGCCCGGTTTCATTGTGCTGGAAAGCGGGCTGATTCCTCCCGGCGGCGCCGATTGCTTCGGCAGCGGTTTCCTGCCGGCCACCTACCAGGCCACGATCATGAGGAACAGCCAGCATCCCATCGCCGATCTGGAGCCGCTGGACAAGGAGACGGCGCTGCAGAAAGGCAAACTCGATCTGCTGGCGAAACTGAATCAGGGCGTGGTGAAGCGCTTCGGCCATGTCAGTGAGATTGAAGCCACCATCCGCAACTACGAACTCGCTTTCCGCATGCAGAGCGAGGTGCCGGACCTGCTCGATTTCAGTAAGGAGTCCGAAATCACCAGGAAGCTTTATGGTCTCGATGAGGAGATCACTTCGGAATTCGGACGGGAGTGTCTGATTGCGCGGCGGCTGGTGGAACGCGGCGTCCGCTTTGTGGAACTGCTCAGCCCGGCGCGCAAGGGCATTGACCGCTGGGATCAGCACGGCAGCCTGGAAGAAGGCCACCGGATCAACGCCAGGTCGACGGACAAGCCGATTGCGGGACTCCTGAAGGATCTCAAGGCACGCGGCCTGCTGGATCAGACGCTGGTGGTTTGGGGCGGGGAATTCGGACGCACGCCCTGCGCGCAGTTTCCCGATGGGAACTACGTCAAGCGCGTGGGGCGCGATCACAACCCGTTCGGATTCACCATGTGGATGGCGGGTGGCGGCGTGAAAGGCGGGATGGTGCATGGGGCCACTGATGAGTACGGCTACTTCGCCGTCGAGAACAAGGTGCACATGCATGACCTGCACGCGACAATGCTGCATCTTCTGGGTATGGACCACAAGCGTCTCACCTTCCGCTATGGTGGACGTGACATGCGTCTCACCGACGTGCATGGCAATGTGGTGACGGACATCCTGGCCTAGCGCGCGGCGACGGCCGTCTGCCCTGCGTATATAATCGGGGTAGCCGAATCTCCTGGAACCATGAAAGCCCTGCTGCTTGCCGCCCTGTTGAGTGTATCCATTTGCCCGGCTGTTCTGCCGGCCGCCGCTCCTCCCGTTTTCCGCCAATATTGCCTGCAGTGCCACGGTAAGGCATCCATGGGCGGCATCAACCTCGAGAAGATGGCCGCCGAGGATTCCATTGCTGATAGTTTCCAGCACTGGCAGAAGGTGGCCACGGCGCTGGAGCAGAAGGCGATGCCGCCCACGAAGATGCCCCAGCCCACCGATGCCGAGCGCCAGCAGGCCGTCAACTGGATTCGGACCTCGCTCAGGCAGTACGCAGCAAAGCATGCCGGCGACCCGGGCCGCGTCACAATCCGGCGCCTCACCAGCGGCGAGTATGGCTACACGATTCGCGACCTGACCGGCCTCAATCTCAATTTCGACCGTGATTTCGCCGGAGACGCCGTGGGGGGCGAAGGCTTCACGAACTTCGGCGACGTGCAGTTCATGGCCGACGCCAACATGGAGCGCTACCTGGAAGCGGCCAAGAACATCGCCAATCACGCCGTCATCGGCGCCGGTCCAATTGAGTTTTATGACGATCCCGGCAAGAGCGGCTTTGAGCTGTCGGCGATACACCGCATCCAGCGTATCTATGAGACGCACGGGTTCCGCGCCGCGGCCGGTGAAGGCGGTAAGCCATACGGATTGGAGCGCTACGGGAAGGCCTTCTATGCCGCCTGGCGCTACCAGCATCGCAAGGCTCTGGGCGAGGGAGGTGTTACGCTTGCGGCTCTCGCGAAGAAGGAAGGCATCAGTGCGCGATTTGCCGAACACATCTGGGCGGTACTGCATCAGCCCTCGCCCAGCTATCCCACTACGGAAGTGGTATCGCGCTGGCGTGATCTTCCCGCGCCCTCCGGCGATGCCGCCGCCGTCCGGGCCGGCTGTGAAGAGATACAGAAGTTCCTGATCAACTGGCCGCGCTGGCTGTTCGCCGCCGGTGAACTGGCCGAGGGTGGACGCGGGGACGAGCGGGCGCTGATCCTCACCGACGCGTCCCTCAAGCCGTCCGTCAAGCATCACTTCACCTTCAACATGAGAAGGAAGCGCGGGCAGAACACGGCGAAGATTCACATGTCGGTAGTGGCGGCCAACCCGCACGCGAAAGAACAGGCGGTGGTGATTTGGCGCAACGCGAAGGTGCGCGTGCGGCGCGCCGACCGCAGTTCCTCTGAGCCGCAATCGCTGCGCGAACTGGCCGGGCCGGAGATGGCGGCGAAGGTTGGTTTCGGACAAAACGGTCTTGGACCGGATGATTTCGCCACCAAAGGTGAGGCTCTGTTGGTGTTTGAAGTGCCCACGCCCGGCGCGGCCGGCGGCTTGCAGTTGCAGGTTGACGCCGAAATCGATCCGGCGCAGGTGGGCGGCGCGGTGCTTCGCTGCACGTTCTCAGACAGCGAGCAGGCGGCCGAAGGCACACCCGTCTGGGCATTGATGGCGAATCCGGAAAGCCCAGGATTCCAGGAGTGGAAGGCGGGGGTGCTGAGCTTTGCCCAAAACATGCCGCAGGCGTCGCAAAGCGAAGCCACCCCCTCTGACAAGGACGAGATCCCGCCGCCCTTCAACAATACTTACAACCAGCCCGAACGCGACCACTACCACACCAAGCTGAAGTATTACCGGCAGGACGCCTTCCTGGTGGATAAGATGCTGGACGACGCCACCCGCAGGCGGCTGGATCAGGCCTGGGCGGACCTGCTGGCTTCCTTTGAATATCACGATGCTTTCCTGCATTTTGTCGCCGGTAAGTACAAGCTGGATCTGAAGGGCAAGGGCATCGCCCAGCTAAGTGAAGCGGACATCCAGGCCCTGCCCGCCGAACCTCGAAAGTATGTCGCGTCGCTGCGCGCCGGGTATGACGCGGTGCAGAAAGCCCAGCGGGATGCGCGTCCGGGACACGTGGAAGATTGCGTCCGCTTCGCTGAGCGGGCCTGGCGGCGTCCCCTTTCCACTGAAGAGAAAGAACAGATCCGCGGCTTCTACGACAAAGCGCGGCGCGGCTTTGAACTGGATCATCCGGGCGCGGTTCGCGCCGTGCTGGCGAGTGTGCTGGTGGCGCCGGCCTTCCTTTACCGGCTGGAACAGCCCAAGGGAGCAGCCGCCGTCACGCCCCTTTCCGGTTGGGAACTGGCCAGCCGTCTCAGTTACTTCCTGTGGTCTTCGCTGCCGGATCGCGAGCTACTGCGCGCGGCCTCGGCCGGCGAGTTGAGCGACCCGGGCCACCTCAAGCGGCAGACGCGGCGAATGCTGGCCGACCCCAAGGCCCGCCGTCTGGCCACCGAGTTTTTCGGCCAGTGGCTGGGCTTCTATCGTTTCGATCAGCATCGCGGCGTCGATACCACGCGCTTTCCCGAATTTACCGACGACGTGAAAAACGCCATGTACGACGAGGCCGTTTCCTTTTTCGAACATATCGTGCGGAAGGACCGGCCGGTGCGCGAACTGATCTTTGCCGACTACACTTTTCTGAACGGCGCCCTGGCGAAGCACTACGGCGTGAAGCTGGACAACGTCGCCAATGAAATGGTGCGGGTGGATGGCGCCGGCAAATTCCAGCGCGGCGGCCTGCTGCGATTGGGTGCGGTTTTGACGGCGACATCGGCGCCGCTTCGCACCAGTCCGGTGAAACGCGGCGACTGGCTGCTGCGCCGTGTGATCGGAACTCCGGTGCCTCCTCCTCCCGCCGATGCCGGATCGATCCCGGCCGACGACAAACTCTTCGGCGGACTCACGGTGAAGGAACGGCTGGAATCGCACCGCCGCAACGCCACCTGCGCCGGCTGCCACACGCGCATCGATCCGCTGGGTTTCGCGCTGGAACATTACGATCCGGTCGGCCGCTGGAGAGAGCAGTATTCCGACGGCAAACCGATCCATGATTCGGGAACATTGTCGGATAAGACCGAAATCTCCGGCATCGGAGGCCTGTTCGGTTATATGGACGCGCAACAGCAGCAGGTGCGGCGCACGCTTTCCTACAAGCTGCTGGGTTATGCCCTGGGCCGCACGATCCTGGCGTCGGATCAGCCGCTGATTGACGAACTGGCGGGGGCCGGCGGCGAGACCAGCTTTTCTGAACTGGTTTCGAAGATCGTAGTAAGCCCGCAATTCCGCCATTTGCGCGGGCAGGAAAATGACTCGCCGCCAGCGGTGGCGAGGAGAATCAACACCGGAGGAAAACGATGAGAGTTGAACCGGGCCATGTGAATCTGAAGCCCTCGCGCCGCAACTTCCTTCGCGGGGCGGGCGTGGCGCTGGCGCTGCCCTGGATGGAGTCTCTTCCGCTGCGCGCCGCAAGCAAGCCGCCGGTGCGCTTTGCGTGTCTCTATTTCTCCAATGGCGTGGAGCCTATCCACTGGTGGGCCAAAGGGAGCGGCGCCGCGATGGAAATCGGCCCCGGACTGGCGCCGATGATGCCCTACCGCGAAGAGATCAATTTCGTCCGCGGCCTGTATAATCAGCAGGCGGTGGCATCCACCAGCCCGCATCTTGGCCGGATGCCGAACATGCTGTCGGGCGCGACGGTGAGCCTGGATCCGAAGGACATCCGCGTGGGCACCACGATGGACCAGGTGTTGTCCCGCGAGATCGGAAACCGTACCGCCGTTCCCAGCCTGGCGCTGGGAATCGAACCCAACGAACTGCGCCTGGAAGACGGCGTGTCGATGATCTACGGCTCGGCGATTTCCTGGGCCACGCCCACCAAGCCGGCCACCAAGGAGATCTATCCGGCGCGCGCTTTTGACCTGCTGGTGGGCGATGGCAAGGGCCGCCAGCTTGACCGCACCATCCTCGATTCGGTGCTGGAGCAGGCGCACGCCGTGCAGACGCGGGTGAACCCGGGCGATCGAAGGAAACTGGACGAGTATCTGGAGTCGATTCGCGACATCGAAAAGCGGATTGAGCGCGCTTACCGCGAGGAGCGGCTGGAAGGCTGGCGTCCTTCTCTGAAAGAGCCGAACATGGAGCGGCCCGCCGACAATCTCCCGCAGGATGTGCCTCAGCATATGAAGCTAATGCTGGACATCATGGTGCTGGCGTTCCAGATGGATAAGACGCGTATCATCACCTGCATGCTCAACAACGATCTTTCGCAGATGAACTTCAAGTTTGTGGAGGGCGTGCAGGGCAGTCTTCACCTTGATCTGACGCATAACGGGAAGGCGCCGGAGAAAGAGGCGATGTATCTGAAGACCAATCAGTTCCACATCAGCCAGTTTGCCTACCTGCTGGAGCGCATGAAGAAGATCGACGAAGGCGGGCAGTCGCTATTGGACAGTTCGATCCTGATGTGTTGTTCAAACCTGTTTGATGGCGATGCGCACGGCGCCGATCAGATGCCGATTCTGTTGGCCGGGCACGCCGGCGGCGCGATGAAGACGGGCCGGGTGCTCGATTATCTGGAAGGCGGCGACGACGGGCGCCGCGCCTGCAGCCTGTACCTGTCCATCATGGACCGCATGGGCGTGCGTCTGGATCGTTTCGGCGACACCGATAAGCGGCTGGCGAATTTATAACAAGCCTTGAGTAAGCCAAAGCCGAAGTTTTACGTGGTCTGGGCCGGTTATGAGCCCGGCATTTACACGACCTGGGAAAGCGCCTCCCGGCAGGTGTCCGGCTATCCCGGCGCGAAGTACAAGAGCTTCGCCTCGCGCGCGGAGGCCGAATCGGCCTTTCGCGATTCGTATTCCAATTACTACGCCGTCAAGGATAAGAATGCGGCCCCCAAACCCGCGGGAAACCTTGCGCAAATGGGCGTGGAGATGGATAGCGTGGCGGTGGATGCAGCCTGCAGCGGGAACCCGGGAGCGATGGAGTATCGCGGCGTGGAGACGGCGACAGGCGCCGAGTTGTTCCACATGGGCCCGTTTGAAGAGGGAACGAACAACATCGGCGAGTTCCTGGCAATCGTACATGCGCTCGAGATGCTGCATGAACAGCGCCGCACCCGCACGCCGATCTATTCCGACTCGGCCACCGCGCAAAGCTGGATCCGGCAGGGCGTGTGCCGCACGAGCCTGCCCGCCACGGCCAACAACGCGCCCATTTTCGCCCTGATCGAGCAGGCCGAGGCATGGCTGAGCGACAACCTGGTGACGAATCCCATTCTGAAGTGGGACACCGAAAACTGGGGCGAGATCCCGGCCGACTTCGGACGCAAGTAAGATATTCAGGTGACCTCCCGACGCGCTTTCCTTACGGCCCTGGCCGCGCCCCTCGCCGCGCAAACCCGCCGCCCACCGAACATCGTGCTGATCTACGCCGACGATCTCGGCTCAGGCGACCTCGGCTGCTATGGAAGTCCCACCATCCGCACGCCGAACCTGGACAGCCTGGCGGCCGGCGGCATCCGCTTCACGCAGTTCTATTCCGCCGCGCCGTTGTGCTCGCCCAGCCGGGCCGCGTTGCTGACTGGCCGTTACCCGATCCGCAGCGGCATCAACTTCGTGCTGTTCCCGGATTCCACCGGCGGCCTGCCGGATTCGGAAACGACCATGGCCGAAATGCTGCGCGCCCGCGGCTACGCCACACACATCACGGGCAAGTGGCATCTGGGACATCTGCCGCAGTACCTGCCCACGCGCCACGGGTTCGATTCCTACTTTGGAATCCCTTACTCGAATGACATGAGCCTGCGCACCAACCCGGTTTATGACGAAATCAACAGGCAGTTCGGGCGCACGCGCAACGCCAGCGTCATGGACCGGTACAAGACGCTGCCGGGCATTCCGCTGATGAGAAATGAGGAAGTGGTGGAGACCGAGCCCGATCAGACACAGATCACACCGCGCTACACCGCCGACGCCACGTCGTTCATTCGCAAGTCGGCCACCTCCGGAAAGCCATTCTTTCTCTATTTCCCGCACACCTTTCCCCACGTGCCGCTGTTCGCCAGTGAGCGGTTCCGCGGCAAGAGCCGCCGCGGCCTGTACGGCGATGCGGTGGAGGAACTGGACTGGTCAGTGGGTGAAGTGATGAAGACGCTGGCCGCGTTAAAGCTGGAAGAGAACACGCTGGTGCTGTTCAGTTCCGATAACGGCGGCGCGGTAAACCTGGGAGAGCACGGCGGTTCCAACGGAGCGCTGCGCGAAGGAAAGGCGACCACCTGGGAAGGCGGCTATCGTGAGCCGTTCATCGCCAATTGGAAGGGCAGGATCAAGCCGGGCCAGGTGTCCACGGAGGTGGCCTCCACGCTGGACATTCTTCCCACCCTGGGACGGCTGAGCGGGGCCACGCTGCCGGCCGCGGAGTTGGACGGGCACGACCTGGCGCCGCTGCTTTGGGAAGGCAGGAGCCGTCCGCAGCGCGATTTTTTCTATTACCATGCCGGGGTTCTGCGCGGCATGCGGCGCGGCCCATGGAAGCTGCATGTAGTGCAGCCGGAGCGCTTGGAACTCTACAACGTCGAGACTGACATTGGCGAACGGTTCAACGTGGCGGCCGCGCATCCCGAGTTGATGGCCCAGATGCGCGATGCCATGAGCACTCACCAGGCGAGTTTCAAACCCGCACCCACGCAGCGCTGACAGGTCAGCGCAGGCGGTATTTCTCCAGGGCGTCCTCATCCAGGGACACGCCCAGACCGGCGTCCGTGGGCACTTGATAAAAGCCGTCGCGCATGGTGAACGGTTCCCGGATGAGATCGTCTTCCAGGCAGTTGGTGACGCTGATGCAGTACTCCACTGAGGGCATCGCCGCCGCCTGGTGGGCCTGGAACACCTGTCCGATGCCGGACTGCTCCCCATGTTCCACCCACAGTTTCATGCCCGCGGCCTCGGCCAGGGCCGCATGGCTCACCATGGTTTGCCCCACGCGCTGGGCGGCGACGATGAACGCAGTAAGCAGTTTCTCGCGCACGGCCTCCATCGGCTGGAGCCCTTCGATGTGCTCGGCGGTCTGGAAACGGGTCCTGCCCTTCAGCCGGCGGAAGGCATCCAGCGCCGCGCCGCGCGCAACGGGAGTTTCGATGCCGAAGTAGTTGGGGAAGCGTTCGAGCCTGCCACAGACGGCGAGCGTGTTTTCCACCGACTCCCAATAGCCGTTGGCGTCCACCCAGACCTTGTAGTCCTTGGGCACGGACGAGCAGATGGCCTCGGCCTGCGCCACCGGATCCTCCCATGGCCGCGCCTTGATCTTGTGCACGCGGTAACCCAATCGGGCCGCCAGCGCCGCCTCGGCGCCCATCATTGAGGGGGGGAAACACTGGCTCCACCAGGTCTGCACGACGCGGTCCTTCACCCGGGGAGCGAACAGTCTGGATACGGGCAATCCGGTGGCGCGGCCCAGCAGGTCGTAGACGGCAATGAGGATGCCGCCCAGGCGGTCATCCAACAGGTATTCCCAGGGCGAATGGCCCACCATGCCGCGCAGTATGGATTCGGCGGCTTCGGGTTTCATCTTGGCTTCGCCGAATCCCACCAGATCCGCGCCGGCCCACAGCCGCACGACATGGACGTCGTAGTGGGTCTGCTCGCGTTTCTGGCGGCGGAAACTGGCGATCCAGGCGTCGCGTACCCGCTCTGCCATCGGCACGCGGGCCGTACGCAGGTCGTAGCGGGTGATGCGAAGCTTTTCGGCGGCCTTCAATTGGCTGGCCCCCAGTAGCGCGAGCAGATTGCGGCGTGTCAGCATCGGCTGTCAGGATACCACCGGGGCGACTAGAGAGATGCGAAACCACGGCATGTGGCGCCGGATGCGGACGTCAGCCAGACCGGCCTCAAGCGCCACGGCTGCCAGTTCCTCCTTCGTAAAGGCCGATTGAACCGAAGCCATGCCATCGTGCACGGTCATGGGATGCCAGCCCAGAAGGCGGCGCGTGAAGGGCAGAAAACGGTAGGACAGGCGGGATCGCTCCAGATCAAGCGCGATGACATAGCGCCGCGCCACGCGCTGCATTTCCCGCAGCAACCGCGCGGCGTCCCCGCTGGAGAAATGGTGGAGGAAGAGGCTGGACCAGACAACGTCGAATGTGCGATCGGCAAACGGCAGGTGGAAGCCGTCGGCGGCAAGTTTGGGCGGCTGCGCCTGGCGCAGGTTCCTGGGGATGGCATCGGCGGCAACTACCCATGCACCGGGGAACCTGCGCTTCACTGCGCGGCCCATATCGCCGCTTGCCGCTCCCACATCGAGCGCGGTGAACGCCGCCGGCAGATCGTCCGGGATGAGGCCGGCAAGCGAGGAGTGGCCGCCGAAGTATCGGTTGATGCGCACGATGTCGGCCAGGTTAACGCGCGCCTGCGGGTCCGGAGCGCCGTCCAGCAGTTCCATGCCTAGTACCCTTTCGGGGCGGAATCCCATGAATGCTATGTTAAGATGCGGCGAGTGGATATCGTAACAAGTAACGCCGGATGGCTGGAGGCCATCTGCGGCCCGATGTTTTCCGGCAAGAGCGAAGAACTGATCCGGAGACTTCGGCGCGCGGCCATCGCCCGCAAGCGGGTGCAGGTCTTTAAGCCGGTGCTCGACAACCGGTATTCAGAGAGCGAGATTGTTTCGCATGGCGATCAGCGGATGAAATCGGAAGTGGTGGAATCGGCGCGGGACATTCTGTTGAAGCTGGACTGGCGCACGCAGGTGGTGGGTGTGGACGAGTCGAACTTTTTCGGATCGGACCTGATCGAGGTGGCCAATCAGCTTGCCGATAGCGGCAAGCAGGTGATTGTGGCCGGGCTCGACACCGACTACATGGGACGGCCTTTTCATCCGATGCCGGAACTGCTGGCGATGGCTGAGTCGATCACCAAGACACTGGCCGTTTGTATGCGCTGCGGCAATCCGGCCAAGCATACCCAGCGCCTGGTGGAGAGCGAAGAGCTGATCGTGGTGGGCGCGGCGGGGATGTACGAGGCTCGCTGCCGGCGCTGCTTTGAGCCTGGCGTGTCCCGGCAGGAGTCATTCGATTTCGCGCGGCCCGCGGCGATGGCGCAACAGGCGTGAAGCTACCTGGCCGCCAGAATATCGAAGATCACCGTCATCTCATCCCTGGTGCCTACGGCGCCCAGGGCGGCGCTGGGCGGCTTCAGCGAATAGCTGGTGATCTTGAATGAACCCTTGCCGCTGACGGCCAGCGAGGCGGGGTCAAAGGTGACATCCAATTTCACCGGTTTGCCGATGCCGCGCACGGTGAGGGTGCCTTCCACCGAATAGCGGTTGCCGCCGGCGGCGGTGACCTTCGTGGACGCAAAGCGCATCTCCGGAAATTTCGACACCGCCAGCATTTCGCTGAGGGTGTGTTCACGCACCTTTTTCTGATCCTTCTCGCTCAGCCATTTGTCCCGAACCTGCAGGGAGTTGGGGTCGATGGTGAGTTCGACGCGCGAGTTTTCCGGCGCCTTGTCATCGAACGAAAGCGTGCCGTAGTACTTCGGGAAGACCAGGTCGTGCTTCTTGCCGCGCATCAGTCCTGTCTTTTCGATTTCGAGATGGATGGCCTTGTCGCCGCTGGGCTGGATTTTGTACTGCGTGGTCTCGGCACTGGCGGCGGCGGAAACGAACAGGAAAACGAGTGCGAACATATCTGTCTCTATTATGAAGTCGCGCGATGGATTATTCCCACCCCTAAATGCAATCATGTTTTTTGACGGCATCCATCCGTACCGGGCTGCATCTGTCGATTGCCGGGTCGCTTGAGGCGGCGGCGGAGCGCGCCCATGAACTGGGCGCCGGCACTTTCCAGATTTTCACCTCCAGCCCGCGCATGTGGCGCGCGTCCACGTTGGGGCCGGCGGATATTGCGCGCATGTCCGGGTTGCGGCAACGCTACGATCTCACGCCTTTGGCCGTGCATGGCAACTACCTGATCAACCTGCCGTCTCCCGATCCGGAAATCCGGCGGAAATCGATCGATTCGTTCCGTGGGGAACTGCTGCGGGCGATCGCCGTTGGGGCGGATTACCTGGTGATCCATCCGGGAAGTTTCAAGGGTCAGACGGTGGAATCGGCGATCGGGCGCTTCGGGGACGCGGTGCGGGAAGCCGCCGCGGGCCTGGAGATGGGACGCCTGACGCTGCTGCTGGAGAATACGGCGGGGCAGGGAAGCGCCCTCGGCAGCCGGATAGAGGAACTGGCCCGGCTGAAGGACGCCGCGGGCGGGGCTTTGCCTCTGGGCTTCTGTCTGGACACGTGCCACCTGTTGGCCGCCGGTTACGACATCGTCTCCGAGGGCGGACTTCAGGCGACACTGGCCTCGGCGGATGCGATTCTGGGCCTCGGCCATGTGCCGCTGTTCCATGCCAACGATTCCAAAGCGCCGCTGGGATCGAGGCGAGATCGTCATGAGCATATCGGCGGCGGCTACATCGGCCGGGAAGCTTTCGGCCGGATTCTGACCCATCCGCTGCTCAAGGGCAAGGCGTTTATCCTGGAAACTCCGGTGGAGGAAGAAGGCGACGACCGGCGCAACCTGGAACTGCTGCGGGAACTGGCCGGGATCAGATGTCGTGCTGATGGCCGCAGGCGAGGCCGCCGTCCACAGGCAACACCACGCCGGTGATCCAGGAGGCGTCTTCGGAGAGCAGGAAGCCGATGGCCTTGGCGATATCCTCGGGTTCCCCCATCCTTCCCAGCGGGTGCATGGCTTCGATCTTCGCCTTGCGTTCGGGATCGGCGAAAATGCCGGCGGTGAGGCCGGTGCGGGCAAAGCCGGGGCAGACACAATTGACGCGGATTCCCTTGGGCGCGTAGTCGAGCGCCATGTTGCGCGTGAGGGCCACAATCGCGCCCTTTGACGCCGTATAGGCAGCGCGGTTGCGGGTGCCGGTAATGCCCACACCGGAGCCGATATGCACGATGCTGGCGCCGCGGCCCATGCGCTTGAGCGCCTGCTTGCTGCACAGAAAGACACCGCGCAGGTTGACGTTGATCACGGCATCCCATCCTGCCTCGTCCTGTTCTGCGAGCGGCAGGCGCACCGCGATGCCCGCCGAGGTCACCAGCCCGTCGAGCTTGGTGATGCCCGAGAATGCCGCCGTCACCGCCGCCGTGTCGGTCACGTCGCAGGGCAGGGGTCCGGCCGAGCCGCCCGATTCGCGGATGGCGGCTGCCACCGATTCCACCGCCTCGCGGCTTCGATCGAGCGCCAGTACACGCGCGCCTTCGGCTCCACACCACTGCGCCGCCGCCCTTCCGATACCGGATGCGGCGCCGGTGATCAGGACCGACTTTCCTTCCAGACGTTTTGCCATGATGTATGCCTCGGAATGCCGCGTCTCAGTAAAGGATCCACCCGGCATCGACGTTCAGCGTCTGGCCGGTCATTGCATCGCTCATCGGGCTGGCCAGAAACGCGCAGACCTTCGCGATTTCCACCGGCTGCAGCCGGCGCTTCAAGGACTGCAGGGCCACAAACTCCCGGCTTTGTTCTTCGGTGACGAAGAATTTCTCCGAGTCGGTCTGGATGGCGCCGGGCGTGATGCAATTGACGTGGATATTGTGCTCGCCCAATTCCTTGGCCAGCACGCGGGTGAGGCCGATGACGCCGCCCTTGGCCGCCACGTAGTGGCTGAGGAGCTTGGCGCCCATGAAGAAGGTCACCGAGGAGATGTTGACGATTTTGCCATGGCCCTGGCGCACCATGTGGGCCCCCACCAGTTGGGTCATGTGAAACGTGCCCTTCAGGTTGATGTCGTGCATGCGGTCCCACTCGGCCTCAGTGATTTCCAGAAACGCTTTGCGGGGATAGATGCCGGCGTTATTGATCAGGATATCGATGCGGCCGAATCGCGCCAGTGCGGCCTCAACGGCCGTGCTGAGCTCACTTCGATTGGAGACGTCGGCGGTCACCGCCAGCGCCTGTCCGCCGGCTGCTTCAATGCGCGCGGCCACCTGCCGTATTCCCTGCTCATCGCGGTCCAGCGCCACTACGCTCGCGCCGGATTCGGCGAAATACAGCGCCGTCGCCTCGCCAATGCCCGCGGCGGCGCCCGTTATGATTGCGATTTTTTCATGTAACACGGATCAAGATTAACACGCTACCAGCTCCACCAAGGGCAGTTGCGGCAGGTGGCGAGGATCAGCAGCACGGTTTCGGTGAGGATGCCTGAGGTGTGCAGTCCGGCAGTATCCACGCCTCCCAGACGCGTGGTCAGCCAGTGGCGCAGAAACAAAACGGTGAGGATGGCTCCGGCGAGCAACACCGAGCCTTGGAGCGCGCCAGGCCAGAAGGCCGCCGCGACGGTAATGATGAGAGTCGGCACGGCGGTCGCGGCGGTCAGCGTTTCGGCGAAGCCTTTGCCGAGCGGAGGAGTGAAGTAGCCGATGGCGGCGATCGCGCCTCGCGAGACGGCGCCACAGGCGGCCAGTTCCCATACCGGATTTGAGGGCAGCCGTGAAAGCGCCTGCCAGCGCATCAGGATGAGGAACATCAGGGTGACGTAACCGATTGTCCGGGCAACGCCGTTTTCCCCCTTTGCGGCCGTCATCAACGACCATAGCCCCAGCACCATCAGCGCGCCGATGGAGCTTCCGAAAAACGGCTCGACGGCGGCGTACCACAATGCGCCCAGCCATCCCATCGCCGCGCCCACCAGCGGAAAAAACAGTGCGGATTCACCGGCCGGCGCGCCGGGCCAGCGGGCGGCGGTGAGAAAGCCGAGTGCGCCGAGGAAACGCCGCATGAGTCGATGCTACAACTTTGCAAGGAATTCGCGGGCTACGTCGGCCGGGGGCCGCTTGCCGAACTCCACGGCATGATTGAGGCGGCGGATCGTTTGGATGTCCACCTTGCCTGAGAGCGCGCGCAGGGCCGCCTCCAGACCCTTGTTGGCATTGAGCGCTTCGCGGCGGACGATGATGGAGGCTTCGTAGGGAGGAAAGCAATTCTTGTCGTCCGTCAAGGCCACGATGCCTGGCTCCATCAGCACGGCATCGCTTTGATGGCCCGCCATCAGGTTGATCTCGTCGTTGGCAAGCGCTTTGCCCAACAGGCGCGGGTCAAAGGTGCGCGCGGCGCCATCGAGAGCGATGTTGTAGTTGCGGTTGAGCAATTTCAGTCCGTCCTGCCGCTCCAGAAAATCGTAAGTGATGCCCAGCCTCCAGCGCGCATCCGTCAGCCGTTCAAGCTGGTTGAGCGAGTCCAGCCCTTTTTCCTTCGCGAGGCTGGCTCTGGCCAGCACCGCTGGGCGGGCGTCGAATCCCAACGGATCCAGCATCTCCACGCGCAGCTTCTCACGGTACTCGCTGCGCACCTGGTCACGGACCGCGGAAGCGTCGGCCACCGCTGGCAGACGCAGGCAATTGATCATCGCCGAACCGGTGTATTCGACGTAGAGATCCACCTGCCCGCCGGCGAGAGCTTCGCTGGTCTGGCTGGTGCTGGTAAACGCCGCACGGCGCTCCACCCGCAGCGCGGTTTTTTTCTCGATCTGCTGGGCGATAATTTCCGAAAGAATTGACTGTTCGGTGCCGGCGCGGCTGCCAACCACCACCGGGGCGCCGTGGCTGCAACCCACTGCCGCGGCAATCATGGCAAGGACACAATAATTCGCTGCTGCGAAACGCATTGGCTGAACTCCCGGAACGGCTGGTTTAGGGTGACGAGTGTGGACTCATTGCGAGGCTGGCAGCTCGGCAACGGGTTGTGCCGAACGCAGCAGGGTCAGCATCTGCGTTTCGTTGCACAACAGATCCTGCAGGGTTACCTTCCGCAGAACAGAGTCCAGTACGTCCTGTATCGTGGTCCAAAGGACACGAATCGCGCAATCGGAGGATCGGGAACAGACACTTTCGAGCCCGGCGTGGCGTTCACAGAACCGGGGGCTGAAGAACCTGCCTCCCAGCGCATCCATCACGGAACCGACCGTAATCTGAGCTGCCGGACGAGCCAGCGTGTATCCGCCGGCCTGGCCGCGGACACTGGCCACAAAACCGCCCAGCCGCAGCAGCCGCATCAGCTTGGCAACGTTGGGAATGGAAAGCCCTTCGGCCCGGCTGATTTCCGGGATGCTCAGGCTTTGGCCCTCCTGCAGCCTCGCCATGTGAAGGAGACAGCGAAGCCCGTACTCCTCCTGCGCGCTCAACTTCATGCTCTCTATTGTATGCTCTTCTTCGAACGGCGGAATGGCGCAAGTACGAATTGGTACGTTTTCCTCCGGCGGCCACAGCCGTGGTGGGGTTTGGCTTTGCTATCTTTGAATAGCATCCTCATGGCTTTTCAAATCCGTCCTGTCCGGGAATTCCTTGTATTACCCGCATTGCCGGAAGCCCTGTCACGGCTTTCAGAACTGGCCTACAACCTGCTGTGGAGTTGGGACCACCATATCCGCGCCGTGTTTCGCCGTCTGGATCCTGTTCTGTGGAAGGCCAGCGGCCACAACCCGGTTCTGATGCTGGGCCACATCTCGCAGGCGGCGCTGGAGAAATCGGCGGCCGATCCGCGCTACCTGGCTGTCTACCGGCGCGCCTGTGATGCCCTGGACCAGTACATGTTGCGTCCGGCGCCCAAGGACAAGGTGATCGCCTATTTTTCCATGGAGTACGGGCTGCTGGAATGTATGCCGATCTATTCGGGCGGTCTGGGCGTGCTGTCGGGAGATCATTTGAAATCGGCATCCGATCTGGATCTGCCATTGGTGGGAATCGGTCTGCTCTACCAGCGCGGATATTTGCAGCAGCGGCTCAACCCGGATGGCTGGCAGAGTGAGCGCAACCCGGTGAACGATTTTTACACGCTGCCGGTGATTCCCACCACCGACAGCAACGGCAAGGAATTGCAGGTATCGGTTAACCTGCCGACGGGCCTGGTGCACATCAAGGTGTGGCACATGAACGTGGGGCGGGTGAAGCTGTACCTGCTCGATACCAACGTTCCGGAAAACACGCTGGAGGTGAATCGCGACATCACCGACATGCTGTACGGGGGCGACATCCACACACGGATGCGCCAGGAAATTGTGCTCGGCATCGGCGGCATCCGGGCGCTAAAGGCGCTGGGGCTCGATCCGACGGTGTTTCACATGAACGAGGGACACTCGGCGTTTCTGGCGATTGAGCGCATCCGCACGCTGATGCAGGACCGCAAGCTCAACTTCCAGGAGGCGCTGGAGGCCACCAGGCGCAGCAACGTATTCACCACGCACACGCCTGTGCCGGCGGGTATCGACCTCTTCGATACCGGCATGATGTACGACTATTTCCACGAGTTCTGCGCCGCGGCCGGCATCTCCTTTGATGAACTGGTGGGGATCGGCAAGCGCAATCCTTCGAACCCGCACGAGCCGTTTTCCATGGCCGTGTGCGCGCTGCAGGCTTCCTCCTACCGCAACGCGGTGAGCGTGCTGCACCGCAAGATCTCGCAGCAGATGTGGCAGGATCTTTGGCCGGAACTGCCGGTGTGGGAAGTGCCGATTTCCTCGGTCACAAACGGCGTGCATCTTCCAAGCTGGCTGAGCGGAGATTTAGCCACGTTATACGACAGCTACCTGCAGCCGGATTGGCGGGACCGCTATACGGATTCGCGGACCTGGGAACTGGTGCATGAGATTCCGAATTCCGAGTTGTGGGAAGCGCGGCGCCACCGCAAGCGCGTTTTGGTGACGTTTGCGCGCGAGCGCCTGGTGCAGCAGTCGATTGCGCGAAAAGCATCGGCTTCGGAACTGCGCCGCATGGGGGAACTGCTTGATCCCGATGCCTTCACCATCGGCTTTGCCAGGCGCTTTGCGACGTATAAACGCGCGACGCTGCTGTTCCGCGACGTCAACCGCCTGAAGCGCATTCTGTTGAACCCGCGCATGCCGGTGCAGATTATTTTCGCGGGCAAGGCGCACCCGAAGGACCATCCGGGCAAGGCGCTGATCAGGGAGATTTTCCAGTTGACGCGCGATCCGGAAATCGCCAAGCGGCTGGTGTTTGTCGAGGACTACGGCATCGAAGTGGCCCGTGAACTGGTGCAGGGCGTCGATCTGTGGCTCAACACTCCGCGCCGCGGCGAGGAAGCCTGCGGCACCAGCGGCATGAAAGCCGGTTTGAACGGTGTGCTGAACCTCAGCATCCTGGACGGCTGGTATGACGAAGCCTACGAGGTTTCCGGCGGATGGGCCATTGGAGACCGGGAACCTTACACCGAGGATCAGGACGATTTGCATGCCTCCTCCATATACTCTCTACTGGAATCCGAGATTGTGCCGATGTATTACGAGAGGAAAGAAGAAGGCTATCCCGAGGAATGGATGCGCCGGATGAAGCAATGCCTGGCCAATTTGAGCCCGCGCTTTGCCTGTGTGCGGATGGTGGATGAATACGATACGCAGATGTATGACCCGGCCCACCGCGGAGGCGCCGAAGTCCGCCGCGACGGCTATGAGGGCGTGCGGCGCAAGGTGCAATGGAACGAAGGCGTGGTGCGGTCCTGGGATCAGGTACGATTCGTCGAGATGGGCGCCGGCGCCGAGATGCGCGTGCTCAGCGGGCATCCTGTTACCATGCGTGCAGTGGTGGACCTGGCCGGGCTGCGGCCCGCGGACGTGAAAGTGGAGGCCGTGGTGGGGCGCGTGGGCGCCGAAGGACATTTGGAGGAGACGCAGGTGATGACGCTGGCTCCGGCAAGCGAGCACGGAACGGAGTGGACGTTCACCACCCAGTTCGTGCCGAATCAGACCGGCCGTCTCGGCTACGCCATGCGGATCAGCCCGAACCACTATGAAGATCCGCTCAGCCGGCCCTGCTATTCGCTGCTGCGCTGGGGGTAGAACCGGTTTTTTCGGGTTCCCCTTACGAAATCGGCCTGGTACCGGTTGGCATTTGAACACTTCTGTGGTAAGTAGGTAGTGGGTGATACACTCTCAAGGGTCCCGGTCCGACTGGAACCCACTTTGGAACCCCAAAGGTTCCGGCCGTTTCGGAGATTCTTGTAGGTAACGCGGAAGGCGCGTCGTGCGTCTTTTGATCTTGAGCTCTTCCCAAAATCAGAACGCTGGGGATCGAAGACCAGAAGAGCTTGAGCGTCAGAACTGCCTGGACGTTGGCTGGGTTGAACGCTAGATTTCAACCTTTTGCCCGTGGTTGGGTCCTGGCTGCCTTCCGTACGCACCCGACATCCTTACCGCCATATCGCTCTCTCTAGGAGGCCATTCCGGCCATGGACGACGAACGCAAGTACAAACAACGCGGCTACATGGACACTGATCGCGGTCCATCGCAACGCGAGCAGCAAAAGCCGAAAGGCCCCCGCCTGCCGCTCGACGTGACAGGGCCGCGTCTTCCGCGCATGGTGCAGGCCGTAACGGCCGCCCGCTGCTGGAACTGCGCTGTGACGCTGCCCCCGGGCATCGATTTCAAAGGCAATTGTCCGAAATGCAGTTCGCCGCTGCACTGCTGTAAACAATGCGCGCATTTTGAGCCGTCGACGCGGTTCCAGTGTCTGAAGCCGATTCCGGCGCGGATCGCCTATAAAGACCAGGCCAACGAGTGCGAGCTGTTCTCATCGCGGGTCACAGTGGCGCGGGATTCGGCCGGCGGCGCGCCCAATGGCACTCCCCGCCTTGCCTCGGCGTTCCAGGAACCCCGCCGTCCCAGCGATGCACGGGCGGCATTTGATAACCTGTTCAAGAAATAGTCCATGCTTGTTGCCGAACTCGCCGGTGTGCGCCAATTCCGGCTCCTCGATCAATCCATCCCCGATCCTGCTCCCGGCCAAATCCAGGTGGAAGTGAAGTCGATCGGTATTTGCGGCTCTGACCTGCACTATTATGCCGACGGCGGTATCGGCGACACGCCTTGTGTCTATCCGATGGTGTTGGGCCATGAGCCAACCGGCCGCATCGTGAAAACCGGGCCGGGCGTCACCGGCTGGGCCGCGGGTGACCGGGCGATTCTGGAACCGGCGATTTACTGCTATCACTGCGAGTTCTGCATGACGGGCCGCCACAACGTCTGCGCGAACATCCGCTTCCTCAGCACGCCGGCCGAACCGGGCTTCTTCCGGCAGTTCGTCAATCTGCCGGCGTCGAATGTCATGGGGCTGCCGGAAGGGTTGGGCTACGATCACGGCACGCTGTTTGAGCCGCTGGCGATCGTGCTGCATTCGATGAAATTCGCCGCCCTGCGGCCGGGGGAGACGGCGCTGGTCTTCGGAGCAGGCCCCATCGGGCTGCTTACCGTAGCGATGTTGAAATTAAGCGGCGCCGGACGAATCTGGAGCGTGGAGCCGGTGGCGGAGCGAAGGGCGCTGGCCGCGGTGATGGGCGCCGATGCGGTGCTTGATCCGGCCTCGGACGCCGTGCGCCAGGTGAAGCACGATACTGGCGGGCGCGGCGTGGATGTGGTGTTCGATTGCGCGGCCAAGGACGGTACGTTGAATCAGTGTCTGCACGTGGCCTCAAACTCCGGCCGCGTCATCTACACCGGAATCCCGTCGGAGATCAGCATTGCGCTGGATTTTCACGAGATGCGCCGCAAGGAACTGGCGATTTACAACATCCGCCGCTCCAACCACGAAACGGATCTTGCGCTGCGGTTGCTGGCTTCGGAAATCAGACGGTTCGCTCCGATTGTGACGCACAACGTGGCGCTTCCGGCCATCGCTTCCGCCTTTGACATGCTGCATGCCTACCAGGACGGCGCCACAAAGGTTACCCTGAATCCATAGGACATGGAATCGGAAACCGCCGTTACCGGCCTTCTGGCGCTTGCCGGCATCAGCCTCCTGATCGGCGTTATGGCCGTGGGCCGGGTGCTTTGGCGCGCGCGGGGCTTTCCCAAAACAGCGCTGCAGTTTGTCTCCCTTGCCGGCGGATTCTTCTGCCTGGTGGCCGGCAGCACGCTGCTCTACGTGGGGACGCAGTTTCAGCAGCGCATGCGCGGTGCGATTGAGTACCACGGGCGTCCGGTTCCGGAACTGAACTATCAGCTTGTGACGGGCGGTCCGGTATTGAGCACTCGGCAGTGGCGCGGCCGGACGGTGCTGCTGAACGTGTGGGCGACGTGGTGCCAGCCATGCCGCACGGAACTGGCCGAACTGGCCCGGCTGCAGAAATTGCACAGCGCGGACAGGCTGCTGGTGGTGGCGGTCTCCGATGAGGATCCCGCGACGGTGGCCGAATTCCTGAAGACGAATCCGGTGGAGATGGACATCACGGTGGTGTCCCGGCGGAAGCAGGATCCGGCGCCATTTTTCTTCAATCTTCCGGTGAGGCCGGTCAGCTTTGTGATCGATGCGGGCGGCATCGTGCGCGAGAGCCGGGTGGGCGCGATGACCGGTGACGAACTGGCGCGGATGATGGCGCCGTATCTGAAGTAATCCCCTACTGCGGGCGAGGCTTGTAGTTGGCCAGACGGTTCGGCTCGTGGCACGTATCACAGGCGACCTTCACCGTCCTGGCCAGGGCTGGATCATCCAGCATCTGGCGCCAGCGGGGCATAGGGCGCCACACCGCGGAGCACTTCGCCGCGATGATGCACCGGCATCCTCTCGAAGGACAATACCCAGGACACGAAAGCCCAGGCGTCTGGTGTATCCCGGCCGGTTACCGCTCGCCGGATTGTGGAAGTTCACAAGCGCCGCCGGGGAAGATGCGGTAGCGATTGCGCGCCACCCAATCATAGGCCGCCACGCCAATGGGATTCATCAGCGGCGAAAAGAACAACAACGTTGTGGCCACCACCAGTCTGCGCCACGTGGAGGCG
>JANRLE010000252.1:0-5025 GCA_033762895.1 Bryobacteraceae bacterium | reverse complement strand
CACGTCGAAGACAGCGGCGGTTGGCGCCTCAACCGCTTGGCAGAACAGGTCGAGCGAAGCGTGATAGGCACTCAGGTCCATGAACCGCCGGGCGTACTCCTCAGCGCATTCATTGAACACCTGAGCTGGTGAGTTCATCATCTCCATTCTCGACCAGAACACCTCGGTGGCGGCAGACAGAGCCCTGATGGCGCGCTACTGATCCCATCGTCGATCTATCGGTTGACGGCGAGGAGGCCGTCAACCATGGCACGAAACCGAAAACGACAAAGCCCAGCCAGACGCCGAAGGCGGTTCTCAAGCTGCCCGGCCTCGACCAAGCCAAATCCGCCGTTCTCAACACCCTCAGTTCAGCAGATGCCCAACGAGGTTACCGTCACGCCATTCTTCAACCGTTCTGTTGTCGCTCGCTATCGAATCCACTTGGAGTCGCGCAATCTGGCCCAGCATACGAGGCCGCCGATTGCGGCCTTCTGAGCCCTGACCTCGCGGCGGGCAGCCGCCGCGTGAAAAGGGGTAATGAAACTCGGAGTGCGCTTGGGAAACTGGTTGACCGTGGAACAGCGACGACTCTCTGGCAAACTCCACCGGATGATCGCCTCAAGTGAAATCGAGAGCGCGCCTTACTGTCGGTGCTGCTTGCTTGTGGCTTACGGCGGGATGGGCGCAGTTGATCATGAAGTACGCCGCACGATCTCGATGTCCTCCTAATCATGGCTGACGATTTCGAAGTGGACCGGGTCGCTTCCCCGGCGCACTAGATTTTCGATGCTACCGTGGCGAAGCTCCGGTTCGAATCCGACGTGTTCTGGGCTCGAGCTTCCATCGGCTAGGAGGCGTTGCAGCTTTGGCTCGAGACCTATCCGATATCCCGGGAGTTCCGAAAGCGCGGTATTGTGGAGCTGAGGTTACAATGATCCGAACCGAGGAACAGATGCTGTTGGCTCAGCAGAGCGTTGCCAATCTCAGAAGAATCCTGCTGGAGTCGCGCAAGGTTCATTCCCAGCAGGACTACTTGCGGCTCGCCGAGCCCATCCTGCTCGAAGTCCAACAGCGCGAGCAGGAAATCTTCCAGTATTTGAGCGCCGGCGCTGAACAACTCAGGGCAAGCTAGCCGTTCCTCTCGATTCGCCACACTAACGCTACGCGTGAACTCGTGCATCCTCAAGCGGGCCGGGCAGGTAGACCATATGCCTCTTCAGCGATCTGCCTAATACCCCAGCCGCAGCGCCCCGTTCCCTTTCCCGTTCACGGTACCCTTGCTGAACCATTCAAGCGAGGCGCGAAACAACAGCAGATGGTTCCTCTCCCACAGCGCGTTGTGCGAAGAGCAGGCCAGATCCACAAACGCCTTTTCCGGCGCTCCATAAGCATCGTAGAGCGTTCGCACGCTTTCGGGCGGCACCTGCGCATCGTGAGCCGGGGCAACGAACAACACAGGCGTGCGCATCCTGCCAACCACGGCGGCGTTCCACCCTGTGCCGTCGTAGCGCACGTTGGGCGCGCGCCGCACACCCGTACCCCACGTCGCCCCCACCGGATCCGCCTCCAGCATCGCGGCCCATACGGACTCTCTTGCCGCCATCTCAAACTGATCCGGGCATCCAAGCTGCCGGTCCCAATTGGCGTCCAGATCGGCACGCGACTGCGTGTTCATCATCGCCCGAGGCCCGGCCGCGGTCCGCTGTGAGGCGCGATAGGCGGGCGCCAGCAGGACCATCTTCGCCACTTTTTCCGGATGCCGCGCCGCGTACCCGCCCGCTCGCGGCCCGCCCAGTGACCAACCCACCAGGTTCACCTTCGATACCGCGCGCAGCTTGCGCAGATACTCCACCACGCCTTCAATGTCCCTCCAATCCGATTCGAGCGTGGTCAGCTCCCCATCAGCCGGATCCGGACAGGAGGCCGCGCCAAGCTGCTCCCGCTGTTCCTTACTGAGGTTGCAGGGATCGTTCATCGGATCGGGCCGCGTGGAACGCCCATAGCCTGTCATGTCCATCGCAAACACGTCATAGCCCGCGCGGGCCAGAAACGCCATCCAACTGTAGTCGCGGTAGGGAACATCGAAGGCCACCTCGGCCGGCGTGCCTGCGCCGTGTACAAACAGGATGACCTCCCGCGCTCCGGCGCGCAGCGCCGTGCCCGCCTGCACCACCTCACGGACATAGATCTGAGACGCCTGGCCATTCCGGGACTGCGCGGCCGGGCGCACCCTCACGTAGTGGTCCACGCGCAACAGCCTCTGTCCGTCATCGGCCGCCAACACCGCGCCCAGCAGGAACAACAGCACCATTCTCATCCGTCACCTCCGCTCCGCTATTGTAAGTCGCTACGGCAGTTGAGCGCGATAGCGGCGCTACGTTGGCAGCGGCGAAATCCGCCGGGCTCACAAGCGGTCTTTTCCTTCACTCAGCCACTCCACGTTGAAACGGGCCAGCGTCAGTGCGGCGGTGCGGAAATGATCGTCACCCAACCCCCCGCGTTCATACAGGCACAGGATCATACCGTCGCGCGCCACCGCCAGATCCGAGTAGCCGGACCAGCCCGCCTCGATGGTCCGCTTCACGGGCCAGGTGAGGGAGTCGTCATTGCTCAGCTTCACCGTGACGTTGCGCCGGTCGCGATTCCTGCCCTCCACCGGCTTGCCGCGCGAGACGTCCAGGTTATCCGGGTTGGCAAACAACAGCCGCTTCCCACTCAGACGCACCATGCTGCCCATGCAGATAGGCTCCAGCAATTCCGGGTGGAACCTGGGCTTGGACCATCCTGTGGCGCCGTCCCGGCTGGTGACCAGGATGCGCCGGTGCGCCTTCGATTCGCTGCGGGCATTCAGCAGCACGCCACCATCGGCCAGTTCCACGGCGCAGGTCTCATTGGGAATGATGAACTCCGGCGTGTCGGCAATCGCGATGTCCCCACGCTTCCAGGTCTTCCCATGATCGTCGGAGTAAATGACTGACGTTACCGAAGGGCGGTGCGCGTGGCCGCCCGTGGCGGTGGAGATCCACACCGGGATCACCAGCCGCCCGTTGCGCAACTGGATCCCATGGCCCGGTCCGGTGGCCAGCACCTTCAGCGGATAGTCGCGCCGGAACTCATCGAAGGTTTGGGTGATCTCCACGGGTTCAGAGAAAGTGCGGCCATCGTCATCGCTGCGGATGTAGAAGGCGCGCATGTACTCATAGCAAAAAACAAAATGGACCGCGCCTGTTTTCTCATCGGCAATGGCGACGGGGTTGTTGTAGGTGACCTCGCCTTCCCTGCCCAGGTTCTGGGCCATCGCCATGGGGTTCTTGCGGTGCGGGCCGGGGACTTGGGAAATCTTCCGCGGCGGCCCCCAACTGCGCCCATCATCTTCGCTGCGGCGCAGGTGAATGTCGATGGCGCCCCAGTCCCCGCGCGCGGTTTTCCGCGCTTCGCAATAGGCCAGCACGGTGCCCTTCCCGGTCACCGCCATGCCGGGGATGCGGTACAACTCGTAGCCGTCCCTGCCGGATTCGAACAGGTCCAATTTGCTCATCGATGGCGCCGCATTGAGTGTGCCCGCGCCGAGGATGGCCGCCAGCCGCCTTCGTGTGATCACTTCTTCTCCTCCCGGATACGGATTTGCTGTGCCACCTCGTCCACCAGGATGGTCACCTGGGGCAGCGCGGGGATGGTAACGGTTTCAGCGATCACCTTGTTCCCGCGGCGCGCCACAACCCTCACCCGTCCCGCCGCGATCGGCAACGCGCATGGAGTGCGGCAGGTGGCGCCATTCACTTCGATGAGAGCACCGGCCCTCCTGGTTCGGAACAACACCTCACTGGTGACATGTGCACTGGTGACTTGTGGGGCAACGGGAGGGCTCTCGCTGGGCAACGTCGCCTGTTCGGCGTTGGGGCGCTGCAGGCTGAGATAGATGGCCGGCACGCACAGAAACGCCATCGCGGCCACGGCGCCCAATTTCATCCACGGCAACAGCCGTTTCTGTGGCGCTGCTGGCCGGGGCGGATCAGGAGCGAATACAGGTGCGGACCGGGGCAACTGGAAGGGCGCAGCGGTTCCGCCTACCGCCGCGGCCGCTTTCATCGGCTGCACTTTCACCGGCAGCGGCATGCTTACCACGGCGTGCGAAGGCGCAATGCCGCGCATCTGCTCCACGCCGTTTGCATGCAGGACGCGCGAGGCCAGGCACACGTCCTGTTCATACACCTCCAATTGAATCACCAGGTCGCCGGTTTCGCGCGGAGTCAGCAAGAAGTCGAAAACACCGGAATCGCGCGAGGGCGCGATGCGCACCTTTTTTTCCTGCGTGGGCGGATCGAACTCCGGCGAATTCACACGCAGCGCCAGGTTCACCGGCAGCGGCCTGCCCGCCGCATCGCGCGGGAACGTCAGATCGAAGGACCGTGAGGCGACGTCTTCCGGACGCGCATCCTCGCTCTCGGCTTCGAGGATCGCCTTCAATCCAGCCGATTCCGCGCGCCGGATCATGGTGATCAGATGCGCCGGCTGGTGGACCCGCAACCTGCTTCCAATCGCCGCATCCAAAGCGCGCTCCTCCACCGATACCGCGGGAGGGGAAGCGGCGGGCTGCCCCTGGTCCACCAGCGCGCGGATTCCGCTGACCAGCGCCGTAAACCCCGCATGCCCCGCGCGGCCGTCCCAATCCACCAGCCTCGCCGCCTGTACAAGCTGAAATGCCAGCGGAATCTGCACTTCGTCCAACAGGGCCGGCACCAGCACTCCACGCTCCCGCGCCCGGTTGGCTTCGATGCGCACCCAATCGGAGAGAACGGAATGGCGGGTCCAGGTCACCACCACGCAGCGCGCGGCCTCCAGCGCCCCTGCCAGCACTTCATCCCACGTCTGGCCGGGAAGGATGTTGCGGTCCCACCAGATCTTCCATCCGAATGGCGCGAGCGCATCCACCAGCCCGGCAATGCGCCCCTGATCGTCATGGTCGTAACTGAGAAAGATATCGTGCACTCGTTCTCATACGATACAATGACCCCGATGTCCAACACAGCCCGCAGACAATTC
>JANRLE010000251.1:0-23311 GCA_033762895.1 Bryobacteraceae bacterium | reverse complement strand
CCAAAAACAGCCGCCGCGCGTTGCGCGCATCCATAATGCGGGTAGCTAAGGGTTTCAACAAACCTTACGGGGAGTACAAATGCAACCGCATTCTTCAAGGATACGTTCCTGGGCCATCGCCGCCCTCTCTTTACTGGCTGTTCCAGCCATTCTTTCCGCACAGGCGATGGACGGGGGAATCACCGGCACGGTAACCGACGCCTCCGGCGCCGGTGTCGGCGGCGCGGCCGTCAAACTCACAAACAACGGCACTGGCGTGGCGTGGCAGACCACTACGGCGCCCGCCGGCAGTTACCGCTTTCAGAATATCCCGGCTGGACAATATCGTCTAAACGTGGAGGCGCAGGGCTTCCAGTCGACTAGCGTGCAGAACGCCGCAGTCAACGTCAACCAGGTGCTGACGCTGAACGTCACCATGGCGGTGGCCAGCGTCAACACCACCGTGGAGGTGGTGGAAGCGACGGCGCAGATCGACACCACTACGGCCAACGTCACGAATACCTTTGAGAGCCGCCAGACCCTGATGCTGCCTTCCACCGGCATCGGCCAACTGGGCGTTCTCAACCTCAGCCTGCTGAACGCGGGGGTAAGTTCCAGCGGCGGCGTCGGCTACGGCAGCGGACCCTCTATCGGCGGGCAGCGCCCGACGAACAATAACTTCATGATCGAAGGCGTGGACAACAACAACAAGTCCGTCACCGGACCGATTGTAAATGTTTCCAACGAGGCGGTGGCGCAGTTCTCCGTGCTGCAGAACCAGTTTTCGCCGGAGTTTGGCTATTCGAGCGGCGGGCAGTTCAACACGATCGTCAAGTCGGGCACCAACGAAGTTCGTGGATCGCTGTACAACTATCTGCAGAACAAAAACTTCAACGCCACTGATGAGAAGGTGGCGCGCACGCAGCTTACTCCGGGTTCACGCGTGGCGCCACGCTACGATCAGAACCGCATGGGCGGGACGATCGGCGGGCCGATCCGGAAGAACAGGCTGTTCTACTTCGGATCATTCGAGTATTTTCCGCAGGGCGAGGCGAGCGCGAATACATCAGCCATCTTCGCGCCCACGGCGCAGGGGATCAGCATGCTCGATTCACTGCAAGGCATCAACCGCACCAATCTGGACGTTTTCAAGAAGCACGTGCCGGTGCCGGCCACCGCCAGCGGGACGGTGACGGTGCGCAACCAGGCGATTCCCACCGGCATTCTGGCGGTAAGCGCTCCGGCCTATCGCAACGATTACAATGTCGTGGGCAGCGGAGATTACAATATCAATGACCGGAACCAGTTGCGGATGCGTTATCTTTCCACCCGCGTCGACCTGGTGGACACTACCGCCAACCTGCCTGAATTCTTCCAGAACCGTCCGATTCGTAATCATGTGGCGTCGCTCACGCACTTCCACACGTTTTCGCCCACGGTCACGAACGAACTCAGGCTCGCCTACAACCGGCGGACGGACGATATTCCAGCGGGCGAGTTTCAGTTCCCCGGCCTTGACGCGTTTCCGAATCTGGGGTTCGCCGATCTCGGACTCACCATCGGACCGAACCAGAACGCGCCGCAGGGGAACCGGTCGAACTCCTATCAGTTAGTGAATAACACAAACCTGATCAGGGGCCGGCATAGTCTGAAGTTCGGCTATGACGGACGCAAGCTCAATATTTCGAACTTTTTCGTGCAGCGCAACCGTGGCGATTATCAGTATCTGACCCTGGACCGTTACCTGGTGGATCTGACGCCGGAGTTTGCCGAGCGCAGCGTGGGCGGATTTCCCTTCATCGGCAACATGCTTTCCCATTTCGCTTTCCTGAACGACGAATGGCGGCTGCGGCCCAATCTTACGGTCAACCTGGGGCTTCGGTACGAGTTTGTGGGTGTGCCCACCGGGGCCCGGCAGCAGTCTTTAAACAGCGTGGCGAATGTGCCTGGAGTGATTGAGTTTAATGAGCCGAAGGCGACAAAAACGGACTTTGCGCCACGGGTGGGAATTGCCTGGTCGCCGGGGCGCAGCGGACTTACGTCGATTCGCGCGGGCTTCGGCATGGCCTATGATCAGGTGTATCAGAACCTGGGCACAAATTCGCTGCCCCCACAGTTTTTCACCACCATCGATGCGCATGTGAACGCCCCCGGGGCGGCGAATTTCCTGCGGAGCGGCGGCATTCCGGGCGCGGCGGCGCCAGCTACCGATACGGCCACCGCGCGGGCGCTTACTTCCTCATTTATTCCCGATCAACTGCGGCCCTATTCCGCGCAATGGAACTTCGGGGTGCAGCGGGTATTCCGGAACGACTATACGCTGGAGGTGCGCTACCTGGGAACGCGCGGCATTCACCTGCCGATCCAGTTGCAGATCAACCGCCAGGCCGGCGTCACCAGCCCGGACCGGGCGCTGCCCACCTTCCTGCAACGTCCTTCGCAGGCCGAACTGGACGCGCTGCGGCTGACGTTGAACGACATCCCCTCGGCGCGCGCAGCCAGTAACACGCTGGCGCAATACGGCTTCGGCACCACTATCACCGCTTTCATGCCGCAGGGTAATTCGGTGTATCACGGCCTGGCCACGCAGCTTAACAAACGCTTTTCGCGGAATTTCCTCTTCTCCGGAGCGTATACCTGGAGCCATAACATCGACGACAGCACGGCGGCCCTCAACAGCACGGTGATCACGCCGCGCCGGCCGCAGGACTTTTTTAACCTGCGGCCGGAACGGGCCTCCTCGGCATTGGACCGGCGGCACCGGCTGACGCTGCACTGGGTGTATGACGCGCCGTGGTTCCAAAAAGACTCCAGTTGGGCGAAGAAGAATCTGGCGGGCAACTGGTCTTTGAGCGGCATTTACACGGCTGAGACCGGTCCATGGGCCACCGTGCAGAGCGGCGTGGATTCGAACCAGAACGGCGATCCTGCGGCCGACCGCACGATTATCAATCCAGCCGGTGACGCCCGGCGCAGTTCAAGCGCCACGGCGTTGACCAATAGCGCCGGCCAAACGGTGGGCTATCTGGCCGCCGATCCCACGGCCCGCTACATTCTGGCCGGCATCGGCACGTTCCCGAACGCGGGACGCAATACGCTTCGCCTGCCGGGGATTAATAACTGGGATATTACAGTGTCCAAACGGATCGCCATCAGCGAAACGAAGCTCTTCGAGATTCGCGGTGAATTTTACAATCTGCTGAACAATACGCAATACACGCCAGGGTTCGTCAGCGCGGTGCAGCCAAGGCTGAATCTGCAACTGGCCAGCGTGGCCCAGATTCTGCGCGCGGGCCATCCGAACTTCAACCGGCCGGACCTGGCCTTTGGAAGCAATCCGCGTACGGTACAGTTTGTGGCGCGCTTTCAATTCTGAGGTCCATACTGGAGGGATGTTCCGTTTAGCCGCGGCCGCGGCGGTGATGCTGGCGGCGATTCTGGTTCCTTTCTTCCTGTGGGGCGAGCAGATTGAGGCCTGGGCGGGCGCGTTCGTGAAGTCCGGAGCGGGCTGGTGGCAGGCGGCGGCGGTTCTAGCAGGATTGCTGGCGGCCGATGTTGTGCTGCCGGTTCCCTCCAGCCTGCTCAGCACGGCGGCCGGCGCGCTGCTGGGATTCACGGGTGGAGTGGTCAGTTCGTGGCTGGGTATGACGGCCGGCTGCCTGGCGGGTTACGGACTGGGGCGGTGGTTGCCGCCCGGCAAACTGTTGGGCGATGCCGAAGCGTTGCGGCTGCGCGGCGCCAGTGAAAAGTACGGAGACTGGATGCTGATCCTGTTTCGCGCCGTGCCGGTGTTGGCGGAAGCCTCGGTGTTCTTCGCCGGTCTGACGGGCATGGCGTGGTGCCGGTTTCTGTTGATGACGGCGCTTTCGAACCTGGGGATTTCGGCGGTGTACGCAGCCGCGGGCGCCTTTGCCGCGCGGCGGGACTCCTTCCTGCTCGCCTTCGCGTCGGCCGTGCTGATTCCCGGCGCCGCCATGCTGATGGCGCGCAACTGGCGGGCAAACCGTGTGATTCGCTAATCTGGACGGCAATGAAGCGAGTCGTCTTTCGCCGCTGCGGCGACCCTCTGGAGGTGGTGCAAGTGGAGGATGCGGCGGAACCTCCACCACCCGGGGCTCATGAGGCGACGGTGGAACTGGAGGCAAGCCCCATCCACCCGGCAGACATTCTCTCGATCCGCGGTCTGGATGCCGCCCCTGGTGAGGCGCTGCCGCGTGTTCCGGGAGGCGAAGCGGTGGCCAGGGTGGTGGCGGCCGGCAAACTTGTGCGCCACCTCAAGCCGGGCGATCTGACGCCGGTGGTGATTGAATCCAGCGGGGCGTGGCAGGAACGCCAGACGCTGCCGGCTGAATCGCTGATCGCGCTTCCTCCGGCCGGTGAGATTGCGCAGTACGCCATGGGCATCCTGAATCCCGCGGCGGCTCTGCTGCTGCTGCGCGAGATCGTGCCTTTGGCCATGGGCGAGTGGGTGATACAGAACGCGGCGAATTCTTCGGTGGGCTGCTATCTGATCCAGCATGCGCGCCGGCTGGGCATCCGGACGGTGAATGTGATCCGGCGGGAAAGCGCTGCGGCGCTGCTGCATGACCTGGGTGCGGACGTGGTTCTGGTGGACGGTCCGCGGCTCGCCGAACAGGTGAGGCAGGCGACCGGGGGCGCGCCGATGCGTCTGGCGCTGGATGCGGCAGGCGGGGAAACGGCTCCGCGGCTTGCAGCCTGCCTCAGCCGCGGGGGAATCCTTTGTAATTACGGGGCGCTAAGCGGAGACGATCCTCACATTTCGCCGGTGGACTTACTTGCCCACGGAACCGCCGCGCAGGGGTTCTGGTTGCGCCTGTCCGCCTCCATGGCCACCGTCGCCGGCCGGGAAAAGCTGTTTGGCGAACTGATTCCCCTGGTTTCGGCCGGCGCGCTGCGGGGGCGCGTGGAGGCCAGCTACCCGCTGTCGCGTGTCCGGGAGGCGCTGGCCCACGCCATGCGCCCTGGACGTAATGGTAAGATCCTATTGACCCGGTGAGTTACTTGCGGGTTGGGGTGGTGTAAATGCGGCAGGGTCCCAGGTCAGGGCCGGGAACCATACTGGTGTGGATAAACCGGATCAGTTGCTCGGGCGCCATTGTCATCCACTCCCCGCTCAGCGGATGGAGGCAAACCCTGTCAAGGCTGCCTTCCCGGATCTGGCGGATCACCTCCTGCTGGCCGTTGCGGCCGAACGGCGTCACCAGCGGATAGTCATAGCGGGTGGGATTGCGCAGATTGGAATTGAAGTAGAACAGCGGCGCGGCGGGATGCAGCACGAAGAGTGTTCCGTTGGCGGAATGGGCCAGCAGCAGCTTCGCGTCCTGAGCCGGGGCGGCAGGTTTGTACCTCTGTGAAAGCCACAAATGGCCCGCCAGAAGGATGAGCAACAGCCCGCTAAACATCCGCGCGGTGACAGGACGAAAGCGCGATCGAGACAGCGCGCAGGCGCAGGCCACCGCCAGACCGGGTGCGGCCAGCAGCAGATGCCACGCATCGGGGACGGGCAGGGAAGCGGTCAATCCTGCGGCGGCGAAGATGGAAATTACGCGCGCGTGCGGGTCGCGGCGGTGATGGATCAGCAGGAACAATAGGACAGGCGTAGCGTAGTAAATGGTTGCCGGGCACCAGTCCAGCAGGCCTTCTAGCAGGCCAAACTCGCGGATTTCGCCGATCGGAGTCAGATTCACCGCGCCTTGGAGTGCGAAGCGCCAGAATCGCGCCAGGTAGACAGACTTCCCGGAAAAGCCTTGAGAAATGAACCAGGGCCACGCGCCCGATGCGGCAATTTTGGCCAAAAACGGGGCGATGGCGCATAGAAACGAGGCGATTGCGGTGAGCGCCGGCCTGGCAGACCGGCGGCCGAAGTGCGCGGCCACTACCGCGAGCAGCGCGCCGAGCGCCAGCAGTCCCACGTTCTGCTTGGCGGCGAAAGCAAGTCCGGCCATTGCGCCCGCCACAATCGCCCAACGCATCCGGCCGCCGTGGATGAGGCGAATCGCGGCAAGCCACGTTCCAAGGAGAAACAACAGAGCCCAATGTGTGTAGGGGGAAGCAAGTACCGGAGTGGACCAAAGCAGCAGGAGTTGGATGAGGATGGCGGATGCCATCAACGGCAGATTCACCGCGCGCGAGATGGCGAGCGTCAGGACCGCGGTGGCGGCGAACAACAGATGGCGGATCAGTTGCAGAAGCGGCGCGGTGTTGCCGAGTAACTTCGCGGCCGCAATATGGAAGTAGAAGGCCAGCGGAGTGACGCCGCAGAAGGTGTCGCGATAGAGGACCTCGCCGTTCAGCACACGGGCGCAGACGTTGAGGAACCATGCGTCATCGGTATGGGAAGGACGGCCGGACGAAGCCGTGAGGAAGGAGGCGGTGAAGGCCAGCAGAGCGGCCGCGCAGTAGAGTGGAACGGCCCCGGTCATCTCAATGATGCCGCGGCGGCAGCGGTGGCCGGTTGAAGAGCCTGGAAAGCGCGGCGAAAGCATTCGTGGCCGGCCTCGATTTCCGCCCCGGATCGTCTTCCCGCGGCGGCCACCGCGGCAAGAATGCGCGGTATCTCCACGCGCGGATCACGGCCCTCCATGTCGCGCCAGAAAGAACGGCGCAGAAACGTGAACGAACATCGGAGGCGCGAGATCTCGCCCAGCAGCAACCGGCATGGAATGGGATGGCCGCATTCGGGAAGCGTGAGCCCGCCGAATCCGAACGGGACTTGGATGTAGGGGCGCAAGCCGTCGAGCAGTCCATCAATGACGGGGGCGAACAGATGATGGCTGCGCCGGTCAATGGCAAGGTCGTTGAGGCCGGCGTAAATGCGGTTTAGCGGCAGTTGTCCTAACTCAGGGGCCAGCAAAACAGCGTCGAGGGTCTCAATGAGGATGGATGCTTTGGCGCGTCCGTTAATCCAGGCGATGAAGTTCTCGGCGTCATGGAGGCGGCGCACCATGGGAAGGAAGATCTCATCTGCGCCGCAGTCAATCGAGGTGTCGATCTCTTCCCGGGTGCCCGAATGGGGGCCGTTGATGCGGCAGATGACGTGGCCCGCCGTGCCCATGCGCACACGGCGAAGATCGTTGGGTCCGAAATTGTTGATCTCGGTGTCGGCGCCAAGTTGTCGCGCCGGTTTGCCTTTGTTTTCCCAGTCGACGATGACGCCCGCGGCGCCCGCTTTCAGAACGGCACTGGCGCGAACAGGGTCGGCGGTGAAGACCAGAAGATCGAAGCTCATTGTTTACTCGGTTCTCCGTGCGACGGCATAAATGGAGGAGCCCCAGGGCCAGGGAATATACCTGCTGGCAAGCGCCTCCAGCCGGTTGATGACGGCGAAAAGCGAGTTCACGGGCCGGGGCGGCGTATCCTCCAGATCCCGCGTTGTTGAGGAACTCCTGCCGGACAGGCGGGTAAGTATGGCCAGTGGAAAGAGGAAGAACTGATAGTAACCCGATGTCTCCATCTGGAAACCGGCGGAACGGAGTGTGGCCGCCAGTTGCGCACGGCGGTACCGGCGTTTGTGGCCGGCGCTTACATCGCGGAAGCTCCAAAGAAAAGGAAAGGCGGGTACGGTGACGATGAGCACTCCACCCGGGCGGAGGACGCGATGAAGCTCCCGGGCGGCGGCCTGATCATCAATATGTTCCAGCACGTCCAAGGCGATGGCGGCATCAAACGAGCAGGCGCCGATGGGCAGGCACTCGGCCGAGGACTGGATGGTTTTCACCTCCGGAGCGTCGCGGCGAAGGCGCACAAGACCGGCCGGAAGGAAGTCGAGCGCCGTCACCTGATGGCGCGCCGCAGCCAGCGATTGCGCGAAAAATCCACCTCCCGAGCCAAGGTCAAGGATGCGGATGGGGCGCGAGCCGGCGAACCGGTTGATCAGGCAACGCACCAGCAGGCGGCGGCCCTGAAACCAGAAGTGATAGCGCTCAATGCCCAGCAGGCGCGCCAGCCGGTCGGCTGTAAAATCCGGGCGGGGCGGGTCAGGCGCCATGTGGCTTCTCCGCGCTGAAGATTTGAAACGGGAGCATGGGCTCGAGGATCCCGATGCTTTCGGCGGCGCGGTCAACGGCGGCGCCGAAGAAACGATTGCGGAGAAACGGAGGAAGAAAGCCGAATCGGAAGACCTGTGGCTTTTCAAGGCCCGCGCTTCCCATCGCCGAAGCCATTGTCGCTGCGCGCATGTTGAGGATGCCGCGTTCGGCTTTCCATTTCATGCCAGGCGTAAGGCCGATTTGGACGTAGTAAAGCGGATTGGCCGGGTTCGGCTCAATGAACACGGCTTTGCCACGCGGGCGAATCAGGCGGCTGACGCCGGCGAAGGCGGCATTGAGATCAAGCAGGTGATGGAGGACGAAGAAACCAAGCACGGCGTCGTAGCGGCCATTCATCTGAGGCGGCGGGTCGGCGATGTCGGCGCAGTAAGTGGGAATGCGGGGGTCCTGACGGCGCAATTGTTCCAGCAGATGCGGGGATAGCTCGATGCCCTCCACCTGGTAGCCGCGATCGGCGAGCAGAGTGGCATGGCGGCCCATGCCGCATCCGGCGTCAAGGATGCGGGCGCCGGGCTGGACTCCGGCGATGCGCAGAACCTCGTCGAGATGACGGCGGATATAGGGCGAGGCCGTGTGGGCGATGGTGCCGCGGGCCGGGCGGCTGTAGTAGTCGCGCTGGAAATCATTGTGTTGCTGGATCAGTTGGCTGTCCATTTCATCCACCTCAGTTCAAGGGCGGCCCGCAGGCCGGAGAGTGCAAAGCGAAAGCGTGCCCAATCGGAGTAAGCGGAACTGCCGCGGGGTCTTTGCGCGCGCTCGATGGGAATCGAGAGTACCGGCAGTCCGGTGGCGCCGATGAGCGCCTGCATGTAGGGGCGTTCGGTAGCCGGCAAGGCGAGAATGGCGTCCGCCATGCGGCGCGTGATGGCGACAAAGGATCCGGCGTCGGCGGGCACGCCCATTGTGATGCGCATCAGGCGGCGGAAAAGGCGCGAGGTTAACATGCGCCGGCGCGGCTGATACCGGCCCCGGCGGCCGGCGAAGACCGCCTCCGCGCGCCCCTTGCGCAGGACGTGGAGAAGAACGGGGATTGTCTCCGGTTCGTCCTGCAGGTCCGCGTCCATGACAATCACCACCGCCCCGCGCGATGCGGCGAGTCCCTTCATCACGCTCCGCCGCTGGCCCAGATTGACCGGGTTGTGGATGGCGACGACGCGCGAGTCGAAGGCGGCGAGCTGATCGATGCGGCGGCCCGAATCCTCCGGGCAGGCATCATTGACGAAGATCAGCTCGAAGGATTGGGCTTGGGTTTCCAGTGTAAAGGCCAGGCGGCGGTAGAGATCGTCAACGAACTCGGCGGTTCGAAAGACGGGCAGGACCACGCTCAATTCGGGCATAGAAACGTTTCCCGGAGTCCTCCATGAAAGGTGTGTGCGGGCTTCCAGCCCAACTGCTCGGCGGCCAGTGAAATGTCGGCGAGCCAGAATGCCTCATCCGCCGGCTTGCGGGGATAGGCGCCCACGGCGACATCAATGGGCCGGCCGGTGACGTCGCGGGCTGCTTCCACCACCTCTTCGTTCTTCCACGCCTTGCCTCCGGCGATGTTGTAGACCGAACCGGGCGTGAGGTTGAAGCTGGCGGCGCGCAGGCAGGCGTCCACTACGTCATCTACAAAAACGAAATCGTGGCTCGGTCCGGCCAGCAGCGGCAGAATCGTTCCGGTGCGCGCGGCCCGAAGAACGGACGGAATGAAGCGGCGCGGCGGCTCGCCGGGCCCGTAGACCGAGAAGATGCGGAGTTCGACCGCCGGGAAGGCGTTGGCTAGCGCGAACTGCCGCAGCCAGAGTGATGCGGCTGCCTTTGCCGCTCCGCGCGGGGTAAGGGGGCCGATGGGATCGGACTCCGTGATGGCCCGGACCTGCGGCTGATAGCCAAGGAAGCTGCCAAGGTGTACGAAGCGTTTCACGCCGGCTTCGGCTGCCGCTTCGGCCAGATTCGCCGTGCCGATCACCGAGGTGGAAAGCGACTCCAGCCTGTCATCGGCGCCGGTGGGATGACCGTATGTCATGGCGCAATGGAAGACCACGTCGGGCCTTGCGTGTTGGAACACACGCCGGACGGCCGTGAATTCGCGGATATCAGCCAGAAAAGTGTCAGGGCGCTGGTTCGCCGGCGGTTTGCGGAGTACCCGGGTCACTTCGACCCCGGAAACGGCCAGGTGTGCGGCCAGCCTTCCCCCGACAAAGCCCGATCCGCCCGTGATCAGGGCACGCATTCTTTTCGATAGGAACTATTATCCCCTTTTTGGGGTGGTTGTGGTACTGCTAATCCACACAAAAACGCCCGCGGCAAAGATGACAGCCAGGATCGCTGATCGAGGTTTCATCCTGCCGAGGTAACCGAGCATGGCGGCCACGCCGAGAACGCCGCCCAAAACGGGAAGTGACGAAAGGGCCAGAAACAGCCTGGCCGGGAAATCTTTCAGCGAGAAGTCCGGAAATTCCACCGCCCAGGCTCCCTTTTGAAGAGGGGCCTGGCGAATGCCGGTGAAGACAGAGTGGGACGACCAAAAGGGCGAAGGCGCGGCTACTGCGCGCACGTCCGGCAGGCTGAGAAAGAGCAATACCGCCGAGAGCGTCACAGTGTAATAGAACGAGCCGAAGTCCTCCTTGAGCAGCAACAGCAGAAAGCTGTGAAAGAGCACAGAGAGCGCGATCCCGAAACGGCGGAGGCGGGGAATTGCGAGCAGAATCGCGATGGCCGCTTCCGTCGCAATGGTAAGGATGCCGGCCAGCGGAGTGAGAGGGCGCAGCGTCCCGGCCAGAGCGGGGACATGATAGTCGAGCATGACGGCGGTGAAGCGGCCGTTCAGCCAGTCCGGGTCCAGGCACTTCGATAGTGCCGCCCCCGCGTAGAGGATGACGCACTGCGCGCGTAGGATGGCCCACCCGTGAGGCGGGGCGTAAAGGCTGATGAGGATGAGGAGAAGCCCGGAGAACAGAATGCCGTTGCTGAACATCGGCATGTTGCCAAGTATGCGCAGAACCAGTGCGCCGCCGCCGAGAAACGCGCCGATCCGGGTGAGGCGGGGAAACCAGGACATGGCCGCGCCCGCGAACAAGGCGGACCGCAGGGCGAAGTCCCATTGCGCCGGTGTCCCCAGGGAATCGAGGAAAGCGAGCATGGGAAGATGGCGTTCGAAACCGTAGCCGCTGATCCGGATGGCATTGATCGCCAGAACCAGGATTGCCAGGGAGCGGATTTCGACGGGAAGGGGAGCGCCGCTCATTGCGAACCAGGGTGGTGCCAGACCTGTTCCGGCCCGAGATTGATGCGGTAGGTAACCCGCACCTGCCACCGTTGTTCAGGTGGCTGGCGCAGTTCGGCGGTGCGGATCACCTGTTTGACATTGCCGGCATTGTGCCATTCGATTGCGGGCAGACGGTAGCGAGTCTGGACAAGTGGTTCGGGAACCTGGGATCCATTGTGATAGGCAAGGATCCTGAAATCGGTCCGCGAATCGTGAGGGGACCAGCAGAAAAAGCGATCTTCAACGAACGGCATGCGGGCGATGCCGAACAACTGCGCGCCGAGCAGGCACACAGCCAGAAAGCTGGAGGGTTTCAAGATCTGTGTTTTGAGTGGTGCGCCCGGAGTGATTCGAACACCCGACCTTCTGGTTCGTAGCCAGACGCTCTATCCGGCTGAGCTACGGGCGCACACCGATGGAACTCTTTGAAAATAGCACACTCGCGGGCGGCTTCGCCACACCGTTATTGCTTGCGTTGCGGGCGGGCCTGGCGCTTTTTGTACTCCTCGTAGCGCTGCGCCCCCATCTTGTCCTTCAGGTAGTCCTCGTACTCGCGGATGAGCGCCGGATCGCTGGGACGGCCGTAGATTTCGCTGGACTTGTATTTGCCGAGGTCGAACTTCTTCTTTGTCCATTCATCGTGGATGTGCGTGACTTCGGCTTCGTCCACCAGGTCCTGCAGCATGTGCGGCGGGATGAAGTAGACGCCCTCGCTGTCGCCGAACACCACGTCGCCGGGCAGCACGGTGACCTTGCCGATGCGCACCGGCACGTTGATGCCGGCCACCATTACGTTGTTGATCGCCTCAGGCACGGCGCCGCGGAAGTAGCCGCCCATGCCGAAGTTCTGGATGCCGTTCAGATCGCGGATGGCGCCGTCGATGACGAATCCGGCCTGCGTGGTTTTCCAGACGTAGTAGGCGAGGTTGTCGCCGACAATGCCGCCGGCGTTGAGATTGCCAAACGCATCGACGACGAACACATCGCCTTTCTGAAGCATGTCGAGCGCCGTCTGATGGCTGAGGCGCATGGTGTTGCCCTTGGCCTTCCAATCGGCCTGATCGACGTCGGCCACATCGGGGCGGGAGGGCAACAGTTTCAGCGTCATGGCGCGGCCGACGAGGTTCTTTCCCGGGTTCAGAATGCGGAATCCGTCGGCATATTGGTTGGCATAGCCGCGGCGCACGATGGGAAGGACCTCTTCGGCCGACATCGACCGCAGCTTTTCCAGCACCTCATCGGGCACCATGGGCCGGCCGTCGGGGAAACGTCCGTAGGGATTCTTTTCGGTGTACTTCAACAGTTGCTCGCGGCTGAGCGAGAACATCTGAGCGCTGGCCGCGCCGGCGGCGAACAGCGTGAGAAACGCACAAGCATGCCAACGGATCATGGGGTCTACCTCGCGTCTGTCATCATACACCGAATTTTCTGTGGCCCTTTCGCGGGTTGCACTGCGCTTACCAGGGCGTCGGAGAGCATGGACCATAGCTGCTCCCAAGTCAGAAAGGAATCTCGACATGTTGACAAAGAATGTTGCTGCGGTGCTTGCATTGGCACTCTGCTCCGCCGGCGCGGACGCCCAGACGATGGACCCACCGTTGCGAAACTGGCCGGCGCCGATGCTTTGGCAGCCGCCCTCGGCTCAGTCCGCCTCCGAACAGGAAAAGGGGGCCGCCACTCGTGAGGCGGCGATCACCGGACAGCTTGTGTTTGTCGGCGTCCAGCCCTGCCGCCTGGTGGATACGAGGGACGGAACGCAGACAGTGCCATTCGGCACGCCGATACTCGGCGGCGGTCAAACGCGGACCTACACTGTGCCCAACAACCCGCGCTGCGCCATCCCCAACACGGCCAAGGCATACTCGGTCAATTTCACCGTGGTGCCCTCCGGCCCGCTGGGCTATCTCACCGCCTGGCCTACACCCAACCGGCCCGTCCCGGAAGTTTCGATTCTGAATTCGTTCGATGGTGGAGTGGTTGCTAACGCCGCAGTGGTCCCGGCCGGAACAAATGGGGCGATTGATGTGTTCGTTACCAACACCACCGAGGTGATCATCGATATCAACGGTTATTATGTGGATCGGCCGGCCGCGCAGTACAAGTTCTCCGACTTCTCCGGCGGACCCGGCACCTTCATGAACAGTGTGGAGACTTGCCCGGCCGGCACGAAGGTGACCGGCTGCGCCTGCGGCGGCATTCCCGGCAGCAACGAACTCAACGTAACCATCCGCAGTCTGATCAAAGACCCGAATGGTGCCGAGGGCTGCCACTGTGTGGCGCAAAACACTGGCGTCAGCGGTGACGTCACCATCCGCCGCGCGGTTTTCTGCCAGTAGGCGCTCCTTCCCGGCTAACCGGTGCAGCGCCCGCACCGGCACAGACGGGTAGCGCAGGTAGGGTAGACTCCGCCAGCAGCACCGGGAGGCGCCGCGTGTGTGCCTCCCGTTTCTCCGATTCCAGCCAGTAAACCGAACTTGTCGTGTTTTGCCGGAGAGTTTCGCCTACAAGAGTGTCCGGCAACCTGGAGAAACCATGACAGTCTACCATCCCGTAAAGTTACTGGCTGCGATGCTCGCTGCGGCTCTGTCCGGTCTTAACGCGCAGAATGCCGCAATCCCCTTATCGAATTGGACGGCGCCGCTTCATTGGCAGCCCGCCGCGGAACCGGAGGGTCTCAAGGACCATGCCGGGCGGGCGGCCAATTTGACCGGGCCGCTTCCCTTCATCGGTGTCACACCGTGCCGCGTGGCTGACACGCGTGGAACATCCGGCCAGAGCGGAGCGTTTGGCCCACCAATCCTCAGCGCAAACACTCTGCGGCGATTTCCCATACTTTCGAGCCCATGCGGAATCCCCGCGACCGCGAAGGCCTTTTCGCTCAACGTAACCGTTGTGCCGGCCGGTCCAGTGGGCTACCTCGCCCTCTGGCCGGCAGGCTTGCCGCGCCCGGTGGTATCGACGCTCAATTCGCCATCTGGCGCCGTCGTTGCCAACGCCGCCATCGTCCCGGCCGGCGCGGGGGGCGCTGTGGATGTGTTCGCCGAAGGGTCGCCAACACACGTCATTCTTGACATCAATGGCTACTACGATGATTCGCCCAGCGGACGGGGCGGCTTCGGTACCGTCGTCGTGACGCCCGCGGCCGGTGGGACTGGCCCAAACGACACCACCTTCACGCTGGCATGTCCGGACGGTGCGGTTGCTACCGGTCTTCGCGTAGGCGTGGTTGTTCCGAATACGTCGGTGGTGAATGCCGCGGCTGTCGTATGCACGCCTGCCGTCTTTGGAGCCTTCGGTGGAGGCGCGCTCGCCGGACCGGCGACGCTCACTGCCTCAGCCGGCAACTTCGCGGTTTCCGTCCCAGGCTTCGGCTCGACGACTACCCTGTCCTGCCCGGCCGACTCGGTGATGACGGGATTGCAGGGAACTACTTACCTTTCCCTGATCGGATCGCTCTCTATCCAGTGCGTGCCAATCTCGCCGGGCCCGGCGGTGGTGGTTGGTCCGGCCGGCTTCGTGGCAACCGTCAATGTACCTTTCGCGTTGCCGTGTCCCGGCCGGACGCTGATGACCGGGATTCAGGGGCTGATTGATGATGCCGGCATGCTTCAGATCCAGGCGCGCTGCCAATGAACTTGCGGGCTGGGCCCGGCTCAATCGGCCAGGCGGTAACCCTGCCCGCGCAGCGTAATCAGATACCGCGGCGAGTGCGGGTTCTGCTCGATCTTCTGCCGCAGCCACGCCACGTGCACATCCACCGTGCGCGTGAGCAGCGAAGAATCGTAACCCCACACTTCCTTCAGTAACTCCTCGCGTGAGATGGTCTGCCCGCGCCGCTCCAGCAGATATCGTAGAAGCTGTAACTCGCGGGCGGCCATCTCAATCACCTGGCCGTCTTTGCGCACCTCGCCCGTCCGCAGATCCACTTCCACCGGGCCGAACTGCACCACGCCCATCGGCTGTCTGCTTGCCGCGCCGCGGCGGATCAGCGCTTCCACCCGCGCCAGCAGTTCCAGCGTCTCAAACGGCTTGGTGACGTAGTCATCGGCGCCGGACTGAAAGCCTGTCAGCTTATCGGCCAGTTCGCCGCGCGCGGTGAGCATCAGCACGGGCGCGCTCATGCCGCCCTTGCGCATGTCGCGCAGCACTTCAAAGCCGTTGGCGCCGGGCATCATCACGTCCAGCATCACCAGGTCGTAGGGCTTTTCCGAAGCCAGGCGCAGGGCCTCGGCGCCGTTTGCCGCGTGGTCCACGTCGTAGCCGGAAAAGCGCAGGCGGTCAGTAAGCGTCATCGCCAGCGCGGCTTCGTCTTCCACCAGCAGGATGGCGGGCATCAGCTTTTCACCGCGGGAAGGGAAAGGATGAAGCGCGTCCCGGAGCCGGGGCGGCTTTCGGCGCGCAACGAACCGCCGTGCGATTCGGCGATTTTCCGTGCGATGGCAAGCCCCAGTCCCGCCCCGCGGACAGCGTTGCGCACCGCCGTCTGGCCACGATAAAAGGGCTCAAAGATCCGCTGCAGGTCGGCGGGTTCGATACCGGGTCCTTTGTCCTCCACGGCGATTTCCACCTGCGGCTGGGAGTTGGTTCCGTTGCGGTGCGCGTCCACGCGCAGCCATTTTCCGCCGCCATGCAGCAGGGCGTTCTGCATCAGATTGCGCAGTGCCAGCCCCACCCAGGTGGAGTCAGCGAGCACGTTCGGAAGGCCGGGTTCGATTCGCTTTTCCACTTCGCAGGCCGAAGAGGAGATCAGCGGCGCGCAGGCCGTGAGCGCCTGGTCCACCAGTTCGGGGACGGCGGAGGGCCGCGGGTTCTTTGAGGGGGCGTGAGCGGCCAGGCCGGCGAAGCTCAACACCTGTTCCACCAGGTCGCCCAGTTGGCGCCCCTGCTGGCGCAGCATCTCCCCGTAACGCCGGGCCTGCGCCTCATCGCGAACCAGGCCGTCGGCGAGATTATCTGCGGCCGACCGCATGGCCGCGATCGGCGTGCGCAGCTCATGCGACACGGCGGCGACAAAATCCATCTGCTGCCGGCCCAGCATTCCCGCGCGACGGGCATTGGCTACCACCATCGCCATCGCGGCGGCCATCACGGCCAGCACGCCAAGGCTCAGCCAGACATTGCGGCGATGCGTGGCGGCGGCCAGTTGCGCCACCGAACCGGCCTCATGCCGGAAACGCAGCTCCCATAGTCCGGGCGGTCCGGGTGGCCCAATGAGTTCCTCGGAAGGAGGTGGTCCCGATGGTTGCTGACCTCCAGGGGTTGGGCCTCTTCCGCCGCCGCGCACAAGCTGGACCGTGAAATCCGGATTCGTAAATTTGGGCCCCGCCCCCGCAATCACATCGCCCGATGACCGCCGCAACAGGGAATATTGATACTCCTCGCCGAGGTTCTCTTCGATCAGCCGTGGGAGCATTTCCGTGGCCAGCCGGCGGGCATCGAACTCGATCACCGCCCAGCGGCCAGCAAACGGCCTGCCAGGGGTAATCGGCCGGGGCATCAGCACCACCAGGCTCTCACCGGCCTCCACGATCATGGGGCCGAAGAAGACACGGAACCGGCCAGGCTCCGCCTGAGAGGATTCGATGTGCCGTTTGAGTTCGTCCCACGCGGACGGCCATTCGGCGCCAACAAGGTTCGCCCGCTCAGGGTGGAACCGGCGCAGTACGGGATCCTGGCCCGGCCTGTTCTCGGCCAGATACAAAGCTTTGGCAAGACTGTTGGCGTTTCTTTCATCCCACCATTCGCTCCAACGTTCGATCAGCGCGTTTTCGTCGAACTCATCCGAGCGCGGCCGTGGACCGCGAAAGACCAGGCGCACGGCGGAGAACATCTCACGATCGACAGTCTGAGAGATGCGCATCGCCGAGCGGCGCAGGTGCTCCATGGCGCGTTCCTGATCGGCGGTGCGAAGTTCGTTGAGCCAGCGTGCCTGCAGGAAGGCGAGCGCGGCCAGGGCCAGGGCCAAAGCGCTGAGTGTGGCTATCCATCGCCAGGGTTTGTCGCCGTTGCCCATTGGTTTCGCTACCAATTTACCGCTTTCCCGGGTGCAGAGCAAGTATTGTTAAGAGCGTAAATTTATATTTTTCATTTACTTAACGAACTTATTCGAGTGGCGCGCGTTTATACTATCAGGAGAAGACGATGCTCAAACTAACCACTTTGACCCTGATGATGGCGTCCATGGCGCTGGCCCAACCGCCGCGTCCGCCCATGGCGCCGGAGCCGAAAGCTCTGATCGAATATCTGAATTTGACCGGGGACCAGGTGAGCCGGCTGAACGCGGCGAATCGCGAAGCGATGGCTTCCATGCGTCCCGTGCATGAACAGGCGCGTGAGAAGGAGCGATCCATCCGGCAATTGATGGACGCCGCGAACCCGGACGCCACCGCCGTTGGGCGCGCGATGATCGAAGCCCGGCAGCTTCGCCAGAAGGCGGGACAGGCCATGACGCAGGCCCGGGAAACCGCTCTGGGCGTACTGACGGCTGAGCAGCGAACCAAGCTGGCCGCGCTCGAACAGGCCGCGCAGCTTCAGCCGGCGATCGGCGATGCGATGCGGTTCCACCTGCTGGCGCCGCCCCGCGAACCGGCTGAGGGAGGATTTGCTCCCCAGGGGCGTCCCTTCGGTCCCCGGCCGGCCGGATTCGGCCCGCCGCGCTTTTAGGATGCGAAACGGAATATGATAATGGCGTGTCTCGAACCCCTGTCGCCATTATCGGATCGGGCAACATCGGCACCGATCTGCTGATCAAGATTCTGCGGAAGTCCGACGTGCTGGAGCCCGCCGCGTTCATTGGAATCGATGCCGGTTCCGATGGGCTCGCGCGGGCCCGGCGTTTGGGAGTGCCCACCACGCATGAAGGCGTGGAAGGCTTCCTGCGCATGCCGCGCGCCTCAGACGTGCAGATCGTCTTTGACGCCACTTCCGCCAAGGCCCACAAACACCACGACGAATTGCTGCGCCCTCGCGGCTATCAACTGATTGACCTCACTCCGGCGTCGATTGGCCCCTACGTGGTGCCGGTGGTCAACCTTGACCAGTATCTGGGCGCGCCGAATCTCAGCATGGTGAGCTGCGGTGGCCAGGCCACCATTCCCATTGTTCACGCGGTGGCCCGTCACGCCAAGGTTCACTATGCCGAGATCGTGGCTTCGATCGCCAGCAAGTCCGCCGGGCCGGGCACGCGCGCCAACATCGATGAGTTCACCCAAACCACGGCCAGGGCAATTGAAAGCGTGGGAGGGGCGGCGCTGGGCAAGGCGATCATTGTGCTCAATCCGGCCGAACCCCCGCTGATCATGCGCGACACCATATTCTGCCTCAGCGCAGATTGCGAGGACGCGGTGATCGATGCCTCCATCCGCGAGATGGTGGCCGAGGTGCAAGGTTACGTACCGGGCTATCGCCTGAAGCAGGCGGTGCAGTTCGAGCACATTCCGCCGGACCGGCCTTTGCTGATTCCCGGGCATGGGCGGTTCTCCGGATTAAAAACGGCGGTGTTCCTGGAAGTGGAAGGAGCGGCGCACTACCTGCCGGCCTACGCCGGCAATCTCGATATCATGACGTCGGCCGCGCTGCGGACGGGCGAGCATCTGGCGATCGGCAGATTAGCGGGGGTGATGGCATGAGTAACTCAAGACGGCTTTACTTACAGGACGTTACACTGCGCGACGGAATGCACGCGCTACGCCACCAATACAAGGTGGAAGATGTGGTGGCGATCACGCGGGCTCTGGATGAGGCAGGGCTGGACGCCATCGAAATCTGCCACGGCGACGGGCTGTCCGGCTCCAGCTTCAACTACGGCTTCGGCGCGCATTCCGATCTGGAATGGGTATCGGCTGCGGCGGAAGTGGCGAAGCGGGCGAAGATCACCGTGCTGCTGATTCCCGGCATCGGAACGGTGGAGGATCTGCACGCGGCCTATTCGGCGGGCGCGCGGTCGGTGCGTATCGCCACTCATTGCACGGAAGCCGATATCTCACGCCAGCACATCGAGTATGCGCGCCACCTGGGCATGGATGTGGCCGGGTTTCTGATGATGGCGCACATGGCGCCGCCGGAGGAACTTGCCCGGCAGGCCAAGCTGATGGAGTCCTACGGCGCGCATTGCGTGTATGTCACCGATTCAGCCGGCGCGCTGCTGATGCATGAGGTGGAAGCGCGGTTCCGCGCATTTAACGACGTACTGGATGAGAAGACCCAGAAGGGGATGCACGCGCACCATAACCTCTCGTTCGGCGTGGCGAACTCGATTATCGCGGTACAGAATGGGGCCACGCGCGTGGACGCGTCGCTCGCCGGCATGGGCGCCGGGGCAGGCAACGCGCCGCTGGAAGTGTTCGTCGCGGTGGCCGAGCGTATGGGCATGGACCATCACTGCAACCTGTTCGCGCTGATGGATGCGGCCGACGACTTAGTTCGCCCGCTGCAGGATCGTCCGGTGAGGGTGGACCGTACTACGCTCTCGCTTGGCTACGCGGGCGTCTATTCCAGCTTCCTGCGCCACGCGGAAGCGGCCAGCCAGCGCTACGGAATCGATTCGCGGGAGATTCTGGTGGAGTTGGGCCGCAGGCGGATGGTGGGTGGTCAGGAAGATATGATCGTAGACGTCGCCCTTGATCTGGTGAAGGATCACGTGGGGGAGAATCACGTGTTATCACACACTGAGGGGTGACTATTCGCATACTGGTAGTCCCGGGTCATGGGCGTGGCTGCCGATCCGCGCCTGGCCATCAGGATCTGGTGCAGCCCGAGTGTGCCATCTTCGAAGGCCACGGCCGAGCCAGCCAGATAGAGCTGCCAGACTCGCCAGGTCTGTTCGTCCACGGTTTTGAGGCAGGCCTCGCGGTTGGCGCGAAGCCGCCGCACCCACTCGCGGCAGGTGAGCGCATAGTGCCGGCGCAGGTTCTCGATATCGAGGATTTCCAGGCCGGCATTCTCGGCCGACTCCACCACTTCGCCCAGACTGTGGATTCGTCCGCCCGGAAAGACGTGGCGGGCGATGAAGAGACTTGTGGCGTCGGTGGGGACACCGGCGGGACGGGTAATTCCATGGTTCAGGAAGACGCCGTCCGGGGCCAGTAACCCGGCCACCTTGCGGAAATAAGCCCGCAGCTTCCAGGCGCCTACGTGCTCGAACATTCCCACTGAGGCGATGCGGTCAAATTCGCCGCTCATGTCGCGAAAATCCATCTCCTCGATCGCGACGGGCAATCCCTGGCTTGCGGCTTCCCCGATGGCGAAGGCCGTCTGCTGATGGCTGAGCGTGCAGCCGGTTGCCTTTGCGCCATATTCGCGGGCGGCGTGGCGCACCAGCGCGCCCCATCCGCAGCCGATATCGAGGAAACGTTGGCCGCGGCGGAGTTGGAGTTTGCGGCAGATGTGGTCAAGCTTGGCCAGTTGCGCCTCTTCCAGGGTCTCGCCGGGATGGCGGAAATAGGCGCACGAGTAGACCATGCGCTGGTCCAGAAAGTGCCTGTAAAAATCATTTGACCGGTCATAATGGAAGCGGATGTTTTGTGCCGTGCCGGCGCGGGTGCGCCACAGATCGGCCAGACGCCAGGGGGCGAGGCGGCCAAACAGATTCGACACCCGGCGCATTGCTCCGCCGGTTTGCCCAAGGCATTGGCGGACGGCGTTCACCAGGTCTCCTTCCACTTCAATCTCTCCCCGGATGAAAGCGAGCGCCGCGCTGTAAGGGTCGGTGCTCAAGAGCGTCGCTTGCATGGCGGAAACCTCAATTCGGGTTTAGCAATGGGATGGCCAAACGGGGAAGGAGTTTGGAAGGCGACTTGCAATGAGCACTTATGGGAGCGATCCCGAAAGGAGTAAGGCCATGCCAGAAGTTGCAGTCAAGAAAGAGACAGCCCGGACACCCGCCCCTGCCGGGTTTTGGGATGTCAGTCCATTTTCGCTGATGCGCCGGTTTTCAGAGGAGTTGGACCGGTTCTTCGAAAACGGGCCGTTCACGAAGGCGGCAGCGCTGCCTTTTGAAACCGAGGGGTGGATGCCGGCGATCGAGGTGACGCAGAAGAACGGCACCATGATGGTGAAGGCGGAACTGCCTGGAATGAAGAAGGAAGAGATCAAGGTTGAGGCGGTTCCCGGTGGACTGGTGATCGAGGGCGAACGCAAGCACGAAGCGGAGGAGAAGAGGGAGGGCTACTTCCGCAGTGAGAGATCGTATGGCAAGTTCTACCGTTCCATTCCGCTGCCCGAAGGGGCGGAGATTGAAAAGGCGAAAGCCGAGTACGTGAACGGAGTGCTGGAAGTGAGCGTGCCGGTTCCGGCCGCCAAGAAGGAGGAGCGGCGCCAGATTCCGGTGGAAACGAAAGCTGCGTGAGCCATGTCGTTCCGGTTGAAAGTGGAGGGTTTCGAAGACGGAGGGCAGATCCCGCGGCGGTACACCTGCGAGGGCGAAGACGTATCGCCGCGGATCGAGTGGATGGGGGCGCCCGCGGTGACGCGCAGCTTCGCGCTGATTGTCGAGGATCCGGATGCTCCGGCGGGCACGTGGAATCACTGGCTGCTGTGGGACATTCCCGCTACGATGCACGCGCTGCCGGAGGCCCTTGTCGCGCCCGGCGGCGTGCGCGCAGGGACCAATGATTTCGGCCGGCCCGGCTATGGAGGGCCATGTCCGCCCAAGGGCCATGGCCCCCACCGGTACTTCATCCGGCTGCATGCTTTGGATGTCGCGGCGCTTGGTTTAGCCGCCGGCGCAAAGCGGAGCGCGCTGGATGCGCTGGTTCAGAAGCACGTCATCGCAACGGCGGAGTACATGGGCCGGTATGAGCGGCGTTAGCTGTCCGTTCCTTCGAAGGCGATTGCCGCAACCTCAACCTGAGCCGGGTCCTCGCCCGCGCGCTCCTCGATCTGACAGACCGCAGCGCGCACCGCCCCCATCACATCATCGATCACAGAACGAAGGGCTGGGGCCATCTGCGGTGTACAAACCAGCGAGACGCTGGTGACGGGCCGGCCACTGGAGACGCCGCCCTCGCTCTTGCTCTTGTTGATGGCTGAAAATGCCGCAACCGCGGTTTCGAACAGGTCACTGTCTCCGGTGGCGCCGGGGAATTCGGCGGCGTTAGGCCATGGCGCCTTGTGAATGCTGCGATGCCCCGTCTCCTCGGCAAACGCCCAGGACCAGACCTCTTCGGTGATATACGGGACGAACGGCGCGAGCAGCCGCAGCAGAACGTTCAGGCTGAAGCGTAGCGTGGCGACGGCCGAGCCGCGGCCCACAGCATCGGTTTCCGAACGCGAGCGTGCTTTTACCAGTTCCAGGTAGTTGTCCGTCAACCCGCGCCAGAAGAACTTCTCAATGGCGTCGAGCGCCAGCGCGTGCTCATACTTTTCGAAGTAGTCAGTAGCGCGCGCCACCAGATCGCGAAGCTGCCGCGTGAAGGCGAGATCCAGCGGATGGCTGATGGGATGGGTTTCCGCGGTCTGGCCGAGCACGAACTTACCGGCGTTGAATAACTTGGTCACCAGGCGCTTACCCACCTTCAGCACGTTGGTATCGAAAGCCGTGTCGGTGCCCAGGCGCGCGTTGGCGGACCAGTAGCGCACCGCGTCGGCGCCGAACTCATCCAGCAGATGGATGGGCGTGATCACGTTGCCCTTGGACTTGGACATCTTCTTGCGGTCCGGATCCAGCACCCAGCCCGAGATGGCCACGTGTTTCCAGGGAATCGTGTTCGAATGCAGATGCGCCTTGACGATGGTGTAAAAGGCCCAGGTGCGGATGATTTCGTGGCTTTGCGGGCGCACGTCGTTGGGGAAAAGGTTTGCGTGCAGCGCCGGGTCGCTCATCCAGCCGGAGACGATCTGCGGCGTGAGTGAACTGGTGAACCAGGTGTCGAAAACGTCGGATTCGGCGATGAAGCCGCCGGGCTGGCCGCGCTGGGCTTCGGTGTATCCGGGCGGCGCGGCGTCGATCGGGTCCACGGGCAGCGATGCCTCATTGGCGACAATGGGCTGCTCGTATACCGGTTGGCCTTCGGAG
>JANRLE010000250.1:0-8425 GCA_033762895.1 Bryobacteraceae bacterium | reverse complement strand
TTTCACTGTATGTGACGGGCTGCAGCGACCGTCCTCGGTATTACATTAGAGGTGCGAACGCTTTCGGACAACGGTACCAATCTGCCAATTCTCGTAAGGTCTCGATCCAATCGATTAGGGGTCCGCCCTAGGGCAGCCCGCCGTGTAAGCCGCTCCCATGCGGACGCGGCACAGCAACCGGCTGCTTGGCAGTCAATCTGGAGAAGGTTGTCGTGCCAGTTAGTGAGTGCCGTCGGCGCCGAGGCAGCGTTCCACTTCCTCGGTAAGGCGCTCAAACTCGGATGGATTGCGCAGCACGTTGCCAATGCCCGTGGTTGCCGTCAGTTCCAGCAGTTTGCTGGCGGCGACATAGGCGACGCCGTAGGCGATCTGGGCGTTGGCGGCGCTGAGCCTGGCAAAGGACTGTCCCATCTGGTTCAGCCTGGGGAGTTTGCCGGAGCGCAGGACATCTTCCAACCGGGTGAACACGGCGGGCGGCAGTGTCTCCCCGGAATACTTCTGGGCAAGCCCTTCCTGCAGCCAGGCGGGCCAGCGGCCAAGTTCGGACAGACAGGCATGCACCAGTTCATGGGCCAGCACCTGGCGCGTGCGGGCGTCGATCCTGGTGGTGGGAGACACCGGGACATGGATTCGTCCGTCGTACATGGCGCCGGACCATTCGGCCGCGCTGGTGCTCCTCATGTAAGCTTCACGGCTCTGGACGACGGCGGTCACCTTTTCGGCGGCGCGGCAGCCGAGTGCGGCCGAGATGCGCGAATACTCCTGGTCGAGCGTGGCGAGCATGGATTGGGCAAGCTGAGGGGAAACCGTGCCGCGCTCATAGCGAATGACCACGCGCGCGCCGATGGTCCGTTCCGAGCCGCCATCGGCCGCCATCTCGCGGCGAGCCCGTGCGAGCAGTTGTTCCACCTGAGGATTGGGTTGAACGGCCAGCGAGTCGTTCCAATAAAGGATGGCGCGATCGAGGTTGTCGGCGCGATAGGAGGCAAGGCCGGCCAGGGCAAGCAGCCCTGGATCCTTCGGCGACTTCTTCAACTCCTGTTCAGCGAGCGTCAGCGCCTCGGCCGGTTCATTGCTCTGGAGCAGGCTTTGGATGCGGTCGCCGGCGCGGCTGGCGGCGTTTGATCCCGGAACCTTCGCAGCCACCGGGGCGGGCGCCGGCACTGGTTCGGAAACACCGAATCCCCGGGCGCCGCGCCGGGCCTGTTCGAAGGCTTCACTGTTTCCGACGGCCTTTGCGGGCACGTAACCAGTGACCTGCCTGCCGTCGAGTGAGGCGGCCACCTTGTAGCATGTGCCCGCTCCGCCGGAGATGGATGATCGTACTTCCACCGCGGCTCCTGCAGGCAGCACGGCCACCGTTTCGGCGTCGGAATCGCACCCATTGCGCAGCGTGGAACCGGTGTTCAACACGGCCGAAGAGATCGCCAGAAGCAGCCCGAGTGTCCCCATGTTCCGATGGTGCAAGCGAAAACCGGAAAAATCTCTCCGGCGAAAGCCTGAATGCCGTATAAAATATTGTTCATGGTGTCCGTGTTCGTGTTGTTGTGGATCGCCTTGCCTCTGGCGGCGGTTGATTTCGCCAGGTCCGTCTATCCGGTTCTTGAAAAGGCCAATTGCGCGGGCTGCCACAACGAAAACGGCGTGGCGTCGCCTACCAGGCTGCGCTTCCCGGAGGGCAAGCTGACCACCGAACAGGTGGAGGCCTTTGGCAGATCGATGAGCGCGTTTGTCGATCGCGCCGATCCTTCCAAGTCGCTGCTGTTGTCCAAGCCGACCAAACGCGTGCCTCATGCCGGCGGTGAACGCATCAAGCCGGGCAGCGAAGAGGAAACCGCGCTGCGCGCCTGGGTGGACTATCTGGCCACTGCGCCACTGGAAACGCTGCGGGTAAAGCTTAGCGAGAACAAGCCGTTCGCCGAAGGCCCGATCCTGCGGCGCCTGACCCACAGCCAGTACAACAACACGATTCGCGATCTGTTGGGCGATAACTCTCGCGTGGCCGATCAGTTCCCGCCCGAAGATTTCGTGGGCGGCTTCCGCAATCAATACCTGGCGCAGAACACCTCACCGCTGCTGGCCGAAGCCTATGCCGCGGCCGCCGAGAAACTGGCGAAGAAAGCTTTTCTGGGAGGTGACCCGCAGGGACTGATTCCGTGCAAAGGGAAATCCTACGACGACGCGGCCTGCCGGGACCGGTTCCTGCGCGAGTTTGGCCGGCGTGCCTTCCGCCGTCCGCTTTCGCCAACCGAACTGGCCCGCTATTCCAAACTGTTTGCATCCGAGGCGGCGGCGGCCAGGAGCCTGCAGGCCGGAGCGCAGGTGGTGATTGAGGTGATGCTGCAATCGCCAAATTTCCTGATGCGCTCAGAAAACGGATTGGATCCGCAACTGCGGCCCTATGAAACAGCTTCGAAGCTGTCCTACTTTGTTTGGAACACGATGCCGGATGAAGCTTTGCTCACCGCGGCGGCCAAGGGCGAACTGAGCACGGCGGAGGGCTTGGACCGCCAGATGCGGCGCATGCTGCAATCCGAACGGGCGCGCGAATCAGTGGACGAATTCCTGGCCGAATGGCTGCGTTTCGACAGGCTTGCGGGCACGGTGCGGGACCGCCGCCTGTACGCTCAGTTCACGCCGGAGTTGACCCTGGCCATGACCGAGGAGACGCGGCGCCTGGTGTCGGAACTGGTCTGGAACAAGCGCAACTTCATGGAGTTCTACTCGGCCGCCTACACGTTCGTCAATTCCGATCTGGCGAAGCTTTACGATGTTCCCGTCCCCAGAGCCGAGTACGACAAAGTGATGCTGGCCGATGCCACGCACCGCGCCGGCATTCTGGGCCACGCCAGCTTTCTGACGATGACGTCGAAGCCGGCGGAAACCTCGCCCACGGCGCGGGGTCTGTTCGTGCGCGAGCAGTTCCTGTGCCAGGATGTGCCGCAGCCTCCGCCGGGCGTGAACGCGAACCTGCCGCCGGTGACCAAGGACACCCCACGGACGCAGCGTGAACGGCTGGGCATCCATCTGAGCAACGAGAGTTGCGCAAGCTGCCATTCGCTGATCGATCCCATCGGCTTTGGGCTGGAAAAATTTGACGCCATTGGCCGGTATCGGGAAAAGCTGCACCTGACGATCTTCCCCAACAGGGAGAATCGCAACGACCCCCCAAAAGATGTGGATCTGGATTTGGACACCAGCGGGAGCGTGGTTGGGTTGAAGGATTCGGCCTTTTCTTCGCCGCGTGAACTTGGTAAGATTTTGGCAGCAACCCCGCAATGCCAGCAGTGTGTCGTCAAACAGTTGTTCCGCTGGATGGCGGGACGCCACGAGAAGGGCGCCGATAAGGTTGTGATTGAGCGGTCATTCGCCGATTTTGAGCGCAGCGGCTTTCAGTTTCAGGAGATGATGATCGCGCTGGCGAAGTGGAGCACGTTCCCCGAGGCAGGAAAGAACTGACATGGCTAATGTAATCACGAAGGATCGATCGGTTTCCAGACGCCTGTTTCTGCGCGGTGTGTCCGCGCTGGCCGGTGCGCCGGTGACGGTAGGACTGCCGCCGCTGGTGGCGATGTTCAACTCCCAGGGGTCGGCTTATGCCGCGCCTGCAACCGATGGCAAGAAGACCGCGCCTTCGCGCTTTGTCCTGTGGTTCAACGGCAACGGGGTGGTGGAGCGCTACTGGATTCCCACCGAGACCGGCACTGATTTTGTGATGACGCCGTGCCTTGCTCCGCTGGCGCCGTTCCGCGAAGATATCCATATCGTGACGGGGCTCGACAATCCGGCGGCGCGGCTGCCCGGGCCGGGCAACGATCATCACCGTTCGATGAGCGCGCTGATGACCGGCACGCAGTTTACGGGCCGCGGCGCCGGCGGCGCTTCCATCGATCAGGCCATTGCGGCCAAGGTGGGCGGCGACAGCCGCTTCCGCTCTCTGCAAATCGGTGTTTCGCAGGAATCGTTCGGCGAAAGCGTGCAGCGCAACATGAGCTGGGCCGGCTATGACCGGGCGCTGCCGCCCGAGATGCTGCCCCACAAACTGTTTGACCGGCTGTTTGGGGCGCGTGACCAGGGCTGGGTGAATCGCAAGCGCAGCGTGCTCGATGCAGTGCAGGAAGACGCCGCTCAATTGCGCAAGGCGCTGGGACGGGAGGATCAGGTGCGGCTGGAAGAGCACTTGGCGTCGGTGCGCGATGTGGAGCGCTCCATTGCCAGCCTCCCGCCCGAGTACCGGAAAGTGGATCCGCCCGATTTTGATGGCGATATGAAAGACTGGCCGCGCATCGCCAAGCTGCAGAGCGAACTGCTGGTGCATGCGCTCGCCTCCGGGCAGACGCGCGTCGCCTCCTACATGTTAACCAAGTGCCAGGGGCTTTCGCGATTCCCGTGGCTCGGCTACACCGCCGCCCGCCATCATGACTATACGCATCGGGACGGAAAAGCGCCGGGGGCCGACGGTCCCGACGGCCAGCGCATCATGCGCGATATCTGCAAGTGGCACGTGGAGGAGTTCGCCTGGCTGCTGGGCAAGTTGAAAGCAACCAGGGAAGGCGACGGGAACCTGCTGGACCACACCAGCCTGATCTTTGTGCATGAACACGCCGAAGCTAATGACCACAAGAATAACGGGCTGTCGGTGATTGTGGCGGGCCATGCGGGCAAACTGGCCACGGGCCGCCACACCAGGACCACCGGCACGATCGGGGACCTCTATCTCGCTGTTGCCAATCGAGCGATGGGAACCGCGATGCCGGCCTTCCCGACGTCGTCGAAGGAACTGAGCGGCCTGTTCTCCTAAGACTCAGAAGCGGAATCGCAGCAGAAAGCGAAAGGTCCGCCCGTCGTTCAACGTGTTGGTGATGCGCGCGAAACTCGGCGAGGTGAGCTCTTTCACGGGTTCAGAGAACTGAGGCGTATTCAGAAAGTTGATCGACTCGGCGCGAAACTCCAGCGCCCGTTCTCCGGCCAGCCGCCAGTTGCGTGTGATTGCGGAATTGACGTTGGCGATCCGGCCGCGGCGGAAGGTGTTGCGGCCCAGGTTGCCGCGCGCCTGCGTGGCCTGGATGTAGCGGAAGGCCGATCGGGGCAGCAGGCTGGTGGAGGTATCCGGATTGCCGAGGCTGCGTCCCAACACCGCGGGATCGACAAGGTCCGGCCTGTCGGAGCCCTGGCCATCGACGTTACCGAAACCAGGCGCGTCCGATCCGGTTTCGACGGAAAACGGCGTGCCGTCCTTCAGCAGCAGAACCCCCGACAGGGCGAAGCCGCCCGGCAGATCGTAGGCGCCGCGCAACAGGAAAGAGTGTTTCTGGTCGAATGAGCTGCGGCCGCGCAAGTCCGCATGCACGCCGTCTTCGGCCTGGCTGCGCCCCTGCCGGGCGTCCACTCCGGAAAGCGTGGCCGTGTAGTCGTTGCCCAGATCGATGGCCTTGCCGAACCAGTAGGAAACCTCTCCGCTGAAACGCGCTTTTCTTGGCACAATCAGCGAGGCGCGCGCCGCGTCATAGTAACCGCGCGACGCGTTGAGCAGGCGGAATACTTCGAGTTTCGTCGGATCGGGCCGCCGCTGGTTGATGGTGGCCGAGATCTGCGGCACGCCCGCCACCGGCTGCGCCCGGTTCTCAAACCACATCTGGAACAGCTTCATGGCGCGGCTGCCGACGTAGGCCAGTTGCACCCGCCATTCGCCCCGCAACTCCGGCTCCCAACTGATGTTGTACTGGTGGGAATAGGGGGTTACCATGTCAGGGGAGATCAGAAACTCGCCACTTAGTAATCCGGGTGGAATGTTATCGGCCCGCAGATCGCCAAACGGATTGCGGATATCGGGTTGGCCCACCACCAGGCGGTAACTGGCGGGGGGACTCATGCGCGTCTGGCCGTAAGTGGTGGCGAAAATCTCGCCGTAATGCAGGCCGTAGGCGGCGCGGATCCGCCCCCAGCGCGGAGGCAGCCGCCAGGCGAAGCCGGCGCGGGGCGCCAGGTTGTTGCAGTCGCAGGGGAACGGGATCCTGTCCAGCCCGTTCACCTCCACGGGACGGGTGGAGGCTTCGTAGCGGATTCCGTAGTCCAGTGTGATATTCGGGCTGAGCTGCCATTTGTCCCCCGCATAGAGCAGCGGATACCAGGCGCGAAAACCGCGATGAGTGCTGCCCAGCGCCAGCGTGAACAGCGATCCGGTGCCCATGCGGAAGTTCGTCACCGCGTCGCGCCCGAAATCGTTGGCGAAAGTAAGGATGCCGCGCTCGCCGTCCTGTTCCTTGCCATTCACCTGCGCGCGGATGATCTGCCCGCCGAAAGTCCAGTTGTGATTGCCGCGCAGTTGCGCCAACTGCGCCCCGTAACGGAACTTGTTTTGGGCGCGGATGATCGGAATGGGCGGCGGCGGCCCCAGACCGGCAATGAAGTTGGAGATGCTCACGGTGGGGCCGACGGCGTTGGGTTCGGGGCGGATCAGAGTGGTGACGCGGTCGAAGCCGGCCGAGAACAGGGCCGTGGTGGAGGGCGAATAGGTGTGTGACAGCGTGAGCTTCGCCGTGTGGGAATGCGTGTCGGTGTCGGGATTCTGGCCGGCGACGAACTGGAATGAGTCCACCTGTTGATTGGTGAAGGCGTAGGAAAAGCCCAGGCGGCTTCTGGTATCCAGTTCCGAATCCCACCGCCCGGTGGCGGAGTTGGTATTAATTCGCTGCGGAGCGTTGGTGTTCAGCGCTCTTGGATCGATGTCCGGACGGTTGGGTAACTCGTTGGGGTAGACCGAGAGATAGCGCGAAACAATGGCGCGGATCGCCGGGTCAGCGGCAAGCGGCGTGCGCTCACTGGCCAGAGGCACAAGGACATTGCCGTTCACCTGCCCGCGCAGCTTCTGCTGCCGGCCGTCGGCGGAAAAGAAATGTCTTCGTCCGAGCTTTGATCCGAACTGAAAGCCGTAGTCATTCTCGCGGGCGGGTTGCACCGCGCCCACCTGGAAGAACGACCGGGCGCTGAGAATACTGTTGTTGTGCGCAAACCACAGGTTTCCATGGGCCGAAGAGAGCTTCGGCGCGGGAGGCAGATGCAGGACCGGGACGGGCCTGTTTCCGTACTCGCCGCCGAAGTAGCCCTCCCCCGCGCGGAATTCGTTGAAGATCGTGGCGGTGGCGCCGAGGCGGATATTCAACTCGCGGACCGTGTTTGTGTCGATGAGATTGAACTGGACATTTTCGTTGCGGCGGCTTTCGCCCTTGGTGGTGTCGGTCTGGCCCAGAAGATTGAGCTGCGTTCGTTCCCCGGCGCGCTCCTGGGCTTGCGCCTCGGGCTTGGGCAGCGCGGCGGCTGGCGGCGGGGTCTGCTGCGCGGGAAGGAAGGATGTCAGCAGAAACATCCCCACGGTTACAGGACTCATATTACACTGTCAGAAAGTGGCCATCTCGTATTATTTCATCTCAAGGAGCGGCGGCAAACTTCCGGGTGAAGAAATTCCGCAGATCCGTTTTGGACTCCCCGGACCGGCGAGTATCGCGGTAGGACCGTCGCTTTCGGCAACGGCGCTGCGCCGCGCCCAGGAGTTACAGGGCAAGTTCCGGCCGGCGATTGAGGCGGGGAAGGAAGTGCTGTTTGTGGCGCCCGACCCGTGCGGGTTCGACACGCTGTGCGCGATGTTTCTGGTGCGCCGCGCGCTGGAAGGGCGCCCGTTGCGGGACCGGTTGGCGATGCTGCTGGCTTTCTACGCCAACAGCGAAAGGCTGGGGCTGCCCATCTCATGCCCGCTGGCCGAACGCCTCTCCTCGATCGCCCTGGCTGCCAAACGGCGGGGCCGGCCGCTAGAGGCCGACGGTTTCAGCCGTATGTTCGAAGACGCGGTTCGCCGGATGGACGAACGCGGCCTCAATCCCGCCTTTGACGCCGTGCTTGCCGGAGTGGAGGAATGGCGTCCGGAGCAGGAACTGCTGCGGCGCGACGAAGTGGAATACCGCAAGGACCGGGAGCGGGCCGTGCGCGAACTCGCGCTTTGGGACTCCAACGGTCCGCCACGTGTGGAAGAGGCGCTTATTATCCATCAGCCGCGTTCGCTGCTGTTTGCTCGCTGGGCCTGGGACGACACCTCCGCCTCCACTGAAGGCAGGGGCTTTCCGCTGGTGCTGATTCGCAGCGGAAGCCGGCAGGGAATCGCGGTCGCGCCGGGCGCCGGACTGCCACAGGCGATCCAACGGCTGGCGCAACTGTTGGCGGGCACTGATCCGGAGGGCGGGTGGATGCTCATCGGCCGGGACGGCGCTGACGGCGAGTACGGAGAGACTGGGCTGTGGAGCCTGGAGGGATCGAGGCTTGATTCCACGGCTCTCGGTGAGCTGCTGCGCACCCAATGGGTGGAAGCCGTCGTAAATGGGCCCATCCGCGTGTGCGATTATGCGGCTGAACATGGCCGCGCGCAAGTGGATGG
>JANRLE010000249.1:0-19296 GCA_033762895.1 Bryobacteraceae bacterium | reverse complement strand
GGTCTGCGCGATGCTGGATGGCGCGGTGTAGACGCCCGTGCTCGAAATGGAGCCGACGGCGGTCAGTAGCGACCATACGACGCGAGTATCGGTAGTGCCCGCCACGTTCGCGGTGAATGCCCTCTGCCCGCCAGGGCTCAGCGTGGCGCTGGTTGGCGATACCGACAGCGATACCGTCGATACTGCCGGCGCGGGGCTGGCCGGCGCGGCGGCCGTTGGCACCACTTCAATCGCGCTCACCATCGCCCGCTGCTTCACTCCCACAAAATCCAGCCGCAGCTTGCCGCCCGTGACGCTTGCCGTGAACTGCTTGTCCACCGCTTTGCGCGCCGCGCCGGCGGCTTGGGCGATGTCGAAGTTTGCCAGCACGCGCGCTCCGTTGGCGTCCACGTGAAACACCCGGTAGCCAGGGCCCCAATAGTGGTTCTCTGAGAATTTGAGTGTGACGCGATAAGTGCCGTTGCTCAGCGGTATCTCGTATGCGAAGTCAGTATAAATGCTATACCTCGACGAGCGGTAAAGGTCCACGTCGGAGGTATTGAGAATCGCTTGTGATGTCCAGTGATTCGCGCCACCAATGAAATACTTATCAGGAGACCACTTGGTCCCATTAGCCGCGGTGAACTCCGCACTGCCATTGCAGTTAATACGGACCGTCTGCGCAGTTGCCGGAAGCAGCAGGCCAAGGAAACCAGTGACAAGCCAAGGCAACAGCATCTTCTTCGTGTAAACACACGTCCGGCATACATCGAGAAACTTCATCTCGAAACTCCTTAGTCCTTATGTAGTTTTGGTCCCGAATCCGCTTTCGGCATGGCGGATTCCGCCGTCGCACGTCGGGGAACACGCGAGTGGCGCAATTGGACGCAGTTCAAGCTTTAGGGAGCACAGCCTTTCCTCCGATTGGAAAAGCAGGGTGGGACTTTCCCTCCGATAGCCGACGAGCTTGGTACTCGTCCCGTTATAGTCCCTTATGCAATTTCGCGGCCATTTCCCTAGCCGCTTTGAGGGGGGGCCGCAACTATCGGCAAACGCAGAAAATCACATGCCGCATAGTACTCCTGAAGCCGGAAAATGACACCCGGAGCGGCCGGTAAGAATTACACCAGCCCGGCAAGTTCTCAGCAGATCTTCCGCCCACCGCCAGGGATTAGTACCACGAATACCCCAAATCTTGGGGCCGTGTGAGCCGGCGCCACCACCGATCCGCCGTGCGCAAGCGCGACGGTGGACAGATTCATGGGGAGGCTGAGGCTGCCGCCCCCGTATGTTCCGCTCAACACCGGCGCCCCATAGAAGTTCTGGACGTCCCGGATTTCGTACTGCATCCCAGGGGAGAGAATCGACGACACGTTCACCATCACACTCCCCGCCGAGTTCCAGTTGTAGACTACAATGTGACCACGCCCCTCCTCACACTGATTCTTCCGTACTACTACTTGTGTACCCGTGGGCGCACTTGTTGTGAAGGACGCATTCACGTCGAAGCCGGTTGCACTCTTCCACCCATTGAAGTCTCTTACCTGCCCGTTCAGGTTGAAGTTCGAGGCGCCATGGTAGATGTTGTCGCCCCAAACAACGTTCGCGATACCGTTCACCCGCGTGTCCAGCCATACCTGCGTAATACGGGAGTACAGCCGGTTGCGCACCATCGTCAGAAATTTCCAGCCGAACGCCACTAGCGTGAACCGGCCGCCAATAAAGTAATTATCCGATACCACCGCATCAACGTTCGACGAACTGAATATCCAGCCGATCTGGTTGTTCCCTTGCTCCGCTTCCGGTGTCATGTAGAAATGATTGTGTTGCACCGTCATGCCCGACAATCCGCTGGCGCCGCCCGCCAAAATAATGTTATCCGAACGTTCACCCGACAGGATGCCGTTGTTGAACGAGATATTTCCCTGAATGTTGTAGTTCCGCACCTCGGAGTTCGATGTGCCGTAAAGATGCAGGCCCCAGCCGAACTGGTTAAAAATGATGTTGTCCGTCAATTGTTTGACGCCCGTGTCGTTCTGGGAGTAGATCCCGTGGCCGTGTCCCCGGTCAATATCGTTATACCCGTTGTTGTAGATGATGTTGCCGTGCGCCTCCGCGTTCAGGGCGCTGCGCCAGAACCCGATTCCCTGCTGGGTATCGTGGATCACGTTGTTAATCAGCTTTGACCTTGTCGCGAAAACGTCGAGTCCTGGCAGTTTCCCCGTGCGGGACACCACGGGGCTGGTGAACTCCAGGCCCCATATCCACACGTAGGAGCCTTCTTCCGGCGCGATCTGGTCATCGCAGCAGCCCACCTGTGTGTAGCTCTTGATCACGGCCCGTTCCCCCTGGTAGGCGCGTACGATGATCGGCGCTGCCAGGGTGCCCACCAGCGATACCCTTAGCACCGTATTGTGATCGCCGTATTCGCCGCCCCGGACCCAGATTGTCCCTCCCGGCTTCACTGCCGCCGGATGCGCCATGGCCGTAAAAATGTCCCAGGGGCGGCCGATGGTGCCGTCGCCGCCGCTGGTCCCGTTCGGCGCCACATAGAACTCCGTGCGCGGTGGATCCGCCGGAGCCACCACAAGGTTCACGCTGATCGTCACCGGCGAGTTTTGCGACCCGGGTGAGGTGAGGGTAACCGACCCTGAATGGTTTCCCGCCGCCAGAGTCGCAGCGTTGATCGATACGTTTACCGTAGCCGCGCCTGTCCCCGAAGTGGGAGAGATCTGAATCCAAGCCTGGGACGAAGCTGCGGTCCAGCCCGGCGTGCCGCTGGAGAATGCCACCGACAGGGGCTTCGCCGCCGGGTTGCTGCCCGCCACGGTGTTAAAGGAAAGCGAAGTGGGTGTGACGCTGAGCGCGGGCGGCGGCGGCGCCACATCCCGTGCGCTTTCGGCCGGCCCCGTGCCCGACGGCTGAAACCCCACGCTCGACGTCAGCACCAGCTTGTCGAAGCGGAAACCGTCCTCCCGCATCCACACATTGATGGTATGAACGCCCGGGCCCGGGATGGCCAGCGTGGCCGTACGCACCCTGCCTTCGGCGTCGCGCGACCAGTTCCATGCTCCGGGCGCAAATTCCGAAATCGCCGCCGATGACTTGGCCGCAACGCCATTCAGGCCGGCATGCACCGAATCGTCTCCGGCCCCGCCCGAATATCCGCGTACCCACACATGGTAGGTTCCCGCCTGCGTGAACCGCACGCGGAACTGCACCTCCGGCGCTACTCCCACGAATCCCCGGATGTAGTTTGTGCCGTTGTTGGGCTCCGCCGCCAGAAACCCCGAGCCGGAGTATCCACCGACGTTTGTTCTCAGCGTCCACCCCTGAGTGCGATTGACCACTGTTCCACTCTCGGCCTCGAGTGAAACCACGCCGCCCGACTCATTGAACGTGGGCGGCTGCGCGGCGGCCGGGCCCGCGAGCAGTACTGATAAGATGAGAAAGTTCCGCAATCTACTACCGTAGAACTTACCGGACCCTCCTTGCAACGTCCCCGTCAACGCAGGATGGGCGCCGTGCCCTGCGGCAACACCACGAAGGTGGCAAAGCGCGGGCCGGGATGAACGGGCGCCGTAGGAACTGCGCCAACCGGCGCCGCCGCCGACAGGCCGGTCATCGGAATCGCCACCGGACCGCCGGCGTAGACTCCCGCCGCCACGGGAGTTGCGAAGAAGTTCTGCGCGTCCCGGATTTCAAACGCCATTCCGGGCGTCAGGATCGCCGACAGATCGGCCATCACCTGGCTCTGCCCCGTCCAGTTGTAAACCACCACGTGGCCGCGCCCGGTTTCGTAGGCGTTCGGTCTGGCAAACACCCACACTCCGGTTGGATCGCTCTGGTTGTTCACGCTGTTAGCGTCAAACCCGCTGGTGGACCTCCAGATGCTGTACTCCCGCCACAGGCCGTTGATGCGGAAGTTGCTGGCTCCATAATAAGTGTTGTTGTCCCACAGATAGTTTGAGAAGGGAACGGTTCCGGTGTCCAGTCCTATCTTTGTCCAGGTCCTGGCGTAGACGGTATTTCCGGTAAAGGTCACTGACTGCCAGCGCCACAGTGCGGCGCTCTCATAACCCCCGATGAAGTGGTTGTTTGTGGCGATCAGGTCCTGATTCTGGACGCTGAAAGCGAAGCCAAGTTCGCTGCGGCCCAAATCGCGCTCCGGAACGTAATAGAAGTGGTTGTTCCGCACCGTGATACCGCCCGCGTCGCCCGCGCCACCGGCCACCAGCAGATTATCCGTCACGTGGCTGTTCGTCGAGATCGCGCCGTTATTGAAGGAGATATTCCCCTCGATCAGGTAATTCCGCACCAGCGACGCGCTGCTTCCGTACAGGTGCATGCCAAAGCCGAACTGGTCGAACAGGATATTGTCCAGTAACTTCTTCAGTCCCGTGCCGTTCTGAGAGTAAACGCCGTGGCCGTGGGCGCGATCCGGCGCCTGATAACCATTGTAGTAAATCAGGTTTCCGTAGAGTTCTGAATCCGTGGATTCCTTCCACCAGCCTACGCCCTGCGTCGTGTCGTGGATGATGTTGTTAATCAGCCGCGCTCCCGGCGCCCACACGTCAACGCCCGGCCTGCTGGGCGTTGCGCCCCAGCACGGAGGTCCGGCCGAACAGCCCGTGCGGTCCGGATTCGTGTTCATGAATTCCAGTCCCCACACCCAGACGTTGGCGCCCTGGCTGGGATCCGGATTGCCATCACAGCACCCCACCTGAATATATCCGTTGATTGTGGCGCGCTCACCGGGATAGTTCCGCAGCAGGATTGGTGAACCAGCCGATCCCGCCAGCCGGTTGAAGAACGTGTTCTGCCCGTTGCCGTAGATCCCGCCCCGGACCCAGATACGATCACCGGGCCGCACCGCCTGCGGATGCGCCAGCGCCGTCACCAGATCCCAGGGCGCGCCCAGGCTGCCATCGTTGCCTGGCAGTCCGGTGGGCGAAACATAGAAGTCCCGCGGGCCGGACTGCGCCGCGCTGACGTTCAGCGATAGGAAGACGTCCGCCGGCGCGTTCGTATTGTCGCTGGCCGAAACGACGATTACGTCGTTGTAAATGCCCTGCGCCAGACCGGAGTGATTCACACTGACCGTCACGGTGCCCGGACCTACTCCCGCTACCGGGCTTATCGTGACCCACGGCCGTTGTTTCACGATCGTCCACGGGACGTTCGCCGCTGTTGGCTGGACAAGGAATGTTTGAGAAGATGGTGCCGCGCCGCCCGCGGTGGCGAAATAGGCGAGCCCCCCGGGGGTGGCCGATAACTGCGGCGCCACGTGGAGTGTCACGCTGAGCACGCCGGGCGAACCCGCCGCGCCAGGTGCGTTGAAGTTGACGGCGCCGGTGTAGACGCCCGTTGCCAGACCGGTGGTGATGGCCGAGATCAGGACCTCCGCCGACGCCGTCCCCGAGGCCGGAGATACTTGCAGCCATGGTTGGCTGGTCTGCGCGGTCCAGGTTGTTGGAGCGCCGCTGAGGAACACGGTTGCGCCCTTTGGGGCAGGCTGCGTCCCGCCGGTGGGTCCGATGAAGGTGAGCGAACCGGGCGCAACCGTCAGGGCCGAGAGGTTCAGGGTGACTGTTACCGTTTGCGATGCACCATTGGCGTTGAAGGTGATGTTGGCGGTATGCGTGCCGGGGGCGAGCGAAGCGGCGTTGACCGCCACCGCGACATTGCCCGAAGCCGTACCCGCCGCCGGAGTCACCGAGAGCCAAGGCTGATTCGCCGCCGCTGTCCAACTGAGCGGCCCGTTGGTGACGGTGACCGTCGCCTGCTGCGTCCCCGACCCGTTAAACGTGAGCGAACCGGGAGCTAGGGAGAGCGTGGCGATGTTGACGGTGACATTGACGGTCTGTGTGGAGCCGTTGGCCGTGATGGTGACCGCGCCGGTATGAGTGCCCGGAGTGAGCGAAGCAGCGTTGACCGCCACCGCCACATTGCCCGAAGCCGTACCCGCCGCCGGCGTTACCGAAAGCCAGGGCTGATTCGCCGCCGCCGTCCAACTGAGCGGCCCATTCGTGATACTAACCGCCACTTGCTGCGTCCCCGGCCCGGAGAAGGCAAGCGCCGCCGGCGCCACCGACATCGACGAAACCGCTGCGGCCAACGGTGTGATCTCGATGGCATTCACCAGTCCCCTGCCCGTCACTCCGATGAAATCCAGTCGAATCTGCCCGCCCGTGACATCCACCACGAACTCGCGGTCCACGGCCGTCCGGGCCGCTCCCGCCTGCTGCACGATATCGAAGTTCGGCAACACCCGAGCCCCGTTGGCGTCCACATGGAACCGGCGAGACCCCACGGTCCAAAACTGGATCTCGGCGAATTTCAGCTTTACGCGATAGGAGCCATTGGCAATCGGAACCTGGTAGTAGAAATCCGTGTACACGCCGTACCGCGCGGACCGGTACAGTTGGAGGTCCCCTGTGCCCAGAATACCGTCCGATGTGTAATAGTTTCCGCCGCCCGAGAAGTGCCGATCCGACAGGAACGTGCCGGCCGGCCCCGTATAGTCGGGCCCGCCACTATTGATGCGAATGGGCTGAGCCGAACCCGGCGGGGATGTCAGGGTGAGGGTCACATTGACCACGGCCGGCGACCCGCCCGCGCCCGGGGCGGTCACCGTAATCGTCCCGTTGTGCGATCCCGCCGCCAAGGAGGCCGCGTTTACCGACACCGTGATCACGCCAGACGCGCTTCCGGAGGCAGGCGAAACCAACAGCCAGGGCTGGCTGGAAGCCGCAGTCCAATTGGCTGAGCCATTGGCGATGGTGATGGCGGCCTGCTGCGGGCTCGGGTTCGTTCCCCCTGAAGGGCCGGTGAAGGTCATGGCGCCCGGCGATAGCGACAGGCTGGGCAGCGAGGTGATGTTCAGCGTCACCGGCACAGTGCGCAGCCCAAGGGACGAATTGACGCTGATCGCCCCCGTATAGGTTCCCGCGCCCAATGATGCGATGTTCACCGACGCCGTTAGCGTCGCCGAAGTGGACCCCGAAACCGGACTGACCGTGAGCCACGACTGGTTCGACGACGCCGTCCACGCCACCGGCGGACTTGTCACGGTCACCGTCAGCGGCTGTGCGGCCGGATTTGCGCCGCCCAGGTTGGCGTTGTACGACAAGGCCGCCGGGGCTACGGAAAGGCTGGGCGGGGCCGCAAGATTTAATGTGACGTTGACGGTCTGTGACACCCCGTTCGCTGTGAACGTGACCGCACCGGTGTGCGTGCCCGCGGCGAGCGAAGCGGTGTTGACGGAAACAGCGGCGACGGCGGAGGCCGAACCGGAAGCCGGCGCGACCGCGAGCCACGGCTGGTTTGCCGAGGCCGTCCAATTGAGGGAACCGCCTGTGATTGCTACGTTAATTCCCTGGGCGGCCGGGTTCCCTCCGCCAGCGGTGGCGGCGAAGCTTAACGCGGACGGCGCCACTGACATGGAGGGCCCCGCCACGCCGAGTGAGGTGATCTCGATCGCGTTGATCAATCCGCGGCGAAACACGCCGATGAAGTCCAGTCGGATCTGGCCATTCGTCACGTTGGCCGTAAACTCCCGGTCGGTGGCAAAGCGCGCGGCGCCCGCCTGTTGCACGATGTCGAAATTCGTTAGAACGCGGGTCCCGTTGAGGTCCACGTGGAACACCCGCGATCCTGCCGTGTAGTACTGAATCTCGGCGAACTTCAGCTTCACTCGATAGGACCCGTTCGCCACCGGGATCTGGTAGTAGAAGTCCGTGTAAAGGCTGTAGCGTCCGGCACGATACAGCATCAGATCAGGAGTGCCCTGCACGAGATCGGAAGTGTAGAGGTTCCCACCGCTGACATAGTACCGGTCCGCCTGCCACGTCACTCCGTCCGTGCCAGTAAAGTTCGGACCACCACAGTTGATGCGAATGGGCTGGACCTGTGCGCCAACGGCCGAACAAAAGACAAAGTTGACTGCAATCGCAGTGAAGACACTCCGGCCGAACGCCGTTGATCCCATGATTTACCGCATCCTCCGATTGACGCTGAGCGTGATGTTGTATTTGCTTATGACTACAAAGCAAATACACGTCACCCAAAAGGGAACTACTTCCCCCCTTGTGCAATCTTAGTTCAAACCTTGGGTGTTGCCACGAGAATTCTGCACTGGGCCCTATTTTTCCGGTCTGGTACCCCCTGGTACCCTGGAACAGAATGCCCGCAGCACCCTGGGGTTGGCTCATCACAAGTGAGGAACTCCGCTCCTGGATTCTGGAGGAGAATGCGCATTGGCTTGTGGTCAACAAGCCGCCGCTGGTGGTCTGCCATCCCTCGAAGTGTGGGCCTTGGTCGAGCCTGATAGGGGCGTGCCGCCAGTGGACCGGATGTGATCCGCTGCACATGCCTTTTCGGCTCGACCGTGAAACCAGCGGGGTGGTGCTTTTTGCCAAGGACGGGGCTACGGGGCGTGAACTGCAGGCGGCGGTGGCGCGGCGGAGGGTATCTAAGACATACTATGCCGTCCTGTCCGGCAATATGACAGAGCCCATTGAAGTGGACGGACCGATCGGAAAACACCCCGCTTCCCGTGTTCTGATGCGCCGAGGAGTGGTGCCTGGGGGCAAGCAGGCTCGGACACTTTTTCTCCCCGTGTCGCGGAGCAGGGGCTTCACTCTGGCGCGGGTGGAACCGGTGACGGGGCGGATGCACCAGATCCGGGTGCATGCGGCGCACGCCGGCCATCCGATCGTGGGGGACAAGATCTACGGCCCCGACGAGAACCTGTACATCGAATTCCTAAAGACGGGCTACACGCCGCTGCTGGCGGAGAAACTGCTGTTGAACCGGCAGGCGCTGCACTGTTCCGATGTTGTCTTTGAGGACCTTGGGCTGAGCTTTCACGCGCCGATTCCGGGGGATATGCTGGCGCTCTGCGTGTGACTGTGGTCTACCAATCCGGTCGCAGCCGGCAGCTACCTGATGCCGCCGAATGCCGCGAAAGGGCCGTTCTTGTGCAGGATTTCGACGCTGCGGAATCCCGCCGCCTTCAGCCGGTCCAATTGCCACGGCAGCGGACGCGGAGTATCTTCCTTTTCGATATAGGCGAAGACCTTTTCGCGATAGGCATCACCCTGATATCCCGCGAGATACTCGCCATAGCGGGCCCACTGGAGGGCCTGCACCGCAGCCGAATCATGCGTCACCATGTCGTAGATCCAGAGCCCGCCGCCGGGCCGCAGCCACCGGTGCAGTTTCTCAAAAACAGCATCCCATTCGCCGTCGTCCCGCAGGTGGTGAAGCACGGCGGCGGCCAGGATGATGTCGACCGAGCCCTCATCCACCGCCAGATCCCGGATGTCGGCCTGGATAGTGCGAACGGCTCCCGAAGTGGCGGCCGAAACGCGCTGAGCGGCGCGATCGAGCATTGGCCGGCTCAGGTCGATGAGTGTTGCCTGCAGATGCGGGAGATGATCGAGCAGCGCCAGTGTGTAGTTGCCGGCGCCGCATCCCAGATCAGCCACCGCGGCGGCTGAGGGTGTGACCGACGCCGCAGTCCGCGCGATCATCTCCATGCACAAGGCCGAGTCCATGGCCGCGGTCTGGCCGGTCTGGCGATTGGAGAATCGCTCAACATCGGCATCGAACCGCGCGCGTATTTCCTCGACCGTGGATTTGGGCACTTTAGTCCAGCTTCTTCTTCACCGCGTCCACTGCGTCGCCCGCCACATCCTTGGTCTTGTCGTAAGCGTCGCCGGCAAGGTCTTTGGCCTTGTCGAGTGCGCCGCCCGCAAATCCCGCAGTCGCGCTGGCGGCCTTTCCCACCCCACCCGCTACATCGCCAGCCACGTCGCCCGCTTTGTCGGCTACCGCATCGACAGCGTCGTCCACCACATCTACCGCCTTCTTCGCCATATCCTTGATTTTGTCAAACATGCTGGTTCTCCTGCGGTCAGTGTCCGCGAGTTGGAAATACCCGCGGCAAAGGCTTATTATAGGACAGAACCGAACTGGACTATCGATAAATATCCCATGAATCGCAGAGCATTCCTCACCGCACTCGCCGTTCCGGCATTCGCCCAGACCGGCGCCACCCGCTACGTCCGCTACCGGCAGGGCAACTCCACCAGCTACGGAATTCTGGAGGGCGACACCATCCAGCCGATTCGCGGTGACTTGTTCGGCGCCCATCAGCCCGCCGGCGCAAAGGTGAAACTGGCCGGCGTCAAGCTGCTGGTTCCCTGCGAACCGCAGAAGGTGCTGGCGCTGGCCGGCAACTACAGGAGCCACATGGGAAAGACAGCGCTTTTCAAGAATCCCGAGGTATTCTACAAGCCGCTGACCTCGCTGCAGAACCCGGAAGATCCCATTGAACTGCCGAAGGACTCCACTGATGTCCACTATGAGGGCGAACTGGTGGTTGTGATCGGCAAGCGCGCCAAGCGTGTCACGGTGGCCGAGGCGCGCAACGTAATCTTTGGCGTAACCTGCGGCAACGACGTCAGCGAGCGCGATTGGCAGAACGGGCCAAAGAAGGACGTGCAGTGGTGGCGGGCAAAGGGCGCCGATACCTTCGGTCCGGTGGGACCGTGCATTGCGCGCGGCGTGGACTACGCAAAGCTGATGCTGCGCACCCGCGTAAACGGCAAGGAAGTGCAGAAGGAAAGCACCGGCGATCTGCTGTTCGATTGCCCCACGATGGTGAGCTACATCAGCCGCTACGTGACGCTGATGCCCGGCGATCTGATCTTTACCGGCACGCCGCAAACCACCAAGCCTGTGAAGGCCGGCGATGTCCTGGAAGTGGACATCGAAGGCATTGGAGTTCTGCGCAACAAAGTGGTCGCCGGCGCCTGAATCGCTATTCGGCGGCGGCCGCGCGGCGAGGCGTGAACGGCGTACTCATGTGGCAGTGCTGGCAGACCGAGGTCTGCAACTGTAAGTCGATCTTGTGCGAGGCGGCGCGGAACGGCGCCATTTCGGCATGGCAGCCGACGCAGTTCAGCTTGCGCGAAAGCACCAGTTTATGGGACCGCTCAAAGTGCCAGTAGCCCTGCCGGGGCGTGGCGGTGAGCTTGGCGATGTCGTGACAGGTGTTGCAGGTAGCGGCCAGCTTGGGATCGGCGGGGGGCGGCGCGGTACGAATTTCCGGGCCGGGCGGCGACGGCGGCTTGGGCTTCACCTGTGCGGCGACGGTGCGGGCGGCCATGCGCCCCATCAGTATGGCCGGCCCCAGAAACGTGCCCTCCATGCCGTGGCTGCCGTTGAGCCCGCCGAATCCGGTGGCTTCGCCGGCGGCGAGCAGTCCCGGAACCGGTTTTCCCTGTTCATCCAGCACGCGGCAGGAAAGGTCCACCTTGATTCCACCCATGCTCTTGCGGATCAGGATGAACATCGGGGCGGCGTAATAGGGAGGCTGGAGAATCTTGGCGGGTGGAATCGCAAAGCCGCGCGGCGTTGGAACTTTCGGGCCAAAGCGGGCGAACTCGGTGTCTTCGCCCGCCTCCACCATTGCGTTGTAGCGTTCCACGGTGGCCCGCAGCGCATCCGCTGGAAGGCCGGCGTTGGCGGCCAGTTCCTCGATGGTTTCGCCGCGTTTGATGAGGTCCGATTTTTCGAAGATCGCCTCCACGCGGTCCTCGGTGAAGCCGGCATGCACAACGCGGAAGCCGCGGCGTCCGGGGCTGTCGAAAATAGCCCAGAAGCGCGCGGGTTTTTGCGCGGCGATCACCGGGATGGTGACCTTCGGTTCATGCTGTTCGAGCACGAACCGCTTGCCCTGAGCGTTGACCCAGATGGCGCTGAAGGCGGCAGCGAAATGGCCGCGCTCGCCGCCGGGGTCGAACGGGTCGGGCAGGCCGGTGGCGTAATTCCACTGGTGATCGAGACCGCCTGAGGCGCCGCCCGCCTGTTTGGCCAGATCCATGCCGTTGCCGGTGGCGAAGAATCCGCCCCCCACCAGAACCCGCGCGGGCGTGGGCATGGAACGCGGCCAGTTGGACTGCACGATCTTCAGATTGGCCGCAAAGCCGCCGGTGGAAAGCAGCACCGCGCCGCCGGTGAGCTCCGATTTTTTTCCGGTGCGCAGATTCTCATAAGACACGCCCATGACCTTGCCGCCGCGCACCAGCAGGCCCGTGACACGCGAGTTCATCAGGAACGTTACGCCGCCCTGGCGCATGATGGCGCGCTGAAGAGGGGTGATGAGGCCGAGGCCCTGTCCTTTGGGCGAATGAAAGCGTGCGACGCTGTTGCCGGCGCCGTTCAGAAATGCGCCGGTAAACTCTGTACCGATGGCGGTCATCCAGTCGTGGATTTCGGTCTTCGAGTTGGTCACATAGTAACGGACGAACTCCTCGTTGGCGTCTTCGCCCCAGGTGGTGAAGTCGCGGTAGGCGAGCTCGGGTGTATCCACGATGTTCATGCGCTCCTGCACGGGGCTGCCGATGATGGACAAGCCCCCGGAGGAGATCACGGCGTGGCCGCCGGACATGGAGTTCAGTTCCACCACCGTAACGGCCAGACCCGCTCGGGCGCCTTCGAGGGCGGCGGAGAGTCCGGCGATACCGCCGCCCACAACGATGAGGTCGGGAGCAGCGGCGCGTATCGGAATCAGTACAAGAAAGTAAATAAGGGTAAGACGAAACCGAAGCATGGCTTCGATGATACACCGACTACGAAGCGGTTGTCAGAAGGTGAATCCGAGGAGCAACTGAAATTGGTTGTTGTTGGAATCGAAGATGCCCTGGGAGCGCACCGGGAACAGCGAGTTGTCGGCGGCCCAGAGCGTATAGCGGAACTCCGGGGTGAAGCGGAAGCGGCCCGATTGGAATTCGATTCCGGCGGCGAGCGGGATGCCGAACACGTAGCTTCGTTCCGTGTTGGTGTTGGCGTTGCCGGGGTCGTTGGATGCCGACAGCGTGGAGCTTTGGCCCAGGTATCGCAGGGCGACGCCGGCGCCGAAGACGGGTTTGACGTTGGCTTCGGGGTAGAAGCGGCGCTTGGCGAGCAGCGGGAATTCCCAGGTGCGTCCGTTGGAGCGGTTCTCAAAAGAGACACCGAGGATGTTGCCGCTGCTGCGCGTCCCGTAGCCGCGGTAGAGCGCGTCGAGTTCGATGGAGAAGCGGCTCCAGTGAACCTGCAGAGTGGGGCCGATGAGCAGGTGGCCGCTGGTGTCGTTGGCCTGGCCGGCCGAATTGCCGGTGTTCAGGAAGTCGCGGAGGTGGCCACCGGCCATGAGGCCGAAGGATACGACGGCCGGGTTCTTCTTTTTGGCGACGATCTCCGGGCCGGGCTGCTTCTTTTCTTGCGGTTTCGGTGGCTGCGCTGCCGGCTGCTGAGCGCACAGGGCGCAGGCAGCCAGCAGCGCAGGCAGAGTAATCCTCTGGAACGATCTCGGGGGCATCATCAGCTAGATTACACAGCAGTAGACGACAAAATGCAAGTGTTTTGTTTCAAACATCCATGCATCTTGTTGTTTTTGCTGACTCTAGCGGGCTGCGCCGAGTTCGGTCTCGAGAGCCTGGGCGATACAGCGCGCGAAATGTTTCACCCGTGTGTCATCGGGGCCTTCCACCATGACGCGGGCCAGGGGTTCAGTACCTGAGAAGCGTACTACCACGCGGCCGGCGCCTCCGAAGTCAGTGATGGCGGCGTTGATCTGCTCCTGCACGGAGGCGATGTCATCGATGGGCCGCTTCTGTCTGATGCGCACGTTGACGAGGATCTGCGGATAGATCTTCAGATCTTCGGTAAGCGCGTCAAGGGACTGGCCGGTCTCGCGGACCACCTCCAGCACGCGCAGGGCGGTGAGCATGCCGTCTCCAGTGGTGGCGTAATCGCGGAAGATGACGTGGCCGGACTGTTCGCCACCGATGTGGGCTCCGCGGCGGATCATCTCTTCGAGCACGTACTTGTCGCCGACGGCGGCGCGAATGAGCTGCACGCCGCGCATTTTGAGCGCGGCTTCCAGGCCGTAGTTGGACATGACGGTGGCGACGACGGTGAGTTCGCCGTTGGAATCGCGCAGACGGTCCTTGCGCAGGAAGCTATCGGCAGCCAGCAGCAGCATACAATCGCCATCGATGGTGCGGCCCGCCGATGAGATCATGATGCAGCGGTCGGCATCGCCATCAAAGGCAATGCCGGCATCGGCGCCTTCGGCCAGCACGCGCTGACGAAGGCTGTCGACGTGGAGCGCGCCACAGTTGAGGTTGATGTTGCGGCCATCGGGCTGATTGCCGGTCGCGATCACCGCGGCGCCCAGGCGTTGGAAGAGTTCCGGGGCAAGGCGCGCGGCGGCGCCGTTGGCGCAATCGAGCACCAGCTTCATGCCGTCGAGGCGGGTGGGGAAGGTGGCGGCGAGAAAATCGATGTAGGCCGCGTCCAGCCCCTCATCCACTTCAATGGGGGCTGGGCCGGGTTCGAGACCGGTCTCCAGGAGGGCGAAGATGCGCTCCTCAATGCGGTGCTCCTGCTCATCGGGCAGCTTGTAGCCGGAATGATCGAACACCTTGATCCCGTTGTCCTGATAGGGATTGTGCGAGGCGGAGATCATCACGCCGGCGACAAAATCGCGGCTGCGCGTGAGATAGGCCACACCCGGCGTGGTGATGAGGCCGGCAAATCGCACCCTGGCTCCACCCCGCTGCACGCCGCCCGCAACCTGTGCCGCGATCCATGTTCCGGATTCGCGTGTATCCATGCCGATGACGATTTCAGTCCCGGAGCCGTGGATGCCCACAGCCCACTCACCCAGGGCGACACCGGCGGCATACACGGTGCGCTCATCAAGCGGATATTGGCCGGCCACCCCACGGATGCCGTCCGTTCCGAACAGTTGTCTCCCCATAGATCTCCTCCGTTGTCTATCGGTTCTTCTCCAGTACGACCTTAACAGTAAAAAACTGATCCGGTTTTTCGAGCCGGACCTGCGCGTCGCCCGCAAACGCATGCAGGCGGAATGTGAGCTCCTCGTCGTCGGGGGGCAATTCGATGGGGTCGGTCTGCACGCGGTCGATGGCGTTGACGCGACTCTCCGGGCCGACGATGCGAACGCTCGCCGGTGAAACCTGCTGCCGCTGGATCTGATAGCCGTCAGGGATGGTGGCGTAACGGACGACCACCGGCACCTCTCTTGTCAATCTTGGCTCAAAGTGGAGCCGGATCTGCGACGGCACGGCGCGCTGGAACTGGACGCCGGCGGGCAGGGAAACGTTGCCGTCGAGGATGGAGATGGTACGTTCACCGGCGCGGCTGATGCCGCTGAGGTCGATGATGACCAGGGCCTTTTCGAGTTCGTCGAGCCTGCGGCTGGAGCCGCGCACTTCGATGTAGGCCGAATCGGGCAGCTCAGAGCTGATCTCCATGTCCCTGGGAATGTTGCGCAACTGGATGGGCACGGACGCGCCGGTGGTGGTTTCCTGGGGGCCGACGGTGGCGTACCAGAGCAGCATGGCGATGGCGAGGGAGATGAGCTTGAGCCATAGGTTGGTGGTGAGCCGGCGCATGGTTATGACTCCAGGGCCTGGTCAACGGGTTTGGGAGCGCGCCCCTTTGGCTGGGCGGGCTGATGGCGGAAGCCGAGGGCAATGGCGAGGCGCTCACGGAGGCGTTCGGGCGAAACGTCCGATTCGATGTCGCCGCCGGCCGCGACGGAGACCTTGCCGGTCTCTTCCGAGACGATGACCGATACCGAGTCAGTCTCTTCGGTGACGCCGATGGCGGCGCGGTGGCGGGTGCCGAGGGTGCGGGAAACCGGGTTCATCGTGAGGGGGAGGAAGCAGGCGGCGGCGGCGATGCGATCACCCTGGACGATGACGGCGCCATCGTGAAGCGCGCCGCCGGGCTGGAAGATGGACATCAGCAGGTCCTGGGAGACCCTGGCCTCCATGGGGACGCCGCTTTCGACGAAGGTGCGGAGCCCGATTTCGCGTTCGATGACGATGAGGGCGCCGGTGCGGGTCTGAGCGAACTCATGGACGGCGAGGAGGATATCCTCAAGGGCTTCGCGGCGTTCGAGCTTGGCGCCAAAACTGACCCAGCTCCGGCGGCCGATGCGGGCGAGCATGCGGCGGATTTCGGACTGGAACATGACGATGAGGGCGAAGGCGCTGTAAGGGGCGAGGGTGGCGAGCAGGGTGCGCAGCAGTTCGAGGTGCGCCCAGGTGGCGAAGACATAGACAACCACCAGCATCCCGATGCCGGCGAGGATGGCGGCGGCGCGCCGTCCGCGGAGGATGAGCAGGAGGTTGTAAATGAGAATGGCCACCAGCAGTATGTCGAGCACCGCGGTGGCAGTAAGTTTCGTGAAAAGGGAAAGATCGAGGGCGCCCATCCTAGGTTGGGAACTGGAACCGGGCCTCGGCGATGGAGGCTCCGACTACCTCGATGTTATTCAGATCGGTGGTGCCGATGCCGAGCTGTTCAGCGAGCAGCAGCGTGTTATCGCACTTGGCGAAGGGGGCAACGCCCCTGGGCGCGCGCGGGTTGTAGCCCATGACGGCGGTGGCGACCGAATCGGTGGTGACGGGGTTCGTGCCGAGCACGAGGACGCCTGGTTTGACGTGTTCGAGGGGGGCGCCGCGAATCCAGGGGCCTTCGCCGCCGGTCATGGTTTCGATGCCGTCAATGAAGCTGATGTGGATGGGGCGGGCCGCGACGAGTTCGGCGGTGATGCGCGGCATGCGGTGGTGGGAATCGCGGCTGGAGGATGGATCGAGTTCGGCGGGCGAGCAGGAGGCGGGCTGGCGTTTGCCGAAGTGGCAGGTGGTGGCGCGGCCCTTGGTGGGGCGCTCATTGGGCTCCTTCTCACCGGCGTCATCGCCATAGATGGAGGCGGGGGTGATGCCGAAGATGTTCTTCATGGCGAGGGTGACGCCGCAGGTTTCGTGATTCTTGAGCTTGGCCATGGACATGAAGACGTCAGTATCTTCGTAGACGCGGTTGAGGTCGTAGGCGGGGAAGATGAGGCCGCCGCCGGGGACTTTGAAGCGGCTGTAGGCGTTGGCCTGGCCGATGCTGTTGGTGTTGACGAACTCGACGTTGGGGGCGGCGGATTTGAGCTGGCGGACGTTCCAGCCTGAGTCGAGCATGTACTCTTCGAGGGGGCCGGCGGTGGCCCAGGCGCTTTCGACGAAGCGGATGCGCCGGGCTCCGGCTTTGTGGAGGACGTGGGCCATGGCGCCGACGGTTTTGGGGTGGGAGTAGTGGGTGAGGCCGAGGGCTTTGCCGCGGAGTTTGAGGGCGGGGCTGCCGGTGAGGTTGAGCTTGATGGTGACGGTTTTGTTGCGGACGAGGTGGGCGGCGCCGCCGATCTGGTCGAACATTTTTTCGAAGACGGGGACGAGGTCTTCGGAGTAAGTGGGCACTTTGGCGAGGGAGACGGGGGCGGTTGGGGCGGATTTCGCGGCGAGCGCGGAGGGGGCGGCGCCGAGGAGAGTGAGGATGTCGCGGCGAGTCATGATCTTAGTGTACTCCTGCTCGGGACCCTGGCCCGGGAGGGTCCTGAGGATTGGGGCGGGGTTTGACGCGGAAGGTGTTGCATTGATTGGATTGGGGGAGGGGAGGCTCGGGACCCTGGGTGGAATTTTTTGTTTTGGGGCGGGGGCGCGCCGGGTTCGTTTTGCCAATTTTGGTGTTGGCGGGTTTGGGGTTGCTTCGGACATGTTGTGTTCCTCCTTGCTGTTCGTTGTTGTGGAGGCGTAGGGCGCCGACCACGAGATGAAGTTAGCAGATGGGATTTGGGGGCCAGCAGGGTGGGAGTGGGGTGGGTGGGGTATGTTGTTGATTCCGTGAGGGCGGGGTGGGGGAAATAAAGTGTAAATGTGTGTGATTGTTGACTTCCGGACGTGTCAAGACGAGGTGCCCTGCTTGGGTGGCACCATTACGCCGTAGCCGACAGCGGTTTTCGCGCCGATGCCGAGGAGATCAAGGCCGTCCTTCAGGAGGCTCAGCCCCTGGTCCAGGGAAGCCCGGTCAGGAGCCGCCATTCTGAACGTAAAGGTAGTATCCGGAGCGACAGTCAGGAAAAGGACAGGTACCGGGCTTTCGGTCTCCGAGGGACGCTTGCGATCCTTCTTATTGCTAAGGGACGAGTAGTAGGCAGGGTGGTGACAGTTCACGATGTCTACTTCCAACTCCGGCCACTTTGTGGGAAGTGCGTCGAAGAAGATCAGCTTGCCCTGAAAGGCCCTCCGAGTAGAGGAGACCTTCTCGGGACCGAAGAGATCGCTGATTTGATCCGGTTCCCATTCGAGCACGGCAGCGGTGCGACGGCAGAGTCCCTTTACAGAAGACCCAGGCAGATAGGGTACACCGATGTTGGGCTCGAAGGAGAAGCCGTTTTCGGTGGAATGCGCGATTCCGAGGCCCGTGGCAAGGCGCCAAGCTGTTCGGTGACTAATGACCGCCGTCGTAACGCGGCTGCCGCTCCAGGCTTGTAGCGCCCGGCCAAAGCGTTCGTGGTAGGCGGCAAGTAGCGATGCGCCAGTCTTTCGGTTGAATTCCTTTTTAAACGAAGCGAGGATCGGGCCGAGTTCATCCGCCTTGTCATCCCTGCGCTTTTTCGGCCCCCTCACCTCCAGGTAACGATCCCAGATGAGACCCGCATTCGCCGCCGGCTCCGAAGAGAGCAACTTTTCGATAAGGCCATCACCTGGATAGACTTTCACCAGCCCTCCTGTTTGGACAGGGCATCGGCGAACAGTTTCACCATCTCGAGGATCGCCAGTGCCTCGGCCTGCGCCGCAAGATAGGCTTGCCGATCAGCTTTGAGACAGGCCGCAAGGAGCGCCTGGGCGCCTTGACTGTCGGCAATCAGAAGCCGGCGGGGCGCCTCTTTCAACACCCAACGGGAGATCAACCCCGCGAGTTCGCGAGAGTGAGACTTGTCCTCCCGCAGCAAGATGGCCAAGACAACTGGGAGGCCTTGCGTACGAACTTGTACCGGAAGGCTCCTGACTCTCTGGGTGGCGTCATCCCGCCAGTTTTTCGGCCAGCGTTCGACTTCGTCGAATGCAAATCGTGCGCGGGCACGGGAGAGGTTACGCTCGTTCATTGGCAGCGTCCTTATCTGATGGGTATATGGTCCAGTAACAGAGCCCGTGGCCAACTGTCTCGTTTCCGCCGATTTGAACTACCTTAAGAGCTTGGCGGCCTGGCTCCTTCTTCAGATCTTTGAGCGAGGCTTTCGCGGAAGGGGAAGGCCGATTGGGGCGTTGGCGCTGGCGTCTCTCGCCGATCAAAGAGACGAACAAGCAGTCCGCCGGAAGGTACTCCTCATACCAGAGATTACCTTCTTCCTCTGTGCCGGTTTCCGGGTTGATCCAGGTGTCAGTGGTCTTGCCGCCG
>JANRLE010000248.1:0-16984 GCA_033762895.1 Bryobacteraceae bacterium | reverse complement strand
ACGGGACGTATCTTCGGCCAGGGCGGGTTGGCCGAGCCGGGCCAGTTCCTCGCGCACCATCTCGCTGTAGCCGATGATCGCGTTGAGCGGAGTGCGAAGCTCGTGGCTCATGGTGGCCAGGAAGACGTTCTTGCAGCGGTTGCTGTCTTCCGCGGCGGCTTTGGCGGCGGCCAGGTCCCGGTTCTTTTGCTCAAGGAAACCGCGTGTGAGTTCCAATTCCACCAGAAGTTCGGCGGCGTAGACGTTGGCGTCGGCCACACGGTCCAGGGTCCTGTTGAGTGCAAGGACCTGTTCCTTGAGAACGCCGGTGGAGTCCATTTCAGAACACCACGCTGGGAATGGAGGAAAGGCGGACTCCATAGGAGGCGAGCCCGGCTGGAATGCCCGCGCAGCCGCAGGTTCCGGACTGCTGCGCAGGCCGGGCAAAGGAGGCGTCGCAGCCATCCGGCAAACAGTGCGGGCAGTATTCCACTACGCCGCCTGATTGCGCGATCACGCTTAGCAGTTCGGATACGGGCGGATAGCCTTTGAGTAGTTCCTGGTGACACATTTCGGAGCGAAGGCAGCCGGCTCCGTCCATCACCAGAAACATGTGTACGATCGTGCCGGACGAGGCGGCAGCGGCGGCCATCGCCAGGCCAAGCATCAGCCGCTTCGGCTCGGAAGGGCCGGAGGCCAGGATTACTTGCAGGTGTTCACTCATTCCTTTTTCCACTGCTCCTTTTTCCGCGTCTCCTCCTAAAGAATCAACGAGACTCGGGACCGCACGCCCAACTCCAGGAAGCCCGATGCCCCGGCGCATTCCACTCCCGGCAGTAGTTCGTCCGGCGCGATGCCCAGCATCTCCATTGACGTCGCGCAGGCGCGCAGGCCGATGCCCGCCTGCACCGCAGTCTGCATCAGATCCGCCGGCGTAGCGATCCCCTTGTCACGCATCAGTTTGGAGAAGATCGCCGGACCAAGCCCGGCCAAATGGTACTTTGTGCTGGGGAGCCCGCCAATGTTGGCGGCAAGCATTGCCGTGAGCGCCTTTTCAATGGCCGGTTTGCCCCGGTAGCGGCTGTCCCGCTTTACCGCCTGCACACCCCAGAACGCAAAGAAAATGGAGCACTCCATGTCCATCGCCGCGGCCGAGTGCGCCAGCATCAATACCGTCAGCACCTTTTCGAAGTCGTCGGAAATCAGGCAGAACGTGGCGCGGTTGTCCATCTGCGCCCGGGAGAGGGCGTCGAGTTGGGTGCGCAGGGCCGCTACTTCGTCTTCCAGGCGAGCGATGGAGGAATCAGCGCAAGTCATGGAGCGCCCACCTTCTCAATCAGCGCCCGCTGCGGAGGGCCGGGTTCAAAGTGAACCAGCTTGTGGCCCGTTTTGCGGGTCCACGCCGTGAGGTCGGGCTGGAATGCGGGATCGTTCGCCTCCACGGCAAGCTGTTCTCCAATCGCAAGTTCGCGAATCGCAAGGCCGATGCGGACGATCGGCATCGGGCAGCGGAGTCCTTTGCAGTCGAGTTCGGGCATAACGCTATTGATCTTATCGGTACGCGAGAGAACTTTCGTTAGGAGTAAATCCCGGCGTTGTTGATCTCTGCCAGACGTTTCCCTGGGCCTTCCTGCCGTGATAGGATTTCCGGCGTGAAGATCCCACAGTCCGTTCTGCTGCTCGCCGCCATCATCGGCGCCGTCTCCTGCAATCAGCCGGCGCCTGTTCCCAAGGCCGAATTGACGGAACCTCCCGGGCCCGAGGCCACGATTGCCACCGCTGTTTCCTTTACCGAAGGCCCCACGGTGGACGCAGATGGCAACGTATATTTCACCGAAACGATTTCGGCGCGCATCATGAAGTTCGCTCCCCAGAGCAGGAAGCTTACCGTCTTCCGGGAGAACTCCAATCGCGCCAACGGGTTGCTTTTCGATGACCAGGGCCGTCTGATCGCCTGCGAGGGCTCCGACGCGGTGCGCAACGAACCGCGTGTGACCCGCACCGACATGAAGACCGGCAAAGTGGAAGTGCTGGCGTCCTCCTACGAAGGCAAGAAGTTCAACTCGCCGAACGATGTCACCATCGACAGCAAGGGCCGGCTCTATTTCACCGATCCGGTTCCCGATGCGACGGCGCCCGCGGCCAGTTCCTCCGCAGGTAAAACGGGTACGCCAGGCGTCTACCGCATCGATCCGGACGGTAAGATCACGCGCCTGCTGGCCGGGCCCGACATTGAATGGCCGAACGGCGTTACGATTTCGCCCGACGACAGGACTTTCTATCTCATCGAGGCTCACAAGATCGAGGGCGGCACGCGCGGCATCCGGGCTTATGACCTGGCCGCAGACGGCACGCTGAGCAACATGCGCATCCATTACAACTTCTATCCCGGCCGCAGCGCCGATGGCATGACCATCGACACCCAGGGAAATATCTACGCCGCCGCCGGGCTGCACCGGCGCCGTGGCACGCATGAGACGCTGGACACCCGGACGGGCATCCACGTGATCTCTCCGCAGGGCAAACGGATCGGCTTCACGCCGATTCCCGAAGACACGATCACCAACTGCGCCTTCGGAGGACCGGACAACAGGACGCTCTATGTCACCGCGGGCAAAACGCTGTTCCAGATCCGCTACGATATCGCCGGAACCAGGAAGTAGCCGGTGCATAATCGAAGTAGCACATGAAAGCTCTTGTCAAACAGCACGCCGAGCCCGGTCTCTGGCTCACCGACATCGCGCAACCGGACTACGGACCCGATGAAGTCCTGATCAAAGTTCTCCGCACAGGCATCTGCGGCACTGACGTTCATATTTTCCAATGGGATGAATGGGCGCAGCGCACCATTCCCGTGCCGATGGCGATCGGCCATGAATTCGTCGGCAGGGTGGAAGCCGTTGGCGCCAACGTGCGGGACTTCGTTGCCGGCGACATCGTCAGCGGAGAAGGCCACGTGGTGTGCGGGCATTGCCGGAACTGCCTGGCCGGGCGGCTGGTGATGTGCGCCAATACGAAGGGGCTGGGAGTGAACCGGCCCGGCTGCTTCGCTGAATACGTGGTGCTGCCGCGCGCCAACTGCTGGAAGCACCAGCCCGATATCGATCTGGACGTGGCGGCGATCTTTGATCCGTTTGGCAACGCCGTACACACCGCGCTGTCGTTTTCCGTGATCGGCGAAGATGTGCTGGTGACCGGCGCGGGTCCTATCGGCATCATGTCGGCTCTGGTGGCGAAACATGCCGGGGCGCGGCACGTTGTGATCACCGACATTAATCCGCAGCGGCTGCTGCTGGCCAAGCGGTGCGGCATTCCGCTGGCGGTCAATCCCAGGGAGACGGACCTGAAGGAATTTCAGAAGAAGCTCAACATGACCGAGGGATTCGATGTCGGCTTTGAAATGTCCGGCAGCGAGGTGGCGTTCAAGCAGATGGTCGACAACATGAGCCACGGAGGGCGGATCGCGCTGCTGGGCATTCCTCCCAAGGACATGGTCTGGGACTGGCGGCCGGTGATCTTCAACATGCTGACGGTGAAGGGCATCTACGGGCGCGAGATTTACGAAACCTGGTACAAGATGACGGTGCTGCTCGAATCGGGGCTCAACATCGCGCCGGTGATCACGCACCGCTTTTCTCATCGCGACTTCGAAAAAGGGTTTGAAGTGATGAAGTCCGGCAACTCGGGCAAGGTTGTGCTGGATTGGATGGATTGATATGTACGGATCGTTGAAGGATCATCTGGCGGCGGAGCTGCTGAAAATACGCGAAGCGGGTTTGTACAAGGATGAGCGGGTAATCGATTCGCCGCAGTCTTCCGGGATACGTGTGGCCTCGGGCGCCACGGTGCTGAACTTATGCGCGAATAACTACCTGGGGCTGGCCAGTCATCCGGCCATCATCGCCGCCGCGCATGAAGCGCTGGACCGCTGGGGATATGGCATGGCTTCGGTGCGGTTCATTTGCGGCACGCAGTCCGTCCATAAGGAGTTGGAAAGGCGGATCTCGGAATTCCTGGGGACCGAGGACACCATACTGTTCTCGTCCTGCTGGGACGCCAACGGCGGCGTGTTCGAGATCCTGCTGGGAGCCGAGGACGCGGTGATATCGGATGAGCTGAATCACGCCAGCATCATTGACGGCATCCGGCTTTCCAAGGCGCAGCGTTTCCGCTATCGCAACTGCGATATGGATGATCTGGAGGCAAAGCTGAAAGAGGCCGCGGGGGCGCGGTTTCGCCTGGTGGTGAGCGACGGTGTGTTTTCGATGGATGGCTACATCGCGCCGCTGCCGCGGATCTGCGAGTTGGCGGAGAACTACGGCGCGCTGGTGATGGTGGACGACTCCCACGCCGTTGGTTTCATCGGAGCGGCGGGCCGGGGCACGCATGAACATCATGGGGTGATGGGCCGTGTCGACATCATCACCGGCACGCTGGGGAAGGCGCTGGGCGGGGCAAGCGGCGGCTATGTCAGCGCGCGGCGGGAGATTGTGGAGATGCTGCGGCAGCGGGCGCGTCCGTACCTGTTTTCGAATTCCGTGGCCCCGCCCATCGCCGCCGCTTCCCTGAAAGTGCTGGACCTGCTCACCGCGTCAGAGGATCTGCGGGTGAAGCTGCGCGAAAACCAGCGGTTCTTCCGTGAAAAGATGGCGGCTGCCGGCTTTCACCTGCTGCCCGGGGAGCATCCGATCATCCCCATTATGCTGGGCGATGCGAAAGTGGCGGGCGAGCTGGCGCGGGTGCTGCTGGCCAAGGGTGTGTACGTGGTGGCCTTCTCCTACCCGGTGGTGCCGCAGGGTAGGGCGCGGATCCGCACGCAGATGTCGGCCGCCCATTCGCGCGAGGAACTGGAGTTCGCCGTGGAGAAATTCATCGAGGCGAAGCGGGAACTGGGGCTTTGACGAACTTCTTCCGCAGCGCCAGAAACGGCCTCTCCACCAGGAAGTAGGAAGCGGCGGCGGCCGCCAGCGCCGCGGCCAGGTTCAAGGGAAACACGGCCCACCAGGCCTCGGAACCGCGGTGAAGGAACGGCTGCTGCCACAGGTAAAGGGAATAGCTCAGCACCCCGATCGCCTGAACGGGCGCCCAGTTCAGAAAAGCGCCAGCCGCTCCGCCCGGGCAACGGACGAATCGTTCGATGATCAAAAACGAGCCCAGGATCTGAATGGAAGATCCGGCGGCGATGGCGAATTTCCACGACAGGTAGGAGAACGGGATGGAGACCGCGACCACTGCCGGGACCATCCAAAACATCCGTGACCGCAGGAATGCCTGATAGCGGCTCCAACTCTCCAACTGCCGCCAGCACATCGCCAGCAGGCAACCGGCGGCCAGCGCGTCGGCCACCGTGTGAAATGCCGAGTCGAGCAGCGGCACCTGCCCTGGCGCCAGCACGGCTGTGCCAACCCGGATGAATGGCGAAAGAACCACCACCCCCACGGCGACCTGGACGGCGCGTTCCCTCGAGACGCGCGTCAACAGGAACGGCCACAGCAGGTAGAACTGCTCTTCCACCGAAAGCGACCAGAGATGACCGAGATACCAATTGGGATTTACAACGTAGTTCATCGTATAGGTGACGGCCCGCCATATGTCCCGGCCTGCCAGTACGAATAGGCCGGCTAGCGAGCAGAGCCACATTACCAGGACATAGAAGTAATTCGCCGGGAAGATGCGGAATAATCGGCGGATGTAGAAATCCTTCAGAGAGATTGAGCCGGTCCGCCGCTGTTCCTCGATGAGAAGCCGTGTGATGAGAAAGCCCGAGATGACGAAGAATACGTCAACACCGTAACGGGCCACCGGTACGAAGATTTCGTGCGCGGGGAGGGGGAATCCGCGGGTTCCGGGAAGATGGCCCAATAGCACCAGGGCGATGGATACCGCGCGCAAACCGTCCAGGGAGGGGATGCGGGCACTTTCGCTGGCGCGCGATTCAACCGATCCTGACAGGTGCGCAGTGGTGGAAGACATTCCGCTCCGATTGGGACATCCCCTACTATACACGTTACAGCCACTGGGCTCTTGACCTTTTCACCGATTCAGGCCAAAGTAAGAATCATGTGGGTCCTGGCCATGCTAACTCTTTGTGCGGCGTTGCTGCCGGCGCAGGATTCCGACCGGGACTTCAGCGGCGTCTGGATCTTCAAGCCGGAGCGCAGCGAAACGGCGGCCATGCCGTACTCACCTGACCGGATGCTGCGCGTGCGGCAGAGCGCCGCCGCACTTACGGTAACTTCGGAACACGGCGACAGAACCTACGCCACCAATGGCCAGGCGTCCCGGCAGACATTCGCCAAGGGCGGTTACAGCAGCATGACCAAGTGGGAGGGAGCTTCGCTGCTGATCAACTCACTGTCGTCGGCCGGCCGCAACTACGCGATCACGGACCGCTGGCGGCTCTCCCGCGACCGCTCGACGCTGACGATCCGGCGCGTCTATGGATACGCCGGCCTCGAACATGAATCGACACTCACCTATGAACGTGAAGGATCGGTGAAGACGGAAGCCGCCCCGGCCCGTCCCCGGGAAACACCGAAGCCGGTGCTGGCCCAGGTGATGCCGGCGTCCTACACGGTGGAGGCCGGGACCCGGATCGCCGTACGCGTCATCAGCCCCGTTACGACGAAGAGCGCGGCGCCGGGCGACAAAGTGTATTTCGAAACGGCGGTGCCTGTCGCGGTGCTGGGCTCCATTGTGGTGCCGGCAGGCGCGCAGATCACGGCCACGATTGCCGAAGTCACCCGCGCCGGACGGGCCAAGGGCAGGGCGGAACTGGTGTTGCAGTTTGACGGGCTGACGCTGCCCAACGGCGTCCACCGCGTGATCCGCAGCCGCGTCTCTTCGGCCGACGGGCGGCCGGTGGCGCGCGATGGCGGCTCGATTCAGGGTGAGAGCGATCGTGTGGGAGATGCCAGAAAAGTGGGGGAAGCGGCCGGGACTGGCGCCTCGGCCGGCAGCTACGGCGGCGCTTCGGGCATCGGCGCGGTGGCCGGGGCCGCGGCAGGCCTGGCCGGAGTGTTGGTGAAGCGAGGTCCGGATGTGATTCTGGAGCGTGGCGCCACGCTGGACCTGACGCTGGACCGCAACCTTCACTACACTGCGGACGAAATCGCCAGCCGTTAGGCGCCGGCCGCGGTGATCCGTTCCGCGTTCAGATAGGGACGCAGCGCCTCCGGCACCACCACGCTGCCGTCAGCCTGCTGGTAGTTCTCGACAATCGCCACCCACGTGCGGCCCACGGCAAGGCCGCTGCCATTTAACGTATGCGCGAACTCGGACTTGCCTTTGGCGCTCTTGGCCCGGATTCCGGCCCGCCGCGCCTGAAACGCCTCAAAGTTTGAGCAGGAGGAAATCTCGCGATAGGCGTTCTGCCCGGGCAGCCACACTTCGAGGTCGTAGGTCTTCGCCGAGGAGAAGCCGATGTCACCGGTGGAAAGCGCCATGCGCCGGAAGGGCAGTTCCAGCCGCTTGAGGATATCTTCGGCATCGGAGGTGAGCTTTTCCAGGGCTTCGTAGCTCTGATCGGCGCGGGTAAATTTCACCAGTTCCACTTTCTGGAACTGGTGCTGACGGATGATGCCGCGTACGTCCTTACCGTAGGAGCCGGCCTCGCTGCGGAAGCATGGCGTGTAGGCGCACAGGCTGATGGGAAGCTTGTCGGCGTCCAGCGTTTCATCGCGGTAGAGGTTGGTAACGGGGACTTCCGCCGTGGGCGCCAGCCAGAAATCGACTCCCTCGCATTTGAACAGGTCGGAGGCGAACTTGGGCAACTGCCCGGTTCCATAAAGGCTGGCGGAGTTAATCAGAAAGGGCGGCAGAACTTCCGTGTAGCCATGCTCGCGTGTATGGATGTCCAGCATGAAATTGATCAGCGCCCGCTCCAGCTTCGCGCCCATGCCCCAATAGACGGCAAACCGCGCGCCAGTGACCTTGGCGGCGCGGTCAAAGTCGAGAATGCCCAACTGCGGCCCCAAATCCCAGTGCGCCTTCGGTTCGAAATCAAAGGTCCGCGGCGCGCCCCAGCGGTGAACTTCGACGTTGTCCTCGGCGCTGGCGCCAACCGGAACGGATTCGTGCGGCAGGTTGGGAATGGTCTTCATGAGGCCCTGGAATTCGTCGTCCACGGCCTTCACCTGCTCCTCCAGTTCGCTGATGCGGTCGCCAATGGCGCGCACCTTGGCCTGTTGTGGGGCCGTATCGGCGCCCTGTTTTTTGAGCTTGGCGATTTCCTGGCTATCCGAGTTGCGTTGGGCGCGCAGGGTTTCGGTTTCAGTAAGGGCCGCGCGGCGGCGGACGTCCAGATCCCGGAACTGCGCCAGGTCGAGCGTCAGGCCGCGGGTGGCCAGACGCGCCGCAACGGCTTCCAGGTTGGTTCGAAAGTAGGCTAGATCGTGCATGGGTTCAACGCAGGTGGCAGAACTCTCTATTCTAGCGGGGCGGCCCGGCGCGCCGCGAACTGCCCCCTTGCGCGCGCCCTGCAAAATGCGGTCTGATGAATCCGATGCTCATGACACGCCGTCCGTTGTTGCTGATTCTTGCGGCCTCTCGGCTCGCCGCCAAGACGCCGCGCGAGTACCTGGTCTATTTCGGCACCTACACGCGCAAGAACTCCAAGGGGATCTATGTGTCGCGGCTCGATGCGCGCACGGGTGCGCTCACAGAGCCGGTGCTGGCGGCCGAAGTGGGCAGTCCGTCTTTTGTCGCCATCCATCCCACGGGACAATATCTATATGCGGTGAGCGAGCAGGAGGCCACTGGCGGCCAGCCCGGCGGCGCGGTGACTTCGTTCGTCATCGACCGCGCCAGCGGAAAGCTGACGCGCTTGAACCAGGTCTCTTCCAAGGGTGGAGGTCCGTGCCATCTGAACGTCGACAGGAGTGGCAAGACGCTGGTGGTGGTCAACTACGGCACCGGCAGTACGGCGGCGATGGCCGTAAAAGCCGACGGAAGCCTGGCGGAGTCATTGTCTTACATCCAGCACCAGGGATCGAGTGTGAACAAGCAGCGCCAGCAGGGGCCGCATGCGCACTCGGTGAACATATCGCCGGACAATCGCTTTGCCATGGTGGCCGATCTTGGGTTGGACAAGGTGCTGGTCTATCGGCTGGACCCCGCAAAATCGGCGATCGAGCCGAATGAGCCGGCGTCCACCAGTGTGAAGCCGGGGTCGGGGCCGCGGCATTTCACCTTCCACCCATCGGGCCGTTACGCCTATGTAATCAACGAAATCGCCTCGACCGTGACCGCCTTCAGCTACGACGCCGCGCGCGGGGCCCTGACCGAGATTGCCACGATCTCCACGCTGCCGGCCGGATTCAGCGGCAACAACTCGACAGCCGAAGTGGTGGCGCATCCCGGCGGCCGGTTCCTTTACGGATCCAATCGGGGGCACAACAGCATCGCGGTGTTTCGGATCGACCGGAAAACCGGCGGCATCACGCTGATTGACAACACCTCCACGCAGGGCGAGATTCCGCGCAACTTTGCCATCGACCCGACGGGGAAGTGGCTGTTTGCGGCGAATCAGAATTCGGCCAGCGTCGTGGTGTTTGCCATCCACGCAAAGACGGGCAAGCTTACCGCCACCGGCAAGTCGGTTAACGTGGACACGCCGGTGTGTGTGCGCTTTGTGGCCTTATCGTAAGCGCGTCGGGATCAAGCAGCAACACCGGCCTGGCGCGCCCTTGCCAAATGCCCCATACCTTCGGGTAGAGGGCGCGGACCTTGGGACTGCGCCTGCCGCCCACATCGGCCGCGATGACCTCGACAACGCCCGCAACCGATTCCACCAACACCGCCGCCAGTTCCTGCTCCAGGCCAGCCGTGAGTACGACGGCTGTTTTCGGGCCTGGACGTTCCTGCAGGCCGAGGATCTCGGCGAGCGGGGGCGCGGCGAGAGGTGTTCCCGCCACCCGCAGCGCGCCGCCCTCAATAGCGGGATTTTTAAGCAAACAGCGCACGCTGGACGCCGGGATCGCCCAGTCCACGCCGCCGGCCCGCAGGAGCAGATGGGCCGCGCCTAGACGTGCAAGCTGTAGCCGATGTGAAATCCGGGCCGGATCGTGTCCTGCTCGGTGTTTTCCGACAGGCATAGCCGCACCTCGATTTGTTGGCCTTCGGCCTGAAACGGGACGACGGTCCACTTTTGCTTCACGGGGCTGCGCGTGGTGAAATTGCGCCCGTAGATTACCGTCGGCACGCTCAGCAGCATCGGCCCCAGAATCTCCTCCAACTCCGTTTTGACGTTGCCGAGGATCATGTTGGTCATCTCGGCCACGGCGTCCAGAACATCCTCCTCCACCGCCAGATGCTCACTGCCGAGCAGAGCGTTCGCAATCCGGCAGGCCGTCGCCGGATTACACCCGAAACTGCCCGTTCCCACCCACGGTCCCGCAAACCCGATCAGGGAGACAACGCCCATGTTGGCCGCCGACAGGCTTTCGCTGGTTGTACGCGATTGTCCGGCGACGATCCCGACATCCAGCATCGTCGTGAACACATCCGTGACAGCCCGTTCGATCAGTTCCGCCACCTTCCCCTCTGGTATCCCCGTCATCTCCCCCTCCTTATTCGTTCGCCCATTTATCCGCCCAAGCTGGCTCCCGTTGGTATCACTTACACCAATCCAACTAGCTTCTCCTTGATCTGTTCGGCCGTGAACGGCTTTCGCACGTATCCCGACGCGCCCAGGTTAACCGCCTCCAGCACCTTGTTCTGGCTGCCTTCGGTGGTGATCATCAACATGGGAATGTTCTTGAACTGGTCATTCCCGCGAACCTGGTTCAGCAACTGCAGTCCATCCATGTTCGGCATGTTAATGTCAGATAGAATGAGACCGATGTGATGCTGTTTTAGTGCATCCATCGCCTCCACGCCGTCGCCGGCTTCTACAATTGCTCCCACCGGCAGGTCAGACTGCCGGAGCACCCGCTGCAGAATCTTGCGAATCGCAGCCGAATCGTCAACAATTAGCACGTCAAAGGCCATTGCCCGCCTCCAAGTCGAGTTACATTTCCCTCATCGGTGTTGGGAGAGGCGGCTTGAGCCGAATTTCATCGCGCGGACACTTTCCTGTCATCGATTTCGTGAAAGCTTCGCCGCGCCCATGCCCGCTATAGCCTCCATCAAAACTTTCGATTGGACGCGCGGCCCGGTCTTGCTTAAGTTGGGAGTGTGTCCATAATCGTCGCTGAATCCGGCCCGGCCCAAGTGGCCCTTCTGCATCGCATCAGCAGCCTGGTGAGCTCGGAGCTTTCCCTTGACCAGATGCTGGGCGAAGTGCTTGGTCTCACCCTTCAAACCGCATGCTGTGACGCCTGCCTGGTCTATCTGCTCGATAGCGCCACCGGCGAGATCGTCCTGCGCGCTTCGCAAGTGCCTCATGCCAAGGCTCTTGGCAAATTGCGCCTGAAGATGGGAGAAGGCATCACCGGTTGGGTGGCCGAGCATAAATCGGTTGTCGCGCTGCCGGCAAACGCCAGCCGTGATCCGCGCTTCAAGCGTTTTCCGAGTCTGGTGGAAGATACCTACGAATCGTTCATCTCGGTTCCGCTGGTGAGCGGCGGCGACCTGGTGGGTGTGATCAATGTGCACTACCGCGACGCCCACGAAGCCTCCATGGAACTGATCGCCACGCTAACGTTTATCGGTGAGCAGATGGGAGGCGCCGTCGCCAAGTCCGTACTGGCCGAAGAAAATCGCAGGTTGATGGATGAGGCGGCCGAAATGAAACGGCAGCTTGAGGCGCGCAAGCTCACCGAACGGGCCAAGGGGATCCTCATGCAGCGCCTTGGCCTGAGCGAGGAGGAGGCTTACCTGCGCCTGCGCAACGACAGCCGCCGTTCCCGCCGTCCGATGCGCGACCTGGCCGAGCGAATCATTCAGGAAGAGATGCAGCAGCGCGCGCAGCAGCCGTCCGCGATGCCGGGGCCGCCACCACCCTTGCCTCCGATGCAACCCGGTGCGCCGGCCGAATCCTGCATGCCGTAGTAGACCTGGCCGCTCGCTGCTGGCCGGTCTAGGCCGCCAGCAGCAGCACTCCCCCGGCCACCAGCGCCGCCCCTACCCACCGCTGCCAACGCACCTGTTCGCCCAGCAGCAGCCGCGCCAGCAACGTTTCCAACACGTAAGTGGCCGCCGTTGCGGGCACCGCGAAACTCAAATCCGCGATCGAAAGTAATTGCAGAAACGCAAAGAAGGAAATCGCCATACACGCCACGGCCAGTATCAATTGCCGCTTGCGCAGCACGGCCGCGAAAGCCCGCCCCAGCGCGCCCGGCCGGAAATCGTCGATCTCCCCATGCCGCTTCATCTCGTAGGACTGCAGAAGATCGCTGGTCACCGTCGCGCCCACTACCACCGCCACCAGCAGCCACCTCATCGCACCGCCTTCCCCCGCGCGGTAAGCCCCACCAGCAGCGCTCCCGCCACAATCAGCGCTGTCCCCAGCCACCGCTGCCCGGTGATCTGTTCCTGAAGAAACAGCTTTCCGGCAAGGGAATTCAAGGGATAGCCGATGGCCGTCACCGGCAGCACGAAGGTCAGGTCCGCCCGGCTCAATAGCGCCATGCGGGAAAGAGTCCAGACAATCAGCAGGGCAACGCCCAGCAGGACAAGCGGGCTCAGCGGGCCTGATGATGACTTCATGCCCAGGCTGAGCAACAGATTCCCCGCCACATTGGTGACAATCACCACCAGCGTAACGGCAAGCGTCCTGCCCACGAACTTAGCGCGCCGCGGCCGCTGCGCGATGATCCTTCACAAACTGCTTGCGCTTGGAGCGCAGCGCCATATACTCGCGTGCCTCTTTGTAGAGCCGGCGGCGCTCGTCACCGTCCCAGATCGCCTTGCGCACCACGCGCCACACGGCGCGCGGCCGGAAGTAATATTCGCCGTAGAAACGCTCCACCCAGTCCACCAGTTCAGCGCGGTCCAGGTTCTCATAGCGGATGTTGGGAAGCTGGTGCCCCTGGTCGTCGGTCATTGAATCGATGGTAATCAGACCGTTCTGCTTGACGTAGTCGTAGAACTCCGTGCCCGGGTAGGGATGGGCGATGGAAACCTGAATGGTCTCAGTGTCCAGTTCCTTGGCGAAATCGATGGTGCGGCGTACCGACTCGTGCGTATCACCCGGCAGGCCGACGATAAAATCACCGTGGATCGTCAATCCCAGCTTATGGGCGTTCTCAGTGAAGCGGCGCGCCATGTCGAGCGTCGCCCCCTTCTTGATGTTCTTCAGCACCTGCGCGTCGCCGCTCTCATAACCCACAATCATCAGCCGGCACCCGGCATCGCGCATGGCCTTCAGCGTGTCGTACTCCGTGGTGACGCGCGAGGTGCAGGACCAGGTGAAATTCAGCGGGCCCAGTTTCCTGCAAAGCTCGATCGTGCGCGCGCCTTTGTAGTTGAAGGTGTCATCGTCGAAGAAGATCTCCTTGAGGCCCGGGAAATTCTCCAGCGTCCACTTCACTTCGTTTGCCACGTCATCGGAGGACCGCAGGCGCCAGCGGTGGCCCGAATGAGTCTGCGGCCACAGGCAGAAGGTACACTGCGCCGGGCAGCCGCGCGAAGTGTAGAGCGACACAAACGGGTTCTGCAGGAAAGGAACGTTATAGCGGCGGAAGTCCAGGTCGCGTTTGTAGACCTTCGTCACCCAGGGCAGATCATCGAGATTCTCCACGTATCCGCCCTCGGCGTTATGCGCCACCTGGCCGTTCTTGCGGAAGCTGACGTTGGGAATCTCTTCGAGCGGAGTGCCGGTGGCGTACTTCACCACCTGGTGATCGAACTCCCGGCGCACCACAAAATCGATGGCCGGCGTGGTGCGCAGAATCCGCTCGGCGTCCACCGTCACTGGCGGTCCCACAAAGCAGACCTTCAATTTCGAGTTGACGTCTTTCATCATCGACGCCATCTTCACATCCACTTCAAAGCCCGGCGTGGAAGTGAACAGGACCAGCAGTTCGAAGTCCTTGGCCATCTCCACGGTTTGGGGAATCGAGATCTTGTGAGGGGGCGCGTCCACTACCTTACTGTCGGCCAGCATACCGGCGGGGTAGCAGAGCCACACCGGATACCAGTAGGATTCAATCTCGCGCGTGGCGGGCCATCGGGAAGATGCGCCGCCGTCAAAGCCCTCAAAAGACGGCGGATTGAGGAAGAGCGTTCGCATGAGTGCTCCTTCGATTATGGCAGAGGCGCCATCTGTACGACAACGTCAGGATTAGTTACCCTTGCGGATACAGCCGGCGTCTTCCTCGGTCACCTCCGACGCCACCACCGCCGGTTCGGCCACACGGTCGAAGTTCAGGTAATCGATGTCGACCTGGGCCTTGCCCCACAGCCTGGTCTCGACGGTGCCGGTGGTGTGCTTCGGAATCGCCAGCCCGTCCTTGATGGCGTAGGTGCGGATGAATTCAAACCGTTTGATGAACACCGAGGGGTTCTTGGAAAGCCTGCCTGCTTCGCGCACCGGAAGGCAGCTTTCGCTGTCCAGCCACAGCTCACCCTTGAAGGTGCCAGGCCGCTTCTTTTTCGGATCCACCTGGAAGAGGTGAACCTGCAAGCCCTCACGTTCCACCAGTCCCTTGTACTTGAACTTGTAGAACTCGGGTGTGATGGGGGGAGCGGAGCCCTTGCCGGCCGATTCGGTTTCGGCCGACAGGTAACGGGCGATCACTTCTTTTTTGATCGTGTTGTCGCCTTCGAAACGGATGGCGTCATAGGTGATGCGACCCAGTTTCGAGATGTTGCGCAGGGCGAACAAGCGCCCTTTTTTCTTCATCTTGGGGAGCTCGGCGGCGATGTCGACTTCCATCTTGACACCGCGCATCTGCTCCTGCTGGCCGCGCGAGGCTTCCAGGTATCGCTGAAGCACATCGCTGGTGGTGGCGGCGTCGGCATCGTCCAAGGCGAACGCCGGAACGTTCGCTGCGGCGGCAGTAAAGGAAAAGATCAGAAATAGTACGAATGGGGCAGAAGACAAAACTACCTCGACGACGCGGGTTGATCCCGCTTTCAATCTACCAAGCACCGGACATGGAAATCAATTGGGCATATCCCCCAACGGGTGGTGCTTCACGCCCGGCAGTACCTAATGTTGATGCCGGAATTGGCGCGGACCGCCCAAAACGCGGGCCGGCAACATTAGGATGGCGCGCAGCAGCGAAAAGATTCCCTCGAAAGCCAGGCCGATCAGCCGGAACGGGAGCAGCACCAGCCAGATAACCGGATAGAGTATCAATGCCAGCAGGGCCAGCGGCCAGCACACTACCAGCAGCAGCAGCCAAAGCAGGAAAGTGAACATTGTTGGACTCCGTAATCTACTACGGCGGATCTTCCTGAACGGTTCCTCAAAACTTCTTCATCTATGGCCGGAAACTTGCTTTCCCCTTGGGTGGTTCGAATCGGGAGGTGTCGCATGAATTGGTTCGGGTTCGTTCTCCTATGGGCTGGCGTTTCCAGTGCATCGGCGCAGTTCGTGATTCCCTACTATGCGGAGGATGGTGTGGATGCGGCTGCCTATGGGCGGGGCATCGCCCAGGGAGCCGTTTTCGTCGTCCCAGCCTATGCGCCGTTTCCGGATTCTGTAGTGGTGTCCGGTTTGCCCCTTAAGACCGTTCTCGATGGAGTTTCGCTCCGGCTCACTGCAGCGGGCGGAGGCCCGTCCGTCCGTCCATGGATCCTGCATGTGGGTTCCGGCCAAGTGGCGGCCGTACTTCCTTCGGATACGCCACCCGGCGACTACGCTTTGTCGCTGATCGTCGACGACGCGACTATTAATACCTTTAGTGGGCATACAACGAGGGTCGTGCGGCGCAAATACCGCAGCCTCACGAACAACCAGGAAGGCTCGGCTTTGGCGGTTGCTCAGACGCAAGGCGGGGGAGGGAGTCTGGACCGCAACATGTTCGCCACCGGAACGATCAACGGCCAGACCAGGGCTCCGGCCAGGGCGGGCCAGGCCGCCATCCTTTGGGGGCTTGGCTTGGGACCAATTCCGGGGCCTGACAACACGGCTCCTGGTCTGGTGGACATGCGTAATCAGGTGGATGTGAGAGTTTCGGTCGGCGGCGTTCCAGCCGTAGTCACCTACGCCGGGCGCGCACCACAGTCACCCGGAATTGATCAGATCCACTTCACGATTCCACCGGATGCTCCCACGGGGTGCGCCGTTTTGGTGGAGGTGACAGTGGACGCCGAGGCCAGCAACCCGGTCACGATGGCGATCGCCTCTCCGGGCGCCGACACCTGCGAGCATCCTTTTCTCTCCAGGCAGCAGTTAGACGCCCTGGACCAGGGTGAAAAACTGGTGTCGGGGGAGTTCCAGTTGACCGTGAGCGTGGAGCCGATGGGTGAAGCGATTGACGCTGAGATGGTCGAGATTCACGGCGCCTGGGGATACATCGACTATATGACGGCAAGCGTGGCAAGCCGTCCAGATTTGAGATCGATCGCTCCCGGCCGGTGCGTGGCGTTTCGCAGTATTCTCGTGACCGCCTTACCCTATATCTGGAGCAGCGCGGACGCCGGAACGGTTCGTGTTTCCGGTCCCGGTCTGCCTGGCGTTCCACTGGACGGCGACGACGATTACTACTTCCAGGTTTTCTCGGCATCGCTCGAAAGCGGACAACTGGTGGCAGGCACCGAGGGGCACCGCCTTGAGCCAGGCATGCATACGTTGCGCGCCGATGGGGGACAGGACGTCGCGGCGTTTGAGGCGAGCCTGGACATGCCCCCGCTGCTGAAGTGGACCAATCGAGATGGCATCACTGAGGTTCGCCGGAACTCGGGTGTGTCGCTGGAATGGACCGGAGGTGGGCCTCGCGATACTGTGGTTGCGTTCGGAGCGGCCGAAGCGGAAGACGACGTCACCATGTTCCTGTGTGCAGTCCCGAAAGGAGCGAAGTCCTTCACGGTGCCACCCTCCATCCTTCGATTTGTTCCCCTGCTTGCCGGTCAATCCATCGGGGTTCTCGGATTGGCCGGATACAGCGGGGAAGGC
>JANRLE010000247.1:0-51017 GCA_033762895.1 Bryobacteraceae bacterium | reverse complement strand
GAGAGCCCCGCCGGTCGATCAGCGCGTTCACACCCTCGGCGGATACTTCGCCAGCTTGCGCTGCAGAGAGCGGCGATGCAAGCCAAGGAGTTTGGCGGCCTGCGAAATGTTGCCGCCACAATCGGCCAACACACGCTGAATGTGCTCCCACTCCACTCGTGCCAGACTCGGCACGCTGGCGGTTTCGCCGTCCGCCGTCCCGGCGTCGCCCGGGGAAGTTGCGTTGCGATAGGCCTCCAGGATCTGGTCGGCGTCAGCCGGCTTGCTCAGATAGTGGGACGCCCCGAGTTTCGTCGCCGTGAGCGCCGTGGCGATACTGCCGTAGCCGGTGAGTACGATGATGCACATCGACCGGTCGCGCTCTCCCAGTTCCTTCACGATATCGAGTCCGTTCATGCCTGGAAGCCGCAGATCGACGATTGCCAGATCCGGTTCGCACTCGTGGGCCAGGTGAAGCGCCGAAGGGCCGCCGGCCGAAGCATGGGCTTCCCAACCGCGGTCGGCCAACGCGCGGCACAGCCGGAAGCGAAACGCATCGTCATCATCGATGACCAGAGCCACCTGTTTGACTTGCGTGTCCGTCATCGCGGAATCTCCGCTTCCGCCGCCGCCCTCACGCAGTGGCAGGGCAGTTCCAGCACGGCGCACGTGCCTGAGCCCGGCCGCGAACGAATATCGAAGCGCCCGTTCAATCGCGAGGCGAGCGTGCGAACGAGGAAAATCCCCAACCCCATGCCCTTGCCCGGGTCCTTGGTGGTGAAAAACGGCTCCCCCACCCGCCTCATCGTTTCCGGTGTCATTCCAACCCCGCGGTCGGTCACCTCGAACCGGACCCAGGCCGCACCCTCCACCCGCACCGTCAGAACCACGGCAGCCTGTGTGTCTGTCGCATCCAGTCCGTTGTTGACAAGCGCAATCAGAGCCTGCTCCACGGCGTGGCGCGGCACGCGGAGCCGGACATCGTCAAGCGCCGCCAGGTCTTCCACACGCACCAATGGCTTTGACAAAAACACGCGGCGAACGGTGGCGAGCAGCGTGCGCGGCGACACGTCTTCGATGGCTTCCCCCATCGGTTCGGCGCCCGCCAGACTCATGCGCCGCAGAATGCCGCCGCAGCGATCCACTTCCTGCCGGATGAGCCGGCTATCTTCGGCGATGGCCCCGTTGGGAGACGTGCGCGTAGCGTAGTGCTCGAGTTCCTTCGCCACCACGGCAATCGTTCCCAGCGGAGTGCTCAGCTCGTGAGCCGCTCCGGCCGCCAGCGTGACCAGCGAGGCCAGGCGGTCTTTGTTGGCCAGTTCCTCCTGCATGCGCAATAGCGATAGTTCCCGGGCGCGCAACAGCTCCGAGATGCGGCCGGAGAAAATCGCCACCAACGCCGCGGCGACGGCGAAGGCGGCCCACATTCCAATAAGGTGCAGGCTGGCGCTCGCCGCGTGTGCATGCATGTCGAGAGAGGCGACTGGCAACGGGTTCCAGAACAGAAGGCCGAAGCAAAGGCAAGCGAGCGCTCCCAGGCCCCACGTTTGACGCTGGTTCAGAATCGACGCCGACAAAGTAATGTGGACCAGATACAGCAGACTGAAGGGGTTGCTTGGCCCGCCGGCCAGCATAAGCGCGGCCGTCAGGCACAAGGTATCCAACACGAAGACCCAGCCAATTACGGCGGACTCGCAATCCGCCGCTGTCCCCTGTCCGGCGCGCCGCGCCAGCCAGATATTGCTAAGTGCTACTAAGGCCGGCGGCAGGAACAGCCAACCGAGTGGCAGGTCGATTCCGAGCAGGCGATCCACCAATACGCAGGTGACCACCTGCCCGGCAGCCATGGCGAAACGCAGGCGCACGATCCACGGCAGGGCGATTCGCGGATCAGTGCGTGACGAGCCGGGGACCATGATTCCATGCTAACCCCGCCATTCGCCCGCAGAGCACTGGTGCGACAAAACACCGCATGCAAGACAGCCGTACAGCCAGATGGGTGATGGTGGGCGCGACAGGACTCGAACCTGTGACCTCCTGCGTGTGAAGCAGGCGCTCTAACCAACTGAGCTACGCGCCCTAGGGCGGGCGAAACTCCTATCATAGAACACCCTGGCCGGCTACCGCAATTGTTTCACCGGAAGGTTAAAGGCCACCGTGTTCACTTCTCCCCTGCTCTGGAACTGCACCCACACACGGTAGATGCCCTCCCGCGGGAAGATCATATTGAACTGCACCTGGGGTCCTCCGTCGGCGAGGAACGGATGCGTGTGGACCAGGTCGATGAGGTCCCAACTGGCGGCCAGCATGTGTCCCCAGGCGCCCAGATATTGTTCGAGATTGAACGCGGCCCCACGCGCCGGCTTCAGCCTGAAGAACATCAGCGTCTTGAAGCCGGCCAGCGGCTCGGCGGGCTCGGTCACCAGTTCCACGCTCAGGTTCGTTCCGTTTTTTTCGCCCATGTCGGCCACCAGGGGTTTCACTCGCTCAGCAGGCCCCGGAGCAACGATTGTGCTCACGTGCATCTGCGGCGTGGCGCCGGTGGGATAGAAATCCGACACCACGCGATAGGCCCCGGATTTAGGAAGCGTGGTGCGGAACCGGTAGGCGCCTTCTCCATCGTGCTCAGGATGCTCATGGGCGAAGTAGCTGAGGTCCTCGCTTACCAGAAACAGGTGGAACAGCTTTTCGTGCACGATATCGAATTTCGTCACCAGCGCGTTGGTTCGCGGGTCTTGCACGCGAAACACCATCTCCACGGGCTTGCCGGGAAGGGGCGCGCGCGGGGAAAGCCGCAGATCCACGGGATACTCCAGCGGATCGGGAATGCCCGCCACCAGCCGCATTCCGCAACGCGGACACTTTCCCGGATCCTTGGCGTGGATTTCCGGATCCATGGGGCAGACAAAATCCACCGGGATTTCCCGCGGTTCCTGCGCGGCCATCACCATCGCGGCGGCAATGAGCAGCAGCTTCCTCATGGCTCGTGCGGCCACACGGCCGTCGTGGTGTATCCGCCATCCACAGCGATGACCTGCCCGGTGATGTAGTCCGCGCCCGCTCCCGACAGGAAGACGGCCAGCGGCGCGATATCCTCCGGCTTGCCCGGACTTGGGTTCGCCTGCGCTCCCTTCAGCCAATTCTTCATCTGATCGGGCTCCCACATCTTCCGGTTCAGATCGGTGATGATGAAGCCCGGCGCGATCGCGTTCACCTGGATGTTGTGGCGTCCCCATTCAGCCGCCAGGGTACGGGTGAGCCCGGCCAGTGCGCTCTTGGTGATGGCGTAGATGGTGACGTAAGGCAATCCCAGCAGCGACATCAGGCTTCCGATGTTCACCACCTTGCCGCCTTTGCCGCGCGCGAGCATCCGCGCGCCCACAAGCTGCGTCAACCGCACGATGCCGTGCAGGTTGGTCTGCATCAGGTATTCGTATTCCTGCGCCGTGTACTCGGTAAATCGCTTGCGGATATTGGTGCCGGCGACGTTAATCAGAATGTCGATCTCAGGCAGGCCTTCCACAGCGGCCTCCATCGTGGCCATGCCGGTCATATCCAACTTCACGGCCGACGCCTGACGGCCTTCACTGCGCAACGCTGCGGCCTGTTTTTCCAGCTCCGGCAGCGATCGCGAGGCCAGCAGCACGTTGGCCCCCGCGGCGGCCAGCGCCCGGGCGATGGCAAGCCCGATGCCGCGGCTTGCGCCGTTCACCAGCGCCGTCTTTCCTTCAAGCGAGAAGGGATGTTCGAGATTCATATGCTCCTTACCAATTCTATCGAGGTACAATGCCTGTTCAACTATGCGGAACCACAAAATCGCGGTGATCGCGGGCGACGGAATCGGCGGCGAGGTTGTGAATTGCACCATCGCCGTCCTCAAGCGCGCGGCGAATCAACATGGCTTCGGCCTCCAATTTACAGAATACGACTGGGGTTCGGATTATTACTTCAGGAACGGCCGCATGATGCCGGCCGACGCGCTGGACCTGTTGAAGGGATCCGATTCGATCCTTTTGGGCGCGGTGGGCCACCCCTCCATCCCGGACCACGTCACGCTGCACGGCCTGTTGCTGCCCATACGGCGTGCCTTTGACCAGTTTGCCAACGTGCGCCCCGCCGTGCTGTATCCGGGCGTGGAGTCGCCATTAAAGAATTTCCCGCCCAAGGAGATCGACATGGTGGTGGTGCGGGAGAATACTGAAGGGGAATACGCGCCTATCGGCGGCTTTGTCCACCAGCATCATCCGGCCGAGGTAGCCGTGCAGACGGCGGTCTTCACGCGGCACGGCTGCGAGCGGGTGATCCGCTTCGCTTTCGAACTGGCGCGCAAACGCAATGGCCGCAAGCGCGTGGCCTCAATCACAAAATCGAACGCGCAGGCCTATTCGATGGTCTTGTGGGATCGCATTTTCCAGGCCGTGGCGGCCGAGTATGGCGACATCGAAACGGAGTCACTGCTGGTGGACGCGGCGGCGATGAACTTCGTGCGCCGGCCGCACACCTTTGACGTCGTAGTGGCGTCGAACCTGTTCGGCGACATCCTGAGCGATCTTTCGGCGATTGTCACCGGGTCCATCGGCCTGGCCGCCAGCGCGAACATCGATCCTACTCACCGCTTCCCTTCCCTGTTTGAGCCTGTACACGGCTCGGCGCCCGACATCACTGGCAAAGGCATCGCCAATCCGCTGGCCACCATGATCTCAGCCGCCATGATGCTGGATCACTTAAGAGAAGAGGCAGCGGGCCGGGCCGTGGAAGGCGCCGTGAGGAAGGTGCTGGCCGGCGGCGAAGTACGCACCCCGGACCTTGGTGGGAACAACTCATCAAACGACATGCGCGACGCAGTGCTGGCCGCGCTTTAACGGAGACCTGCGATGAAACTCTCGCTCTCAGTGAGGATCGCCGAGGCTTTTGACAACAAGGAGCGGTCCACCATCCCCTTTTCGGATATGGTGGCGATGGCCGTCAAGTATGGCTTCAAGGCGATCTGCATGCGCGCCTCAGTGGCGGGCATCCATTCGCCCATCGAGGTGATCCGCGGCCTGCGCGCGCAACTGGACAAAGCGGGACTGGCCTGTTCGATGGTCACCGGCGATTTCGCCGTGCCGCAGAACAACGACTTCGGGCCCGACGGTCTTCGCCATATCAAACCCTACCTGGACCTGGCTACCGAACTGAGGGCGCCGCTCATCCGCGTGTGCATCAAGAAAGAGCAGGACCTTTACTGGGCGCAAAAGGCCGCCGACGAGGCAGCCGAGCGCGGCATCCGGCTGGCTCACCAGTCCCACACCGGCAGCCTGTTTGAAACGCCGGACAACGCGCTGAAGACGCTGGCGGCGATCGGCCGTCCGAACTTCGGCCTGATCTATGAACCCGCCAACTGGTTCATCGCCGGCCAGGACTACGGTCCCCTGTCAATTGAACGGGTGCGGCCCTATCTGTTCAACGTTTACGTGCAGAACCACCTGCTGAATCCCAAGGGCGTCTCGCCGGTGATCACGTGGGGCAAAGGCGAAGTGCGGGTGGATCATATCGGGATCTGGGAAAAAGGCGGCGTAGACTTCGACGGCGTGATGACAAAGCTGAAAGAGATCCGATACTCCGGTTTCGTCACCGTGCATCAGGCGTTCGCGGGCATCATGCCCACTGAGGAGGCGGTCCGCCGCAGCGGCCATTATCTGAGCCAGTTCACAGGGGAGGCGCAAAAATGACACGGCGCGGTTTTGCGGGAGCATCGGGAGCGGCGCTTGTGATGGAGCCGCAGCTTGTGAGGGGTTCCCAGGCGAACTCCGCCCTCACCATCGGGCTGATCGGCTGCGGCGAGCGCGGCACGGGCGTCAGCCAGATCATCGCCCGCGACGACAGGGTAAAGTTCACGGCGCTGTGTGACGTGCGGGGCGAGCAGATGGAGCAGGCCGCCGGGAAACTGAAGGCGCAGAGCGCGCGGCGATTCGGCGATTACCGGGAACTGCTGGAGTCCAACGTCGATGCCGTGTACATCGCCACACCGGTCTACCTGCATCCATTGCATCTGGAATCGGCGATCCTCGCGGGCAAGCACGTGTACTGCGAAAAACCGATGGGGGTCGATGTGCCGGGCTGCCTGCGGGTGATGCGTGCGGCGGAAAAGGTGACGCCGCGGCAGTGCGTCACTGTCGGTTTTCAGAACCGTTACGGACCCGGTTATCTGAAAGCGGAGGAGTTGCTGCGCAAGAACACCATCGGATCCATCAAGATGGCGCGAAGCAACTGGATCGCCAGCACCGGCATCGGAAAGCTGCGCCGGGCACCCGTGCCCCCGGCCGCCGAGAAACTGATTTACTGGGTGGATTGGCGCCAGTACAGCGGTGACTTCATCGTGGAGCAGGACTGCCACGGCGTGGACGTATTGAACTGGTTCCTGGGCGGCGTGCCACTGAAGGCGGCGGGCACCGGCGGACGCATCATGCGCACCTACGGAGACAACCTGGATCATCTGAACGTGACCTTCACCTATCCCACAGGCGTAAATGCGGTACTTACCGCCACGCAGTTCGGGCCCAACGGCTACCGTGTGGTTTCGGAAACCTTCATCGGGCAGGAAGGCGTGATCGAAACACAGCGCCAGTCCCTTTGGGTGTACCGCAATCAGAAGGAACAGTCAGTGGAGAAAATCGACAAGAGCATCACGGAAAACGCGGTGGAGCAATTCGTTGAGCGCGTGCTTACGGGCAAGCCGGAGAACACCGCGGCGAGGTCGGCGGAATCGACGCTGGCGTGTATCCTCGGCCGGATGGCGATTGACCGCAGGCGCGAAGTGACATGGAAGGAAATGCTGGCCGAAGGATAAGGCACGGACTATTTGCCGCGAGGCCTGCGGGGGCCCAGGATTTCCCGGTAGTCATGCCAGTTGGACACCACCACGTAGGCGCCAAAGGCCAGCGCGCCGAAGGCCAGCACTGAGACAAGGCCGACGGCGGCATAGTGAATCCACTGCGCCGAAGGGTCCCCCTCAAAGAACCAGCGCCCGAACTCACGGCTGAAGTTCATGCCGAAGAAGCCGGTGAGCACGGCGCCCGCGCCGAAGATGAGGCTCAACATCGCCAGCCGGTTCACCGCCTCGGTATTGCGGAACTGGTAGTAGTTGTGCAGGGACTCGTTCAGCTTGTCCACCTCTTCCTCAATCTCATGCTTGATGATCTCAGTGCGGTATTCACGGCACATGAGAATGAAGTGGTCGATCTCCTCCTCCTTGTTCGCCATCTCGTCGAAGTACCAGTGATTGGCGAAATGCAGGAACTCGGCGCGCAGGTCGTTGGCCAGCCGGATGTTCTCCACTGTGAGCTTGCCATCCTGCTGGTCGAGGTAAAGAACCTTGGAAACCTCGGCGGTGCGTTCGGAGAAAAACAGCAGCGTCGCGCGGTAGAACAGCGCCACCATCGCCATCATATAGTAGCGGCGGTTGAACATGCGGTGGATAAGGAAGCCCTCGGACAGCTCATGCTCGTCGCAATCGAAGTTGCCCAGGCACACCGTCACCTGGCTGTAGCTGGTGGCGCCGTAGTAGGTTCCCTGATGGGCCCAACGCCGGTAGAGCTGGCGGTCCATCTGGGCGCGGATGAAAGTACGGTCATAGCGGTAGTCGGCGCCGGCGCGGTCCACGTAGAGGAACCGGCTGAGCAGGATTTCGTAATCCTCGCTTGAGATGTAGTCTTCGGGAGTGGTGGCCGGATCGAGGGCGGAGTAGGTGTAGACGATCATGCGTTCGTCCAGCACCGGCTCAAACTCCTCCTGCTGATAGTCCAGGAAGTACAGCAGCGCGGTGATGGTGTGGCTGAGCGGAGGCGAGAATCCGATCATGCCGCCGCAATGCTCGAACCGTTCTTCGGCGATCACCTCATCCACGCCGTCACGCGTCAGCACCAGAGCCAGCCGCGACGGAAACCGGCCTTCGCGGAGCTGGCGGCTGGAGGAAGGGTACACCTTGCGCATGGTTTCGTTGATCCACAGCGCTGTTTCCGAGGAAATGCCGAACGCCTCCACTCCCAGGCTGAGAATCCCGATTCCGTTGGCGAAGATGAACAACCGGAGGTCCGTCACCGCCAGGCGCGCCGAGCGGCCCTTGGCATCTTCGCCCTCAAACCAAAGGGTGCGCCCTTCCAGCGGAATGTGGAACACCCGGATCAGACTCTCGCGGGAACCGGAAACACCCGCCGTATCGAAGAAGACGCGCCGCACCACGGGATGGAAGAACACCATGTCCTGATAGGCGGGTGAATCCATGTCGAAGCTGGTGTAGGCACCGCGTCTCCAGGGTCCGAGTTTTGCGGCAACGGGAGCGGCGGTGGGCGACTGATGAGCGGCCAGCCACTCCTCCACACCATCAATGAAAAACGTTTTGCCAGCCCAGGCAGCGCCGTGGTGCTCCATCACCGCGTTCTTATCGATGGAAAACGGGAACAGAAAATACGTGTGTAGATGGAGAACGTCCGGGCCCATTGACTGTCCGATTATAGCGTCCGCGGCCTGTCACGCTATCCTATTGAGAATGAAGCTTGGGATTGACCTCGGTACTACACGCATCGTGGTGGCCGCCGTCGACCGCGGAAACTACCCGGTGCTTACGTTTGAGACAACCGAGGGAGGCACCGAAGACTGGTTTCCGCCGCTGGTGGCGTTCCGTGGCGAAGAGCGGATCTACGGTTGGGACGCCTACGCCGCGCAGGCCGATCCGGAGTGGATCGTGGTGCGTTCCCTCAAGCGGCTTCTGGAAGATGCCGGTCCAAATACGCAGCTTGAGGTGGGAGGATTTTCCTTCGCCCTGCTCGACGTACTGCGCGATCTGTTGGGAGCTCTCAAGACGGCGATCCGGGAGCAATCCAATCTGCCGGCCGGAAAAACGTTGGAGTTGGAAGCGATGCTGGGCGTTCCGGCCAATGCCAACACCAACCAGCGCTTCCTGACGGCCGAGGCATTCCGGCTGGCGGGATTTGAGGTGCTGGGCATGCTGAACGAGCCTTCGGCGGCAAGCATCGAATACGCGTTCCGCAATACGGAGGCCGCCCCCGGCAAACACACGCTGCTGGTCTACGACCTGGGCGGCGGAACCTTTGACGCATCGCTGGTGGAACACGATGACCGCACTCACACGGTGCTGGCCAGCGACGGCGTTTCCACGCTGGGCGGCGATGACTTCGATCACATGCTGGCCGAACTTGCCCTGGAGGCGGCGGGCCTTTCGCTCTACGAACTCACGCAAGGCGAGTCCTTCCGGCTGGTGGAGGAGTGCCGTGTGCGCAAGGAATCCCTGCACCCCAACTCGCGCAAGCTGGTGATCGATCTGTCGACCGTGCGCGACGGGCTGGCGGTGGCATCGGTGCCTGTTTCCGATTTCTATGACCGCGCGGCGGTTTACGTGGATGAGACCATCCAACTTGTCAACGATCTGCTGGAAAAGCACGGCGCCGAGGTGGACTCGCTCTATCTGACGGGAGGAGGCAGCGCGCTGCCGCTGGTGGCGCGGCGGGTGAAGGATACGTTCGGCAAGAAAGTGAAACGGTCGGCTTACACGCGATCGGCCACTGCCATCGGGCTTGCGGTGCAGGCGGATTCGACCGCCGGCTATGTGCTTCGCGACCGCTTCACACGCTACTTTGGCGTGTGGAGAGAAGGCGACGCGGGATCGCGCATCGTGTTCGACGCGCTGTTCCCGAAAGGCACGCCGCTGCCTGCGCCGGGCGAGCCGCCGCTGGAAATTCTGCGCAGCTATACGCCCGTGCACAACATCGGCCATTTCCGCTATCTGGAATCGAGCTACGTGAACGAACACGGCCAGCCGCATGGCGACATCACGCTGTGGGATGAGATCCAGTTTCCTTTTGACCCGGCGCTGGCCGATCGTAAGAGCCTGGCCTCCATTCCCGTGGAACTGTGCGCCGAGGCCGGCAGGCAGGTGATTGAGGAGTGCTACCGCTGCGACGCGGGCGGCGCCGTAAGCGTCGCCATCCGCAACCTGACGGCCGGGTATGAACGCATCTTTCCGCTGGGACGCTGGTCAGTGAAGACGCCGCCGCTTAAGCCCCAAACCACGAAAAGAAGAACGGCCAAGAAAAAAGCTTCCGCATGAAGGAACTACTGAAACCCTCGCTCAACTGGCTGATGGTATTTGTTCCCATCACACTCTGGCTGGACCATTTCCAGCCGAATTCACACACGGCGATTTTTGTTACCGCGTGCCTGGCCATCATTCCGCTGGCCGGATGGCTGGGCCATGCTACCGAACATCTGGCCGCGCGCACGAACGAAACGGTGGGAGGGCTGCTGAACGCCACCTTCGGCAACGCGGCGGAATTGATACTGGCCACCATCGCACTGCGCCGCGGGCTGTATGACGTGGTGAAAGCGTCGCTCACAGGATCCATCATCGGCAATATTCTGCTGGTGCTGGGCGCCGCCTGTTTCGCCGGCGGATTGAAGTACAAGGTGCTGCGATTCAATGCCACGGCCGCCCGATCGCAGGCTACCCTGATGACGCTGGCCGCCATTGCGCTCATCGCGCCGGCGCTGTTTCATTACCTGGCGGGGGCGGGAAACGGACCGGCGGGGCTGGCTCCGGGAGAACTGGCGGCCAAGGAAGCCGACCTCAGTCTGGAGATCGCCATCGTCCTGATTCTCACCTACGCCGCGAGCCTGCTGTTTTCACTGTTCACGCACCGCCAGCTTTTTGAGAATGCCGCCGAGGCCGCGGGAGAACAGGAGCACGGCGCGCCATGGACCTCAGTGAAGGCGATGTCGGTGCTGGCCATCTCCACGGGTTTCATCGCCTGGATCAGCGAGGTGCTGGTGGGATCGGTGGAACAGGCGGCGCACGCCTTCGGCATGACCAGCATCTTCATCGGTGTGATTGTGGTAGCGGTGGTGGGCAACGCCGCAGAACACAGCTCGGCGATTCTGATGGCCATGAAGAATCGCATGGACCTGAGCCTTGGAATCGCCATGGGATCAAGCCTGCAGATTGCGCTGTTCGTGGCGCCGGTGCTGGTGCTGGCCAGCTATGTCATCGGTCCGCGGCCAATGGATCTGGTATTCACTCCGGCCGAGGTAGCGGCGGTGGTGCTGGCCGTGATCATTACCGAACAGATCGCCGGTGATGGAGAATCGCACTGGCTGGAAGGCTTGCAGCTTCTGGCGGTGTACATCATTCTCGGGATGCTGTTTTTCTTTCTGCCGGAGCCGGCCCGGCATTAGAGAGGGCCACCGGCTCCGGCTCAGCCGATCCGTCGGCGCGCGAATCGGCGGCGCCAAAATTCACTTTCGTCCGCGAGTTGTGCAGAATCGCCGCGCCGCGCCCCATCACGGAGGAATGTTCGCGGGTCAGGCTGATGACATGGCCGCGCTCGCTTAGCGCCTGCACGGTTGGGTAAGGCACGCGCGACTCCATCCTCACGTCACAACCACTGGCATCGCGCTTGGTGAAGCGGGCCTTTTCAAGGGCCTCCTGCACGTTCATGCCATAGTCGGCGATGTGGGAAACAAACTGCGCATGGGCCAGGGGCTGGTTCGGCCCGCCCATGATGCCGAAGCCGATGTGCAGATCGCCCTTTTCCATGAAGGCGGGGATGATGGTGTGGAATGGCCGCTTGCCGGGGGCCAGCACGTTGGGATGCTTTGGGTCGAGCGTGAAGCCCGCGCCGCGGTTGTGGAGCAGGAAGCCCATCTTTTCGACCCCCACGCCGGAGCCGAAGGCCGCCGATACGCTCTGGATGAGCGAGGCGATATTGCCGTCACGGTCCACCGCGGTGAGGTAGGTGGTATCGCTGGCCACGGCATCACCGGCCGGCACCTGGCAGTTCGCCTTTTTGGGATCGATGCGGGCGGCGCGCTTGCTGGCGTACTCCCTGGAAAGCAGGGTGGCCACGGGCACGCGGGCGAACCTGGGATCGGCGTTATAGGTCCTTAAATCCGCATAGGCCAGCTTCATCGCCTCAATCTTCTTGTGCATTTCAGAAAGGCTGTGCGGTCCCTCGGGCGAGGCGGGAGACGCCGCGGCCATGATGTTCAACATCTCCAGCGCCGCCATACCCTGGCCGTTGGGAGGAAGCTCATAGACCTTCCAGCCGCGGTATTCGGTGGAGATGGGCTCCACCCATTCCGAGGAAAAGGCGGCAAGGTCGGACGCCTCCATCACGCCGCCCAGCTTTTTAGAAGTCTCGAGAATCGCCGCCGCCACTGTACCGCGATAGAAGTCCTGGGCGCCGTTTTCGGCAATCAGGCGCATGGCGCGGCCCAGGCCGGGGTTGCGAAAGATCTCACCCACGGCGGGCGGCTTGCCGCCAGGCAGCAGGACACGCGTGGCCTCGGGAGTGACCTTCAGGCGGTCGCGGCTGCCCGCCCAGGAATCGGCAATCACCTCGGTCACCGGGAATCCCTGCTCGGCGTAATAGATCGAGGCGCCGAAGAGGTCCTTCCAGGGCAGGCGTCCAAACCGTTGCTGCAGTTTTTGCCAGCCTTCCACCGTGCCGGGAACAGTGACGGAATGGATCCCGTCGCCGGGCATTTTGGTGAAACCTTTCGATTTCAGCAGGTGGGGGCTGAGCGCTTTGGGCGCTGGCCCGCTGGCATTGAGGCCGTAGAGCTTACCGGTCTTTGCTTCCCAATAAAGGACAAACAGGTCGCCTCCAATGCCGCACATCATGGGCTCCACCACGCCCAGCACGGCGTTGGCCGCAATCGCCGCATCCACAGCCGAGCCGCCGCGGGCGAGGATCTGCGCGCCAGCCTGCGAGGCCAGCGTCTGCGACGTGCTGACCAGCCCCTGCTGAGTGATGACCATGGAACGGCCGTAGGAACGGCCCTGGCCCCAAAGTGTGGAAACGAACCCGGGAAGTGATAGGGCGAGGAGCAGGAGTGTGAACCGCATCCCCGCTATCATATCCGCTTACGGGATCAGCCTGGTTGAAGCTCGCGACGGCGGCGGGTCACCCACTTGTCCACCATCTGGCTGAGCACGGCGGGATCAAGGGGCTTGGCCAGGTAGTCATCCATGCCTTTTGAAAGGCAGCGCTCGCGGTCGCCCTCCATGGCTGAAGCGGTGAGCGCGATCACCGGGGTGCGGCTGGAATCACCACCTCCTCCACGGATATGCCGCGTAGCCTCGAAGCCGTCCATCTCCGGCATTTGCAAGTCCATCAGAATGAGGTCGAAGCGGTCCTGGCGCACCGCCTCGCAGGCCTGCCGTCCGTTCAGCACGGCGTGTGTCTGGTAGCCCATTTTTTCCAGCAGGCGCATGGCGACGATGCGATTCACGTCGTTGTCTTCCACCAGCAGAATGCGGCCCTTGTTCACGCCGGCGGCGACAGGCAGGTTGCGGACCACGGCCGCCGGAGGGCTGCCGGGCGCAAAGGGGATGGAGACCCAGAATGACGATCCGTTGCCCGGCTGGCTCTCAAATCCGATCATGCCGTGCATCATGTGGACCAGCTTTTTTGAGATCGCCAGTCCCAGCCCCGTGCCGCCATACTCGCGGGTGGTGGCGCTGTCGGCCTGTGTGAAGGGCTGGAAGAGCCGCTTGCCGGCCTCGGGACTGATGCCGATCCCGGTGTCAATGACGGCCAGCTTGATCCAGTGCCGCCCCTCTTCTTCCAACTCGCGCTGCACCCGCACTTCCACCGTTCCGGTGTGTGTGAACTTGACAGCGTTGCCCACCAGATTCGTCAGCACCTGCCGCACGCGGTCCATGTCGCCCCGCACATAGCGAGGCGCCGCGTCATCCCAGTGCAGCTTGAGTTGAATGCCCTTCTGCACCGCTTTGCCGTGCAGCAGCGCCACCACGCCCTGCACGGTGGCCTGCAAATCGAAGTCCTTGGCCTGGATCGACATTCTTCCGGCTTCCATCTTGGAAAAATCCAGAATGTCGTTGAGGACGGTGAGGAGGCTGGCGGCACTGGTCTGGATGGTGTCGAGCATCTGGCGCTGCTGGTCATCGAGCGGAGTGTCCGAGAGCAGCGTGGCCATGCCCATGACGCCATTCATGGGCGTACGGATTTCGTGGCTGATATTGGCCATCACCTCAGACTTGGCTTCGCTTTGTTTCTCAGCCTCGTACTTGGCGCGCCGTGCTTTGCGCACCTGCAGAAGGCTGAGCAACAGCGCCACGGCCATCAGCGCCAGGCCCATTCGCTGGAAGCCGACGATGCGGCGTTCGTCCATGGTTTCGCTGATCGCCTGCACTTCGCTGGGCGGGTCGTAGAGCCATTTCATCCGCAGTTGGTTGAGAGTGCCGTCGTCGAAAATGTGCTCCAGTTCGTCGCGCAGGGCATCGGCGACCGGCTGCAGATCGGACCGCGTGGCCAGCCCCACCGGCACATTGACCTGCCGGGCCAACATCGGCAGCAGATCCACGTGGAAACAATCCGCAGGACGCCGGCTGAGCACGCCCAACGCCACCCGGTACTCCAGAAAAGCCGCGTCCACCTCACCGCGGCAGACGGCCGCCACGGCCGATTCCCTGCTCTCATAAGGGTGCAGTTCGAACCCTGAAAGGTGGCGCGAAGGATCACGCATTACGCCGGTGGCCCGATCGTAGGAGATGGTGCGGAACAGCGCCTTGCCGGGAGAATGGCCGGGACCGCCGCTGAGGGCAAGGAAGGCGAAGTTCAGCCGCATCCACGGCTTGGTGATATGAATGCGCGTGGGAATGCGGTCCTCGCCGGCCATTCTGGGCCAGAAGTCGATTTTCCCGTTGATCAGTGCCTGCTCGGGGGCGTCATCCAAGGGGACCCATTCCAGCCGGATGCCGCGCCGGGTCGCCGCCTCGTCAAGCGCATCGAAGACGAAGCCTTCGGGAGTTCCATCCGCACTGCGTGTGAAGTAAGGGTAGGCTTCGTTATATCCGGCACGGTAGAGGCGGCCCGGCACACCGGCAGTGTCCTGTCCATCGGAAAGGAGCCAGGCCGCACTGGCGGCGAAAAGCAGACCGGCGAGACCGGCACGCCAAACGCCAACGCGCCTGTAGAGGGACCTGGGCACTCGCGGATGTAATCGGCGGAGTGTGGGGAAATCTGTAGGACGTTTGCTTTACGCCCATCCGGTCCCGGCCATCACCTGCTGTGCGGCGATTGCCGTACCGGCATGGATTCGCACGGTATCGGCGAGTTGGCGGGCATATCCGCCGGCCAGGGTGACGGCCACGGGAACGCGGTTGTTCAGCGCGGTTTCGAATACGGCCAGGTCGCGCGCACGCAGCCCTTCCACGGTGAGATTGAGTCCGCCCAACTGATCGTCGATGTAAGGATCGGCGCCGGCGACGTAAACGATAAGGTCGGGGCGGAAGGCAGGGATCACCAGTTCGCACGCCTCCCTGAGCCGGCCCACGTACTCCTCATCGCCCACGCCATCGTGCAGGTGAATGTCGAGGGTGGAAGGGGGCTTCAATTCCGGATAGTTGTTGAGCTGGTGGATGGAGAGAGTGAACACGGAACGGTCGCCGGCAAAGATGGCGGCGGTGCCATTACCATGATGCACGTCTGCGTCAATGACCATGGCCCGCTCAATGGCGCCATCTTTCTGCAGGCGGCGGATGGCCACGGCGATGTCGTTAATGGCGCAGAAGCCTTCGCCGTGTGCGGGGAAGGCATGATGAAAGCCGCCGCCGATGTTGAAGCCCACGCCATTGGTCAAGGCGAGGCGGGCGGAGAGAATGGTTCCGCCGGCGGCGAGCCAGAAGGCGTCCACCACCTGCCGGGAGTAAGGAATCTCCAGCTTCAGAATTTCCATGTAGCTGAGCGTGCCCTTGCGCAGGCCCTTCACCCATTCGGGCGTATGGACCAGCAGCATGTCTTCCTCGGAGGCGGGTTCGGGCTGGTGAATCTGGGTGGGAAGGATCACGGCGCTTTCCAGCAGTTCGCGCCGCACCAGTTTGTACTTCACCGAGGGGAAGACATGGTCCCCGAAATGAAGATCGTAGGCGTCGTGGTAAACCAGTTGAAGAGCCATTTAAGACTGAAGCGCGGTGATGATGGCCACGCTATAGACATCCTCTTCCGAACAGCCGCGGGACAGATCGTTGGCCGGTTTCCGCAGCCCCTGCAGAAACGGACCGATGGCCGCGGCGCCGCCCAGCCGTTCCACCAGCTTATACGCGATGTTGGCCGACATCAAGTCGGGAAAGATCAGGGTGTTGGCTCGGCCGGCGACGGTGGAGCCGGGGGCCTTGGAACGGCCGATGGCGTCGACGAGTGCGGCATCGGCCTGCAGTTCGCCGTCGATGTGCAGTTCGGGGGCGCGCTGGCGGGCAATGCGCAGGGCTTCAACGACGGCGTCGATGCGGTCGCCTTTGCCGCTGCCCTTGGTGGAGTAGGAAAGCAGCGCCACCACCGGTTCGGCATCAAGCAGGGCGCGGGTGGAGCGGGCGGTAGCGATGGCAATCTCGGCCAACTCCACCGCCGAGGGCTCGGGTACCACGGCGCAGTCGGCAAAGGCCAGCATGCCCTTTGCGCCGAGCGAAGGATCCTGGACAGCCATGAGGAAGACGCTGGAAACGGTTTTGACATCGCTGGCGGTGCCGATGGCGTGCAGGGCGGCGCGCACGGTTTCGGCCGTGGTGTTCACCGCTCCGCCGACGAATCCGTCGGCATCGCCCGCCGCCACCATGAGGGCGGAGTAGTAGAGCGGGCGCCTGGCGATTTCGGCCGCTTCCACTTCGGTGACGCCCTTTGCGCGCCGGCGCTCGTGGTAGAGCCTTGCGTAGTCACGCAGTTTTGGGCAGGTGGACGGATCTCTCACCAGGATGTGCTCAAGGATGCCTTCAGAAGCCAGCCGCGCCGCCGCCCCGATCACCCTCGGGTCGGAGCCTTCCGGAAAAACGATCCGGCGTTTGGGCTGAAGGCGGCGCGCCCGCTCCTTCTGCCGTTCGATGAAAGTTATCGCTGTTTGAGGAATTGCCATGGAACCACCACTATTGTAGCGATGAGATGCTGACAATAAGTCCACGTTGGGGCTATAATCGCCCTTCAGGGTTTTCGAACCCGCCCGAACTATGCGCAAGAAAGTGACAGTGGTAGGCGCCGGCAACGTCGGCGCGAATTGTGCCCTCCGCATCGCCGGCAAGGAACTGGCCGATGTGGTGATGGTGGATATCGCCGAAGGCGTTCCCCAGGGAAAGGGTCTTGATCTGCTCCAGTCCGGCCCGGTTGAGGGCTACGACGTGATGGTGAGCGGCGCCAACGATTATGAGGCGACGGCCAACTCCGACATCGTGGTGATCACGGCGGGCTTCCCGCGCAAGCCAGGCATGAGCCGCGACGATCTTCTGATCGCCAACTACGAGATCGTCAAAAGCGCGGCGGAACAGTCTGCCAAGTACTCGCCCAACGCGATTCTCATCCTGGTCACCAACCCGCTGGACGCCATGTGCTGGACGGCATTCAAGGTATCGCAGTTCTCCCGCAACCGGGTGATCGGAATGGCGGGCGTGCTGGATACGGCGCGCTACCGGACGTTCCTGGCGATGGAACTGGGCGTGTCGGTGGAAAACATCACGGCGATGGTGCTGGGCGGCCACGGCGATACGATGGTTCCGCTGGTGCGCTTCACCAACGTTTCCGGCATTCCGATCACCGAACTGCTGCCCAAGGAGCGGATTGACGCCATTGTCGACCGCACGCGCAACGGCGGCGCCGAAATCGTGAAGTACCTCAAGACCGGCTCAGCCTACTATGCCCCCTCGGCGGCGGCGGTGGAGATGGTGGAGTCGATTCTGAAGGACAAGAAAAAAGTTTTGCCCTGCGCCGCACACCTGGACGGGGAATACGGGTTTAAAGATTTGTTTGTCGGAGTGCCCTGCAAGCTGGGCGCCTCCGGCATCGAAAAGATCTACGAGATCCCGCTCACGGCGGACGAGAAGACGGCGCTCGACAAAAGCGCGGCGGCCGTGCAGGAACTGGTGGATGTGCTGAAGAACAAGATGGCGTCCTGATGGGTACCTGGGACAGGGAGAAGAGTCAATGTCAGAGGAAATGATCCGAATCATCGCCGGTGTTCTGGCGGTATTATGCGTGGTGATTATCGTCATGCGCCGGAAGAGCAAGAAGAAAGACGCGCAACAGGACGATTTCTAGAGCCGGGCCCCCAATTGGAGAATTCGATCATCAAGCATGGCTTCTTCCCGTCAGAAAAAGCCCGCTTCCCCGGTGATTGACGATCCCGCTGTGGTTGAGCCGAAACTGAATCCCAAGTACTGCGCGTTCCGGCTGCGTATTTCCAGCTCCAGGATCCACCGCTGGGGGATCTATGCCGAGGAGCGGATTCCGCCAGGACGCAAGATCATCGAGTACACGGGAGAGAAGATCAACCGCATCGAGACGAAACGGCGGGGAGAGCGGGCGCTTCATTATCTATTCACGCTGGACAACTACTGGACGCTGGATGGCGCGGTAGGCGGCAGCGGCGCCGAGTACATCAACCACTCCTGCGATCCGAATGTCAGGGCGTGGGTCTTTAAAGGACACATCCTCTACATGAGCAAGCGCTGGATTGAGCCCGGCGAGGAGCTGACAATCGACTACCGCTTCGCCAAGGACGTGGAGAAGGTACCTTGTAAGTGCGGGACCGCGGTATGCCGCGGCACGATCAACCTGCTCAAGAACGAGTAGCGAGAAGGTTTTCAAGCGCGCCAGCCAACTCCGGATAAAGGAATCGATAGCCGTCGCGCAGCGCCCTGGCTGGTTCCACACGCTGGCTGCCGAGGATGACGGCGGCCATTTCTCCGAACAGGATTCTCAGCGCGAAACCGGGCACCGGCAGGATCGCCGGGCGGTGCAGAACCCGCCCGAGCGCTTCGGTGAATTCCGAATTGCGGACGGGCTTGGGCGCGGTGGCGTTCACCGGGCCGGAGGAATCCGGTTGCGCGAGATAAAAAAGCAACAGCCCGATCATGTCGTCCACGTGAATCCAGGACATCCACTGGCGCCCGTCCCCGATCCGGCCGCCAACACCCATCCGAAATGGCGGCAGCATCTGCTGGAGCGCGCCGCCTTCCACACCCAGCACAATGCCAATGCGCGGATTCACCACGCGGACTCCCAGCCGGGTGGCCGCCTGTGACGCCTTCTCCCAGGCCACGGACAGTTCCGGCAGGAAACCCGTTCCGGCCGCGGAGTCTTCCACCAGAAGTTCTTCTCCGCGAAAGCCGTAGTAGCCGACAGCCGAAGCCGAGATGAGCAATGGCGGGCGTGTGGCCGATGCCTCGATCGCCTTCAGCAGGTTGTTTGTTCCTTCCACGCGGCTGCGCCACATGCGGTCTTTTGCGGCGGCCGTCCAGCGCTGCGCCACCGGTTCGCCGGCCAGGTGAATGACGGCCTGAACGCCGTCGATGGCAGCGGAGGGGGCGGCGCCGGCCATGGCGTCCCAGGCGAAGAAGGCGTGTTGCGGGGCCAGCCAGGCGGGCCGCGACCGGCCGAGCATCCTGACCGTATGGCTGGCGGCTTCGAGGCTGGAAATCAACCGTTTTCCCAGGAATCCGCTGCCGCCGGTGATTGCGATCTGCATGTGCGGTTATTGTAGGCGAAACGGGTCCTTGCCCGTCCGCTCCAGGTATTCGATTTCGCGACGGTAGGCCTCGACATCGGTCTTTCGCTTCATCCCGTCGTAGGACATGTAGCGAATCATGCCGAAAACCGGCCGCTCGCTCCAGGGCCTGTCATGGAGTCCAAAGCACCATAGTATGTTGGTATAGGTGTTGGGATCGCGGCCGTCCAGGGCGTAGCGGTCGTGCAGGTAGATCATCGTTTCGAGGGCGTCACGATGGCAGGGCGACCATTCGATGATCTTCTTGCCCCAGTACATCCGGTAATAGCCATGGATCTTCCCGCGCAGCAGCAGTTCCTTCTGCGCGGCATTCCACAGGGTGTCGTGGGTGGCGGCGTGTTCGAACTGCTCGCGCGTGTAGAGGTAATCGCGCTTGTCGGCGTCGTGTCTGGAAAGTGTTTCCAGGGCCCAGTTGGGCAGGTTGTCCAGTGATTCGGGGTCCGTTGAAAAGCGCGCAAAGTTGAAGGCCAGTTCGCGCCGCACAATCAGTTCCTCCAGGAATTCTTCGGCGATCAACTGATGCTGCTGAGCATAGGCCCGGGCGGCAAGGGCCACCTGCAGGGCGCTGATCTGGCCGAAGTGCAGGTATGGGCTGATGTCGCTGGTGGCGTGAGCCGACGGCTCATTGCGTTCGCGGGCATAGCGGCGAAGCTTGCGCTCCAGAAAAAGCTTCAACGTATTTTGGGCGGCGGCGGCGCCACCCCGGAATCCGATGGAGGCTCCGACGGAGTGATCAATCTCGCAAGCGGCAACCAGCGTGGAGATGTTGTCTTCGGTTACCTGGGTGTGGAAATCGGGCGCGGCTGCCTGATAACGGCGTTGCACGCGAACCTCCGGCGCCGGGACCAGGAATTGCGGCAGCAGGCGCTGGATCTTGGGCCGGATGGTGTAGGCGGCGTACTCGCGCTTGGGCATCATTTCCATGGGTACGACGCAGCTTGAGTCCACGGCGATGTAGGGGATGCCGACCCGGCCGGGCACGGACAAATTGTGGCGGCGGGCGATGAAAGCGGGATAGTCGTCGGTGACGATAGCGGCGGCATTTGCGGCCAGCTTGTACAAGGCGTCGTTGGGATCGCCATGGCGCCGGCGGAGGTGGAACACATAGCCGATCCCCAATTCCGCCAGCCGCCTTGCCGTCTCCGGGACACCCTCCAGGACGAAGGTGTGAAAGCGGTCATTGGCGAAGGGATAGGAGCAGGTCAGTCCCTCGTAGTAAAGCACCGGGAGTGCGAGTTCGTTGGCCAGCGCAGCGGCGTGGGCCAGGGCGTGGTTGGAATCCACACGGCGGTTCATCTGAGCCCAGTAGAGTACGTAGCCGGCCCCGGCGCGGGGGACATGCGAGTTTAGCGGCCTCACACGGCGAACCATCAGGTGTTGGATGACATGCCCTGGCAAACGGCTACAATTTAGTTTGTACGCGATGCGGGCATTCAACCGGTGGAAAATGCTTTGGTCCTACCTGAGGCGGCGGTCCGACGTGCGCGCGCTGCCAGTGGAGTTCATCGTGGAGACCACGGCCAAGTGCAATCTCTATTGCCCGATGTGCCCGCGGGAGACGCACAAACAGCCCAAGCAGGACATGAGCGATGCCATCTTTGAACGCCTGGTGGAGGAATCGGGGAGCAGCGCCGAGCACATGATGCTGATCGGGTTGGGGGAGCCGTTGCTCGATCCGAAGATATTCGATCGCATCGAGTATTGCGAGAAGCACTCGATTTCCACGCTGCTATCGACCAACGGTACATTGCTCGATGAGGCCAACGCAGAGAAGCTGCTGGCGACGCCGCTCAAGCACATCACGCTCAGTTTCGACGGCGCCACGGCCGGGAGCTATGAATACTATCGCAAAGGCGCGCGTTTTGAGAAGGTGCGCGATAACTTCGTACGGTTTGCCCGGATGAAGCATGAACGAAAGGCGCCCATTCAGGTGGTGGTGCAGATGGTGCGCATGGAGCGCAACGCCGCCGAGGTGGACGACTTCGTGCGTTTCTGGAGCGCGGTGCCGGGCGTGGACCAGGTGCGCATTAAGGAAGACGAGACCAACCTGATGCGGCCCGGCGCGGGCCACGACGCGGCGGACTGGAAGTATCCCTGCCATTACCTGTGGCGGGGTCCGATGTATGTGAAGCACAACGGCGACGTTTATCCCTGCTGCCAAAGCTACATGCTGGACAGTGCGCCTGTGGGCAACATCGGGACCGGAACTCTGGCTGAGATCTTCAATTCGGCGGAGATGCGGCGGATGCGGTCACTGCATGCATCGCGGCGGGGACACGAGGTGGAGATGTGTTCGCGCTGCTGCACCACCATTCCACACCCGCTGCTGGTGGCGGGCAGCCTGCTGCTTCATGGGGAGACGGTGCGCAAGCTGCTGCCGGTGGTGGAGCGGCTGACTTACTTATCGAAACTTCCAGGGCGATTGCTTTCGCCTCCCAAGGCGGCGGCGTCGAGGGATGAACTGGTACAAATCGAAAAAAAGTCTTGACTCCTGCCTCACTCGTGTTAGACTGGAGAAGTTCCCGAGGATATCACCATGAATCGCCGAGGTTGTCACGTCCCAACACGCGCAATAGCGATCTGGCGGATTCTGCCTCAATCGGGATTTCTTTTCTAAGCAGGCGCCGGACAAAAGCCGGATCGCCTCATTCCAAACGAGATTGAGATAGCAACTGCGTTCCAGCGGCCTATGGTCCGGGTTCTGTATGCCCGGCTGGTGCGGCGGCGCTCTGCGCATGCCGTATGCCGGCTGCCTGGTTCGGCTGTCTCATTGCCCGGCGTATAGCTCAAAGGTAGAGCAACAGACTATAAACTCTGTGAGTTGTGGGTTCAAATCCCGCTACGTCTCATCGCAGCCTTGCAAAAGCTGTAGCGCCTGAAAACGCAGTAAGCCGGAGTAGCACTTCCGCCGGACGGGGGCGCGGCAACGGCGGTGAAACTCTGCACCCTGGTGCAAACTGCCGTCTCCTGAAGTTTGTGGGGGCGGCTCTCATGAGGGTCCGTATTGCCGCCGGGAGGAGCTGCTCCGGTAACTGCACAACCACTAACAACCGCGGTGTAAGCGCCGCGGGCTCGATGCCGCCTGCCAGCGGCAACCAATTACGATCAGTGTGTTTGATAAAGGAGGTGATTGCGATGCTCTTTCTGACGCGCATCCTTGTTGGCGATACCGAGCGGGCGCTCGTGTTCCGCCACAACCGTTTTGTGACGATCCTGGGCCCGGGGGCGCATACCTTGTTTCATGCGCCGGACGCCCTGAAGGTGGAACGCCATTCGATACTTCCGGGACTTTTCACCAGCACCTGGGCGGACTTTCTGGTGAAGGAACGGCCGGCGCTGGTGGCGGCGCACTTCACTGTGGTGGAGACCAGCGATGCCGAAGTAGCCATGGTGTATATGGATGGCAAGCTGGTGCGGGTGGTACCGCCCGGCAGCCGGCAGTTGTACTGGAAGGGGGTCCGCGAGGTGCGGGCCGAGGTGATCAATGTCGATGAGGCCCCGCAGGTTCCCGCGGGGAAGTTGATGCCCCTGGCGAAGCTGGGCCGCGAGGCGCACGCCACGTTCGCCACGGTAGAAGAGAACCGGGTTGGCCTGCTGTATCTGGACAACCGGTTCAGCCGGCTGCTGGAGGCGGGCACGCACGGTTTCTGGACGGCGCGCACGGCGCGCGTGGATGTGATCGACCTGCGCCGGCAGACCCTGGAGGTCTCCGGACAGGAAATCCTGACCAAGGACAAGGTGACCATCCGTGTCAACATCCTGGCTGAGTATCGGGTCACCGATCCGGTGAAGGCGGGCACGCTGCTCAGGAACATGCAGGAGTACCTGCACCGGCTGCTGCAGCTTTCGGTTCGTCAGACGCTGGGCCGCCGCACGCTTGATGAGGTGCTGGCGGAGAAAGTGGATGTGGATCCGGAAGCGGCGCGCTCGGTCCGGCAGGAGATGGCGGAGTTTGGCGTTGAGGTGGGTACGATCGCGTTGAAGGACGTTGTCCTGCCCGGCGAGATCCGAGACATTCTCAACCAGGTGGTGGCGGCTGAAAAGCAGGCGCAGGCCAACCTGATCCGCCGGCGTGAGGAAACGGCGGCGACGCGTTCCCTGCTCAACACGGCGAAGCTGATGGAGGACAACCCCATCCTGATCCGCCTTAAGGAGTTGGAGACGCTGGAAAAGCTGACGGCGAAGGTGGATCATGTGACGGTGCATGGCGGCTTTGAAGGGATGCTGACGAAGCTGTTGACGCCGTGAGCGGGAATGCAAGGAGGCAGGAAGGCAGGAATGCAGGGCGGTTTCGTCCGTTGCATTCCTGCATTCCTGAATTCCTGCATTCCCCTCCGCCTAACCTTTCCCCGTCCGCCGGACGATACTGCAAGTGACGGACGTTGGAGAAAAAAGGGGAACCGGAATGACTCATGAACGGGGCATCAAGGTGGTCGGTGCGCGGCGCGGACCCAATGGCGAAGTGGTCCTGGAAATCGAAGCCTCCTACGCGGCGTTCTCCCGTCTCCATTCGGCGCATATGGAAGGAGAGTTGTCCGATGTTTCCGACGAAGAAGCCGGCCCCAACCGGATTGGCGAGGCGCACAACCCATAAACCGGCGGCTTCCTGGTAAACTGCGGACAGGAGGCTTCTATGAGCCGTCTGGGTCTTGGTTCTCTGCTCGCGATTCCGTTCACAGCCAGTGGGCTGTGGGCACAAGCAACCTTCGGTTCGCACACAGGCCGATTGGTAGGCTCGATCTCAGACCCGGGGTTTGCTTCCCGGCTCGGCGCCACCGTCAGCGGCCTGCCGCAGACTTCGGCGGCAACACTGCCGCATGGCGCCCGGTTCTCACCTCCCAGTTTTTATCCGCAGGGCCGCGGCGGCTACGGCCACTCAGGCCGGCAGAACCGTACGGTCGTAGTTCCGTTCGGAGTTCCGGTCTATTATGGTGGCTATCCTTACGGGGGCGATGTTCCCGCGGGACAGACGATTGTTCAGCAGGTGCAGCCGTCGCCTTCGGTGATCATCAATCAGTACTACACGCCTGAAACGGTGCGTCCCCGGATGCAGGAGTATTCCGAGTTGCCCGAGCCGGCCAAGCCCGACGCCGACGAAGGTCCTGTGCGCGTGTACCCGCCACCGAAGCCCGCCACCTCAACGGCTCCGCAAGCGCCCAAACCGGCGGCGCGCACCGAAGACGAACGTCCCACCATTACACTGCTGGCCTTCAGCGACTCCTCCGTGGTGGCTGCCATCGGCTACTGGACGCAAGGCGACACGCTGCACTACGTCACCAGCACGTTCGGAAAAAAGACCGCTCCTTTGGGAACGCTGGACCGCTCCCTCACCGATCAGTTGAACCGGGAACGCAGCGTGGAGTTCAAGCTGGAGAGCGTTCGTTAAATTCTCTTCACGATTGTCGCCCGAAACCGCCGATACGCATCCATGTATGCGTATGGAAGTAAGCGTTCAACATCTTGGCGGCGTGCAGTTTGAAGCCACCGCCCGCGGCCATCGGATCGTGTGCGATCAGCCGGAAGACAATCAGGGCTTTGACGAGGGGATGACGCCACCGGAGCTGCTGCTCTCCTCGCTGGCGACATGCGCCGCCTTCTACGCCGCGCAGTATTTGAAGACAAGAGGTCTTGGGGGTGCGGGACTGCAGGTTCGTGTGACGGCGGAAAAGGCGAAGCAGCCGGCGCGGATCGGCTCGTTCCAGATCCAGGTGCAGGTGCCAGGCCTTGAAGACGAACGCCACCGCGAGGGGGTTCTGCGGGCAGTGCACGCCTGCGTGATTCACAACACGCTGCTGCACGCGCCTGCGATTGAGGTAAACGTGGAGAGACTGGAGGCGGTGGAGGTCTAAGCGCCGCCGCTCTGCTTCACTGCGACGCGTTTGACGGCCAAGGCGCGGCCGGTAGCCGTTTCCACCTCCACCAGTACGGCGTGCAGTTCGGCCCCACCCTGGGCGGCCTCAAAGCGCGCCGGCATCGACGTCTGAAACTTGCGGATCACGGCATCCTTCTCCACGCCGATGATCGAATCGTAGGGGCCCGTCATGCCGCAATCAGTCTGATAAGCGGTGCCGCGGGGCAGGATGCGCGTGTCGGCTGTGGGCACATGGGTGTGCGTGCCCACCACGGCCGAAACCCGCCCATCCAGGAACCATCCCATGGCCATCTTCTCGCTGGTCACTTCGGCGTGGAAATCGACAAAGCGGACCTTCACTTCCGGGTCGAGCGCGGCCAGAATCTCGTCGGCCTTGCGAAACGGACAATCCGTAGCCGGCATATAGGTTCGGCCCTGCAGATTCAGGACGGCGCAACGGACGCCATTGCGTGCTGTCACCACAGCCAGGCCGGAACCCGGAAGATCGGGGGGATAGTTTGCCGGGCGCAGAAGCCTGGGTTCGCGGGCGATGTAGTCGTAAATCTCGCGCCGGTCCCAGATGTGATTGCCGCTGGTCATGACGTGGATGCCGCACTTAAACAAATCGGTGGCGAGCGCCGGTGTCAGCCCGAAACCTCCGGCGGCATTTTCCCCATTGGCGATCACCAGATCCACGGCTTCGTTCTGGACGAGAAAAGGAAGATGTTCGGCAACCATATTCCGGCCGGGGGAAGCGAAGATGTCGCCAACGAAGAGAATACGCATTGTCGGGGGGGCACAAAGAGGAAAAAGGAGCGCACCACTCTGCCGTGTCCACCTCCGTCATTGACCCCTAAAACCAACAGGGGGGAACTCCCCGGCGCCTTTAGGCTTCTCCAATCGCGGTTGCCCGCGGGAGCCTGCTCACCAGCGCATGATTACGAGTCGAGTTCCATGACGAATTGCATAGGATCAATTTATTAGAGGTATCCACCTGCCCAGCAGGAACGCTCCAGCCACATGATACCAGAGGGACCGGGGAGGTTGTCTAGGTGGAAGCCCGCGAAAACGAATATACTCTACCCCATGAAGGCGAACCTGGTCACGATTGTGGTTCTTGCGGCGCTTGCCGCACTCGTGCTTACCCGCGGTGGCGGGCCACCGCTTGACGCGGCCTCAAACGATCGCACCACGTGGGGCGCCACGGACCCCACATGGGCGCCCGATGGCGGGACGTTGGCGTTCACGCTGTTCGGCAGCATCTGGCGCGTTGCGCCGGGCGGTGGCGTTGCCCGGCAGATTACCACTTCGGCCGGCTATCACGCGCATCCGGCCTGGTCGCCCAAAGGGGGAACGATCGCATTCATCCGGGGATTGCCGCCGGCCGGACTGCTGCCCGATATCCGGGGAACACTTGTCATCGTGGACGCCGGGACGGGAGAAGAACGCGCCATCGGCCTGCCCTACCCGACGGCGGGCACACCCACATGGTCGCCGGACGGTGAACGGATTGCGGTGGCGCTGGCCTCGCCCCTTGGCGGCGCATTGCTGTATGAGGTGAATGTGGCAAGCGGCGAAAGCCGTCCGCTGCAGCAGCGGCCCCAGCGCGGCACACCGGGCAACTGGATCGCCGCCTCCTGGAATCCCAGGCACAGCGAGATCTTCTTTACGGGCCAGCGCAACGGCGCGGTGCAGAACGGTTCGCAGCAGCTTGGCCCGCCGCAGGTCTGGTCACTGCCGGTTTCAACGGCGCCCATCTCGGTGCAGCTTCCACTGTCCCGTTACCGGCTGGGCGACATCGCGCAATTGCATTCGATTTCGGCGCTACCGGATGGCTCCGGGGCCATCTATGCGGCGGTGATCGTCAACGGAAAGGGGGATCGGGATCTGTTTCGCGTTTCCCGCGAATACGGCAGCCCCGTGGCCCTCACCAACACTGTGCGCGACGAGTTTTCGCCAGCCGTCTCACCCGACGGCAAGACGATCGCCCATGTTTCCAACCATCTTGGGAACCTTGACATTTTCACCATGCCGGTGGCGGGCGGCGAGAAGCGCCACGTGAAGATCGAATCGCTGGAGTTTAAGCGGCCGGCCGGCCGGCTGCGGATTCGCACGCTCGATGAACAGGGGCGGCCTTCACCAGTGCGGCTGTTCGTTAAGGCGGCCGACGGCAAGGCCTATTCTCCGCAGGGCACTCCGATCTTTTACTATGGCCTGGAGTTGAACGGCCCGCGCGACGGCTTCTTCCTTACCTCGGGTGAGGACGAACTGCCGATGCCGGCGGGTACGGTGCGCCTCACCGCGCTCAAGGGCATCGAATATCGAATCGCCGAGCAGACCATCACCATCGAGGCCGGCAAGACCGCCGCCATCACCATCCAGATGGAGCGCTGGACCAACTGGACGGAGAAAGGCTGGTGGACCGGCGAGAATCACTTTCACGCCAATTACAATGGCAGTTACTATCAGCGGCCGCCGGACTCACTGGCGTGGCTGGAGGCCGAGGATCTGAACACGGCCAACATGATCGTGGCCAACAGCGAAGGGGCTTTCGTCCACGATAAGGAATTCTTCAAGGCAACGCCCGATCCGGTGTCGAAGCCCCGGTTTATCCTTTACTGGGGACAGGAGTACCGCAACTCGGATCCACTGGGCCACATGGCGTTTCTCAACGTGAAGAGCCAGGTTCCGCCATCGTTCACCAGCGTAGTGGGAAGCCGGTCACCTTATGATTTCCCGCTGAATACGATGGCGGCGCAGCAGGCGCGGGCACAGGGCGGGCTGGTGGTGTATGTGCATCCCATTGTTGGGCAGAACGATCCGTTCGATACCAACCTGGGCGCAAAGGAGGCCCCGGTAACAGCGGCGCTGGGCGCCATGGACGCCATTGACGTGTTGCCGTTCGGCCCGCAGGCTTACCAATTGTGGTACCGGCTGCTGAACTGCGGATTCCGGATCGCGCCCGGCGCGGGCACCGATGTGTTTACGAACTGGAGGGGCATCAACCGCATTCCCGGATTGTCGCGGCAGTATGTGGAAGCCGGTTCGGCGATGAGTTGGCCCCGTTGGGTGGAGCGCTACCGCGCCGGCCGTGCTTTCGTTACGAACGGCCCGCTGCTGACATTTACGGTCAACGGCCAGCCGATGGGCAGCGAGATCAAAGCGGCCCAAGGCCAGAGCTACCGCGCCCGCATCTCGGCCGATATCTCTTCGCGCGATCCGCTGGAGACGGTGGAACTGGTGCGCAACGGCGAGGTGGTGGAGAGCCGGAGCGTGCCGGCCGGCGGGGCCACGTTCCGCTATGACAAAGACGTGGAGGTGGATCGCAGCGCGTGGTTCGCCTTGCGCGTAACGGGCCGCCCGGTGCGCGGCCTTCCGAATGAGATCCCCCGCGCGCATTCGGCGCCGGTCTATATTCACATTGGCGGCAAGCCTGTGATCGTGCGCGAGGACATGGATCTGATGGTGCGCTGGATCCAGCGGCTGTGGGCCTCGCTTGAGGAAAGAAACAACTACGGCGCGCCGGCCAACCGGCAGCGCGCGCGGGCGATGTTCGATCAGGCGCTGGCGTATTACAAATCGCGCTAACCGCTGCGGTTTTCCCCTCGAAGCTGCAGGGCGATGGACTCGGTGGAGCGCATCAGCCGCTCGGCAACTTCGCCGGAGGATTGATGGCGGGAAACCGGCGCCGCTTCGATCACGGTCCAGAGCTTCTCGCGTGTCAAGGGCGGCAGCACGCTGTCCAGGTATTCGACGGCCAGACCGCGCAGAAGCTTGTCTTCGGTGTGCAGGGCGCGGAAGGCCACCTTCAGGGGCTCGCGCGGCAGCACCACGGCGAGCAGCGAGAACAGATGCTCCAGCATGTGGTTGGTGCGCTCGCGCAGCATCTCATCGAGAAACAGATATCCGTCTCCGGAGTCGCGCCCTTCGCGGCGGTCCAGCAGCCGGTGGCTCTCCCAAACGGCGCGTCCAAGGGAAATCTCGCGGTCCACGACGGCATAGATGGCCTCGTGCGGATAGCGCAGATTGGGATTACGCTGCGCCAGGTAATCGAGCGCCCGGGCGCACTGAAAGCGCACTTCGAACCGGCCGTCATTGAGTCCTTCGAGCAGCCCTTCCACGGCGCGTTGTGTGCCGCAGCGGGCCAGCAGACGAGGCAGGCGGCGGCGCACGGTAAACTCCTCGGCGGGATTGAGCAGGGCATCGACTAACTGGCCGGCGATGGCACAACCGCAGGCCTGCAGCACCTGCCGCGCCTGATCGGCCGCATCGTCCCAGGCCAACAGCCGGATCACCTGCGGCACCAATACGGGATCGGGCTGCTGGGGGGATCCCAGCACGGCGCTGACACGGGCCAGATTGCCGGAGCGCAGGTCGGCGAAGGCCAGCGACACAGGATCGGAAAGGACCGGCGGCGGCGGTTCCACTACTGGAGCAGCACGCATGGCGGGAACGTTGAGTTGCGGAATTGAACGCATCACCACCGAGAGAGTGCCGGGGTCCTGGATGTCGTCCAGATCCAGTTCCGCGGCCCTCGTCGCCAGTCCGCGTTCCAACACACCGACGTAGGCACGATCCAAACGGAAAGCCAGCCACACGCAGAAGCCGGAAAGAACCATGGCGATGGTAAGGATTTCGGCGCGGGCGATGGCCGGCCCCAGGAAGATGGCCAGTTGGATCAGCGCCGCGCCGGCGGCGTCTCCCAATCGGTCGCACCCCACGTCGACGATCGTTTTCACCGAACGCTTATCCTGCGCGGGAACGGGCGTGAAAAACAGCTCATAGCCGGAGCGGAACAACGATCCGCGAAGGATCAATTCGAGCGAACGGACGCTGGCGATGGTGGGGAAGACGGGGATCAGCAGGGCCGTGAGGCTCCCTACGCTGGTGGCCAGAGGGAGACTGGCCACAGTCCTGCCCAGGCCCAGCCGCTGGAGGGCGACACTGCTCAACAGGCTCTGCACCAGGAACGTGAGCATTTGGCTGGCGGTGTAGAACACGGCGAAGAAGCGGACCAGGTTCGGCCCTTTTCCGAACACGGCCGCGGCATTGGACTTGAACAGGTAGTCCAGAATCGCCGCCGACGCGGTACCCATGAGCACGAGGGCCGCCAGGTTCCACAAATACGACGACTGGCGGAAAAACTGCCCGGCGCTGCGCAGAGGGCGGGACGGCAGCCTGCGGCGCCGGGCGCCGGATGGGCGAAAACGGGCGACGATGGAGGCGCAGGCAAAGTGCAGGGCCGCCAGAAGCAACAGCACCGTAGCGGCTGAAAAGTAGGAGACGACGCGTTCAGCCAACAGGCCCCCCGCGATGCCACCAGCCGTGCCAGCAGCGGCGATGCGGCCGAAGTGGAGCTTGGCCTCGCGAGGATCGAACAGTTCGGAAATCAGCGACCAGAATCCGGAGAGCAGGATGGCGCCAAAGCCGACGATATGCAGATAAACGGCCACCGCCGTAATTGCAGGCCACAGTTCAAAGGCGCCGTACTCGCAAAGTTGAAACACGCCGCTGAGGCCGAAGGCGGCTGGCATAATGGTGCGCGGCCCGGTCCGCTCCAGAACCCGTGAGAAGAGATATCCGCTGACAAGGGCGAACAACGCGGCGGCGGAGACGATTTTGGGCAGGTCCGTAGGGGCGAACTGGGAAAGGAAGAGACCGTCGCGGGCCGCCTTGCCGGCCACCTGATGCGCCAGCATCACCGCCGCGCCCGCCATGGCGAAGCGGACCAGTGTCCTGGTGGTGCCGGAGTCTTCAGCGGCGTTCACAAATCAGCTCAGCGCGCTGGCCAGTTCTTCGGCGGGTTCGCCGGGCGTGGACCGGGCCGGAGCCTCGGGAAGGTGAGTCTGCCACCACTGGTGGGCCTGATCGTTGGTCCAGTCTGGAATATCAGGCGCGGCGGACAACTGGCGCGCCATCTCCTGCGCACTGCGCAGCCGCTTGGCGGGTTCTTTTTCGAGACACTGGAGGATGATGCGCTCCATGGAGGCGGGGATGGGCATTTCGGTTCGCTGGGAAGGTGGAACGGGCTGCTGCTGCACGTGCGCGATGGCGATAGCGGCCAGGTTGCCCGCGGCGAACACAGTCTGTCCCGTCAAAAGGAAATAGGCCACGCAGCCAAGCGCATAGAGATCGGAACGCCCATCGACGTCCTGCGACAGCGCCACTTCCGGCGCCATGTAGGCGGGCGTTCCGGTGGCGGTGCCTTCCAGCGTCATGGTGGACAGGTCGGTGGGGAGCAGGCTCTTCACCAGGCCGAAATCGAGCACTTTTGCAAAGTCATAGCGGATGCCCAACCGTGTGACAAAGATGTTCTTCGGCTTGATGTCGCGATGCACCATCCCGGCACGGTGGGCCTCTTCGAGCGATTCGCAGACGTCGAGAAGGATTTTTTTGACGCGCGCAGCCGGCAGAGGACCGAACCGTTCCACCAGCATTTGCAGGTCGATGCCGTCGAGCAGTTCCATGACGTAGTAGAACGACTGATCCTGCGCAAGGCCGAAATCAAACAGCGCCACGGTGTGCGGCGACTTCAATCGCGCGATCGACTTGGCTTCCAACTCAAACCTTCGCCGCATGACCGAGGCCTGCCGTCCGGGCTGCGAAACCAGCATGTCGGGCCGGATAAGCTTCACGGCCGCATCGCGCGCAAGAAAACGGTGACGGGCGCGCCACACCTCGCCCATGCCGCCCTTGTCGATCATATAGTCCAGCTTGTAGCTGCCCAGGTCCTCAGCATTGTGCACCTTGACCTGCATTTCATAAATGCGGCGGTTCAACACGTAAGTCCAGCCGATCATGAGCAATGTGGGGAACAGCCAGATGGCCAGCCGGTTGAACGGCAGGGGAGCAAATCCCAGCACGGAGAGGTTCACAAAATAGCCGCCCAGCCAGGCCAGCGTCGAAGAGCCGGAGGCGATGATCGAGGTTAACGGCGTAGACGGAATGAGCAAGGCGCAGAGGGTGATCCAAAGCGTCACGGTGCTTACGCCGCGCACAGGTTCTTCGGCCGCCATCGGAATGCAGGTTTCGAAAACGCCGATGCCGAACGCGACGGCAACCTGATAAAGAACGCCGAGGTTGAGAACGGTTTGTTTGGAGAAAAGCCCCAGACGCTGGATGGCAATGAATCCCGCGCTGATAAGCACCAGGAAGAGCGCAGTGAGACGAACTACAGGCTCCTGCTGCGCGGCGGCCATTTCCGGCTGCAGGTAACGCTCGGCTGCGAACATCGCCACGGTCGTGACAGCGGCCATCACCGAGATGACACACAGCCGCTCAGCGGCCTTCTCGACGAGCGCCGGAGGAAGTTGAATTCCGGGTTTCGCAGGACTGCCCGAGGACCCGGTCTGTGACGCCGCTCGAACAACTTGCATCGACAAACCCCTATACTCCCTTAGGATACATGAAGGCCTCCCCGGGATTCAGGTATCCTGGGACCCATGCGGCAACGGTTACGATTGTTTCGCCTCGCTCCGGTTCTTTTCGCGCTTGCGGCAGCCGCGCAGAATGGCCCGCACATCCGCGACTGGCGTCCGCCTGAGGGAGAAAAAAGCAAAACGCCACAAATGCGCTGCAGCGCCCTGCGTGGCCTAACCGGCTATGAGTTCTCCGTCATCACAGCGGTTGAGTTCCAGCCGGCCGGCGAGTGGCCGGCCTTTTGCCGCGTGATAGGCCAGATTCAGCCCGAGATCAAGTTCGAAGTGGCGCTGCCCGCCACCTGGAACCAGCGGCTGTATATGTATGGCAACGGCGGCTACGCGGGCGAGAACCTGGAGGCTCCCAACCGCGGCAGCAGAAGAGATCAGGCCTTGAAACTGGGCTTCGCCACAGCGGCCACCAACACGGGACATGACGCCGCGCAGGAGCCGCTGGGTACGTTCGCCGTTAATTCGCAAAAGCTGTTGGACTACGCCTTCCGCTCGCTGCACGTCACGGCGGTGACGGCGAAGAAACTGGCTGAGGCCTACTACGGAGTCGAGCCCCGGCGTTCCTACTTCAATGGCTGCTCGACAGGGGGACGGCAGGGTCTGATACTGGCGCAGCGGTTCCCGCAGGATTTCGACGGCATCGTGGTGGGTATGCCGGTGTTGGATTTCACGGGCACCATGCTGCGCTACGTGGCCACGCAGCGCGCGCTTTCAGAGGCGCCCATCCCGGTTTCGAAGGTGAAACTGCTGGCCAGCCGCATCTATGAGCAGTGCGACGGCAAGGATGGTTTGAAGGACGGACTGCTGGACGATCCACGGCGCTGTGACTTTGTTCCGTCCAGGCACCTGCCGGTTTGCCAGGGGGCGGAGAGTTGGGACTGCTTTACGGCCGGCCAGATTCGTACCCTGGAGGTCATCTACAACGACGTTACCAGCCAGGGTAAGCGCCTGTTTCCGGGTTGGCCGGTGGGACCGGAAATCGACGGACCCAACGGCAGGCCGGGCTGGGAAAACTGGTTCGTCAGGGAACAGGGGCAAACGATCAGCGCGGCCTTTGCCGAGACGTTTTTCCGCTACCTGGCCTTTCCGAAAAAGGACCCGAACTTCACAATCGCCCAGTTCGACATGGAGAAGGACCCGGAAAAGCTGGATTGGATCCGCGGGGCGCTGGATGCCACGGATCCGGACCTGACAGCATATCGCGATCGCGGCGGAAGGATCCTGATGTACTACGGATGGGCGGATCAGGCGTTGAATCCGCGCATGGGCGTGGAGTATTACGAAGCGGTGCGGCAGAAGATGGGCGCCGGCACCGGCGGCTTCTTTAAGCTCTACATGATGCCGGGCGTGTTTCACTGCGGCGGCGGGGTGGGGCCGGCGTCGTTCGATCCGCTGAATCCGCTGATTAACTGGGTGGAGAACAATCAACCGCCGGAGAGTCTGCGCGCCGAACAGGTGGCCGGCGGCAAGGTGGTGCGATCGCGGCCGTTGTGTCCTTATCCGCAGGTGGCGAAGTACAAGGGTTCGGGCAGCGCCGATGAGGCGGAAAATTTCACCTGCGCCGAGTCCAGATGATCGCTGCTATTTGAGAGCGTAAACGGCGTCTTCCAACTCCGGCAGGGCGCCTGCGAAAAAATGATCCCCGCCTTCGATCCAGATCAGTTGCTTCAACCCGTGAATGGAATCATAGAACTCGCGCACCGGGCCGGGCGGGCAGATGGCGTCGTTGGTTGAGTGGAGGAAGATGCGCGGGATCGGACATTCAAACAGCTTGTCCATGCCGGGATAGTGAGCGGGCAGTCCAACGGCAATCACACGCTCAGCGGCGGCGTTCTCCTGAGCGAGCCGCAGCGCGATACGGGAACCGAAGCTGAATCCTGCCAGCGTGTAAGGCAACGCGGGATAGCGCTCGCGCAGGACGGCTAACGCGGCGCGCGCGTCGTCCACTTCGCCGCGGCCCCCGTCATGCACGCCTTCGCTGAGGTTGACGCCGCGGAAGTTGAAGCGCAGCACGGCATGTCCGGAGCGCCGCAGCCCTCTGGCCAGGCGGTGAACCACTTTGTTGTGCATGGTGCCGCCGTGCAGCGGATGGGGATGGCAGACCAGGGCCGCGCGGGCCGGGGCGTGATCCTCAGGTTCTTCCAGCAACGCTTCAATGCGGCCGGCGCCGCCTGCGATGAACAGCGATTCCATCAGGCGCGGCACGTCAGTTGGACCGGTAGTTGGTGAACTGCATGTCGATGCCGAAATCCTGCTGGCGCAGCATGCCCATGATTTCCTGCAGCGTATCGCGGTCCTTGCCGCTCACCCGCACCAGGTCGCCATTGATGGAAGCCTGCACCTTCTTTTTGGAATCTTTGATGGCCTTGACGATTTCCCGCGCTTTCTCGATGGGAATCCCCTGCTGCAGGGTAATCTCCTGGCGCACGCTGGAGCCCGCGGCCGGCTGGATGGCGCCGAAGGTGAGGGCCTTCAGCGGGACTTTCCGTTTCACCAGCTTCTGTTCCAGAATATCGGTGACAGCCTTCAATTTAAACTCGTCCTGGCTGGAGAGGGTAATCTTCTTGTCCTTCTCGTTCAGTTCGATGCGGCTGCGCGAGTCCTTGAGGTCATAGCGGGTGATCAGCTCTTTTTCGGCCTGGCTGATGGCGTTGATCACCTCGGGCATTTCCACTACCGACACAATATCAAAGGTATTTTCTGGCATATTCGAATTCTTATTCTACTTCTTCAGGGCGGCAAGAAGCCGTTCGGTAATCTCGTCCACCATGGCGGGCAGCGCCGCGTCGAGGGCGATGGTCACTGCCGCGCGCACGGCCTCGGGATCCACGTCTGCCGGCAGAATCCTGGCATCCATGGGCTTCGGAAGATGATGCCGCTCACGGGCCACCTTTGCCTCTTCGGCCAGCGGCTTCAGCGTCTCAATCATCACCGAGGCTTCAAAGGGCTTTTTCAGCAGCGCGTCGGAGCCCGCGCGGGCCGCCTCGGTCTCATCCAACGGCTCCAGTATCCCCGCCATGAGCACGACGCGCACGTGGCGATACCGCGGATCATTTTTGATCTCGCGGCACAGCTCATAGCCGGTGCGCTTGGGCAGGAATGCATCGGCGAGAATGATATCGGGGTCCAGTTCCGCCAGCCGGTTCATCGCCGTCTCACCGTCGCCGACGCAGACCACCTCAAAGCCTTCCTCGCGTAGTATCAACTCCCCCATGTTCTGCGCGTGGCGGCTGTCGTCGGCCAGCAGAATCCGGCTCATTTCTTGGATTTCTTGGTGTTCTGCTTGGCTTTACCGGGCGGCAACTGATGATTGGTGGGCAGCGGCTCAGGCTGCTGGGGCGCGGGCGTGGCCGCAGCGCCGGGTTCGCCCGGCTTGGGCGGATTCTGACGGGCGTCGGGCTGCGAATCGAGCGCCGAGGTGTCGCCGCCGGTTGAGATCGAAACGTCCGTAACGCCCGTGCCCGCCGGAGCAGGCGTGGGAACGCTGGCCGGAATCGAAGGCTGCGCTCTCTCCATGGCCGGGTTACCGGATTTGGCGGCCTGCGTGACGTCCGGGCTCTTGCGGAAGATACCGAACGCCTTGCCCATCGTTCCCTTCTCCACCCGGTTTTCCATCTCATACTTCATGCGCGCCAGCGCCACCGGATCGGGCTCGGGAATCTCCATTTCCATTTCCTTGAGCTTCTCCTTGGCCAAATCGGCCATCGCGCTCAGCGGGTAATCCTTGACGATGCGTGAATAAGCCTGGCCGGCCTTGTCGCGGAAACGGGGCCCCATGAAGCCATAGGAATCACCGAGCATCCAAAGAGCTTCGTCCCCGCGGCTGAAAAGCGGATATTGATCCACCATCGATTGCAGCCGGTTGGAAGCGGCCGGATGGCTGCCCTTGTGGTGATAGAAATTGCCGACGCGGAATTCGCCTTCGGCCAGCACTTCCTGGATGTTGCGCAGAAGTTGCTGGGCGCGCGGGGCGTGGCGGGAGTTGGGGAACTGCACCAGCAACTGGCGGCACTCCTCTTCGGCCCTCAAGGCGTGCGTCACGTCGCGGTCCGGCTTTTCCATCTGCCGGTAGTGGATCATGCAGACCTTTTCCTGCGCCTCGGCTGCTTCTTCAAGCGTCGGGTAAAACAGGATGAAGTCCTTATATTCGGCTTCGGCCTGCGCAAGGCCATGCGAGCCGCCTTCACGGAACCAGCTATCGGCGATGGCCAGCTTTGCCTTGGCCAGAAATTCGCTGGTGTCGTAAGTGTTGATCAGGGTCTGCAGCGTCAGCCGCGCCACTTCGAATTTGTTCTTCTCCAGGTCCTTCACCGCTTTGTCGAACAGGACCTTGTCGGGCTGCTGCGTGTCCTTGGTGATCGGGTTCTCGTACTTCTTGCGGCGGAAGCCGCAGGAGGCCAACAGCGAGAGCGCGAGCGCCAGGCTCACCGTCTTCACCAGCGAATAGCGATTGATCAGCATCATCGGCACACCCTCATTTTTCAGGCCCTCACGGCGGTCGCCTCACGGGCCACCTGTTGCATAGTTTTCACAGCCGTTTCCGGATCGTCACTCTGAAACACACTGGATCCGGCCACTACCCAATCCACGCCGGCGCGCACCACCTCGGCGATGTTATCCGGTCCTACACCGCCGTCGATCTCAATCGGCAGGTAGCGCCGCATCTGGCTGCGGCGAAAGGCGAGATCGCGAACCTTCTTCAATGAATTGGGCAGGAACTTCTGCCCGCCGAAACCGGGATTCACGCTCATGATGAGCACGTAGTCGGCCAGTTCCAGCACTTCTTCGAGCATCGAGACCGGCGTGGACGGATTGAGCACCACTCCTGCCTGCGCGCCTTCGGACTGAATCATACGGAGCGTGCGGTCCAGGTGCGGGCAAACTTCCTGATGCACCGACACCATGTCGGCGCCCGCCTCGATAAACACTGGCGCAAAACGGTCCGGGTCGGTGATCATCAGGTGAACGTCCAGGGTCAACCTGGTGATCTTGCGAATTGACTTGACCACCGGCGGCCCCAAGGTGAGATTCGGCACGAAGTGGCCATCCATCACATCCACATGGAGCATGGAGACACCGGCGCGTTCGACAAGCGCGATCTGGTCGCCGAGACGCGCGAAATCGGCGGAAAGAATGGACGGAAGAATCTCCACCATGAGCCGGTCCCCAGGGACTCCTCGTATGATCGTAGCACGGCTTCGGACGGGGCGGCCGGGGGCCGGCGGCGGCCATCCATTTGTTTTTCCTAATCGTTTTACACGAAACTTTCTATTTGTGAAATCCAGAGGGGCACGCGACAATACCTATACAAGACCGGAGCCTACCGTCTAACTCCCTTGGTCCACAATCCGGCGGTAGGCTCACTTCTCAACCGGCTAGACCGAAGCCGGGCTGGACATTGGGACAATAAAAAATGAAACAGAACGGGACTTTCGCATCCGATTTTCTCGCATCGATCGTCGTTTTCCTGGTAGCGCTGCCGCTATGCCTGGGCATCGCCATCGCCTCTGGCGTACCACCCGCCTACGGCCTTGTGACAGGGATCGTGGGCGGCCTCATTGTGGGATCAATCGCAGGAAGTCCTCTTCAGGTTAGCGGCCCGGCCGCTGGCCTTGCGGTGTTCACCTGGCAGCTTGTCCAGGAGCACGGCATTATCATGCTGGGACCGCTGGTGCTCATCGCAGGCCTGCTGCAGTTGGTGGCCGGGCTGCTGAAGGCTGGGCAACTGTTCCGCGCCATCTCTCCGGCCGTGATCCATGGGATGCTGGCGGGAATCGGCGTGCTGATCTTCGCCGCGCAGTTCCACGTGATGGTGGACGACAGTCCACGCGGATCGGGAATCCAGAACCTGCTTTCGATCCCTGAGGCGATCTACAAAGGCATACTGCCCGTGGACGGCAGCAGCCACCACATGGCGGCGGCGATCGGGCTATGCACGATTCTGGTGGTTCTGGTGTGGACCAAGTTCGCACCCAATCGTCTCCGCCTGATCCCGAGTTCGCTGGTGGCTGTGGTGGTGGCCACGGTGGCCGCCGCCGTGCTGAACCTGCCCATCAAGTACGTGGATGTGCCCGAAGCTCTGGCCGCATCGCTCACGCTCACCTCCTGGCAACAGTTCGTGGCAAGCTTCCAGCCGAAATTCGTGTTTGAGGCGTTGGCACTGGCGTTCGTGGCCAGCGCGGAAACTTTGTTAAGTGCTGCAGCGGTGGACCAGATGCATGGCGGCAAGCGCACCGACTATGACCGGGAACTGGCCGCACAAGGCGTGGGCAACACGCTGTGCGGAGTGTTGGGCGTACTGCCGATGACCGGTGTGATCGTTCGCAGCGGAGCCAATGTTCAGGCCGGCGCCAAGACCAGGCTGTCGACTGTGATGCACGGCGCCTGGATCGTGGTGCTGGTGGCCGCCTTCCCGACGATCCTCGAACTGGTACCCACGGCCAGCCTGGCCGCGCTGCTGGTCTATACCGGTTACAAGCTGGTGAACCCGCATCACATCCGCTCACTGGCAAAGTACGGGTATCCGGTGCTGGCCATCTATGCCATCACGCTTTTCACGATCGTAGCCACGGACATGCTCACGGGCATCATTGCAGGCATCGTTCTCTCGCTGGCCAAGCTGGTCTACGGTATCACCCACATGGGGGTCAAGATCGACCGCAACCGGGAGACCGGACGGGTGGATGTGCATCTTTCCGGCGCCGCCACCTTTATCCGGATGCCGAAGCTCTCCGATACGCTCGACTCCATTCCGCCGGAAGTGGAAGCTCACATCCACATCAAGGATCTGTCCTATATCGACCACGCCTGCCTGGATCTGATGTCGAACTGGGAGCGCCAGCGCAAAGAAAAGGGCGGCAGGGTTTACGTCGAGTGGGAAGAACTGATGAACATGTACCGCAAGGCCAACAGCTTCAACAATAACAACCTGCCCCGGGCCGCATGACGGCAGGCCTGCTGCTGTGGTGCGCCGTGCTGGCCGGGCCGCCGGCCGCCGCGCAGCCGAACGCGACGGACCACAATCTGCACGGCTGGCTTGTATACAACGGCGATCATGGTCTTTCCAACCGATGGGGCATCCACCTGGAAGGGCAGTTTCGCCGGCACAACCTGTTCAACTCCTGGCAGCAACTGCTGCTGCGGCCGGGCGTGAATTTCAGTCTGAGCCGCAACGTCATGCTGACGGGTGGTTACGCCTATATCCGCACACATCGATACGGGGAATACCCATTCCCTGCCCGGTTCCCCGAACACCGCGTTTATCAGCAGGCCATCATCCGGTCAAAGACGGGGCGCATTGAATGGCAGCAGCGCCCGCGGCTGGAGCAGCGCTGGCTCGGCGTGGTGCCCGGCCCGGACTTAAGACCAATCTCCTGGCGCTATCAGGGCCGCTTCCGCTATCTCTCGCGCGCGGCCATCGGACTGGGGAGAAACGAACCAACCGGATGGTACATCGCCCTGCAGGATGAGATCTTCCTCAACTTCGGCGAAAACAAGGGAGCGCGCGTGTTTGACCAGAACCGCGTGTTCGCCGCCATCGGACGCCGCTTCGGCAAGGCCGGAAACCTGGAGTGGGGTTACATGAACCAGTTGGTGGCCCAGCGCAACGGCCGCATCCTGGAGCATAACCACACGTTGCAGGCCGTCTTTATCAGCTCACTTCGCTTCCGGAAATAATCGCCGCAAAAAAGCCGTCGCCCTCCTCGCGCCCCGGCAGCCGGTAGTGATGCTCAGGCAGCGATCCCATCACTTCCTTCACCACATCCTCGTTCTCTTCAGCCTCGAGCGAACAGGTGGAATAGACCAGCCGTCCGCGGGGAGCCAGATGCGGCAGCGCGTGGCGCAGAATCGCCGTCTGGCGGGCGTGCAGATCGGCGAGGTCGTCCGGTTTCAGCCGCCACTTGATTTCCGGATTGCGCGCCAGGGTGCCCGTTCCCGAGCAAGGCGCATCCACCAGAATGCGGTCAAAGCGCACGGAAAACGGCAGCGGCTGTGTGGCATCGAGAGCAAGGCGCTGGCAGGGGAGGTTTTCCATCTGCCTCAGACGGTGAACATGGCGGTCACAGGCGACGGCCGTCACGCCCAGTTCGACCGCCTGCGCGGTCTTGTTGCCAGGCGCGGCGCACAGGTCGAGAAACGTCTCGCCGCTGCGCGGATCAAGAAGCGGAATCACCCATTGCGATCCGATGTCCTGGATCCGGCCATCGGGCCGCACGTACGTTTTGGGCGTGATCAGGGCGGCCCCGGCGGCGGCATCGGCAACTTCGCGGCCCCAGCGCGCCCGCCAGCGATCGAGCAGCCATTCCGGCATCGACAGACGAATGGCATCGGAAGGGAACGCCACCTCCCCGCGCGGCGCCTTGCGCAGCAGCGCGTTCACCAGCCCTGAAGCCGACTGCTTTTTCGCCCGGCGCGTCAACTCCACCGATTCGCTCACCGCCGCGTGCGCCGGTACACGATCCAGGTGACGAAGCTGATAAAGGCCCATGCGCAGGGCGACACGGACTTCCGGGTCCATTTTTCCGATTGGCCGCGCCGCTGCCCGCGCGATCAGCCAATCCAACTGGGCCTGCCGTCTGAGGCACCCCATGGTGATTTCGGCGGCCAGGCCGGCATCGCGGCTCTCCAGGCCCACGCAAGCCGAATGCAGCAGGTCCGCCGCAAAAGCGCCGGCCGTCTCCACGCGCATCAGTACATCGAAGGCAATTCGCCTGGATACCGAGATCATTCACCAGTCCCACTCTTATAATAGAGACTTGGAACTCGAAAAGACCCTATTGCGCAAAGTCGGTGACGCCATCGGACGCTTCCAGATGATCCGCGATGGCGACCGTGTGGCGGTGGCGCTGTCGGGCGGCAAGGATTCGCTCACCATGCTGGAAGCGCTGCTGCTGCTGCAAAAGCGCGCGCCCATCCGCTTCTCGGTGTCCGCTTTCACCGTGGAGCAAGGGAAGTTTTTGCGCCCCATTGAGCCGCTGGGAAAGTGGCTGCTCGACCGCGGCATCGACTGGACGTACCATGAAGACCGATCCTCATTACGCCTGCTGGACGAACAGCCCGATCATGGCTGCGACCTGTGCAGCCGCTTCCGCCGGCGGGCGGTCTATGAGATCGTACGAGGTCTGGGCGCCAATGTCATCGCCTTCGGCCACACGGCCGATGATTTCTGCGAAGCGTTCCTGCGCAATGCCCTGTTCACGGGGCGGCTGAGCGCGCTACCGCCGGTCACATGGTCGCGCAAGAAAGAATTCAGACTGATACGTCCGCTGGTGTTCGTTCCTGAAGAGATTACGACGCGATTTTCCGCTTCCCTGGGCGCGCCTGTCATCCCCTGCGGCTGTTCGCAGAAGACCGGAACTGTGCGCCGCAGCCTGCGCGACTTTTTTACGGAACTGGAGCGGGACTACCCGCACCTGAAAGAGACGATGCTGTCGGCAATGGGCAATATCGAACCGCAACGTCTTCTGGACACGCGCTATCTGAATCCGGAAGCGGAAGAGGAAGCACAGCGGCCCGAACTCTTCGCGATTGTCACGGAATCGTAACACCGGCACAGTTGACCTGTCACCGCTTCAATGAGACACTAGACCTTCCGCTCTCGCCTATGCACTCTAAACCCGAGGTTCTATGAGGCTCCTGCCCCGCGAGGAAAAGTTCTTTCATTATTTTCAGACGCAAGCCAAGTTAATTCTGGAAGCTTCCGCGCTGCTGGCTGAAGGCGCCCGGCAAAGTTCACCGGGCGTGGCGATCAAGATCGCCGAAATCGAGCAAAGCGGCGATGAAATCATCCACGAAATTTTTCAAAAGTTGAACGCAACTTTCATCACGCCATTGGATCCGGAGGATATCCACAAGCTCGCCTCGAGCCTGGACGACGTACTGGACGGGATCGAAGAGGTTGCGCACAAGATCTTCGCCTACAAGGCCACGCCACTGCCGGCGCCGGCGGTGAGAATCTGTGAGATGGTCCATTCCTGCGCCAAGGGACTGGAACGGGCGATGGCGGCCCTGGGCGAGGGCAGTTCCGTGGTGGAACACTGCATCGAGATCAACCGCATTGAAGGCGAGGCGGACAACCTGGGGCGGGACGCCGTGGCCAATCTGTTTGAGAGCGAGACGGACGCGATCCGGCTGATCAAGCTCAAGGAGATATACGATCTGCTGGAGACCTGCTGTGACGCCAGTGAGGACGTGGCCGACATCGTTCAGAATGTGGTGGTTAAGAATAGCTGATCTGACGAAACATGAATGAGACGCTGATCCTCGCCGCCACCATCGTCATCATTGCGTTGGTTTTCGATTTCATCAACGGATTTCATGACGCGGCGAATTCGGTGGCCACCATCGTCGCCACGCGCGTATTGACGCCATTCCGCGCCGTGTTGTGGGCCGCGTTCTTTAACTTCATCTCGGCCATCAGTTTCGGCACCGGCGTGGCCAGCACGGTGGGCAAGGGCATGGTGGATATCAGCATGGTGACGCCGTATGTGATTCTGGCGGGCCTGCTGGGCGCCATTGCCTGGGACCTGCTGACCTGGTATTGGGGATTGCCCACCAGTTCCTCGCATGCGCTGGTGGGCGGCTATGCGGGCGCGGCGATCGCGGCGGTGGGCTTCAAGGCGATTGTGGTGGCGGGCTGGACGCGAACGCTGATCTTCATCGTGGTGGCTCCTTTCCTCGGTCTGATTCTGGCCTACGCGCTGATGATACTCATCCACTGGATCTTCCGGAAAAACACGCCACGGCAGATGGATGTCTACTTCCGCCGCCTGCAGTTGGTCTCGGCCGCGGTATTCAGCTACTCGCATGGCACCAACGATGCGCAGAAGACGATGGGCATCATCACAGGCGTGCTGGTGACGTCGGGGTATCTGAAGTCGTTCGACGTCCCGCTGTGGGTGATTCTTTCGGCTCACGCCGCCATCGCGCTGGGAACCATGTGCGGCGGGTGGCGCATCGTGAAGACGATGGGATCGCGCCTGACGCGTCTGAAACCCCGCGGCGGATTCTGCGCCGAGACCGCCGCCGCATCTTCTATTCTCTTCTCGACCTATCTGCACATGCCGGTCTCCACCACGCACGTCATCGCCGGCGCCATCGCCGGAGTGGGCTCCATCCAGCGGCCCAAGGCCGTACGCTGGCGCATTGCCACCAACATCGTGTGGGCATGGGTGATGACGATTCCGGCCTCGGCCGCGGCGGGCTACGGAAGCTATCTGCTGATTCATCTCATCACCGGAAAATAGACCGTTAGAATAGTGGAAATGAACTTTCCCCGGTTGGTGTTTGGACTCGCTGTACTGGGCCTGCCCTGTTTCGCCCAGAACAGGACCGAGTTGTTGTGGCCCAGCGGCGCACCCGGCGCGGCGGGCGATACGGACGCCGATAAGCCATCGTTGACACACTATCTGCCGGCGCAGGGCAAGGGGAACGGCACGGCGGTAGTGGTGTGCCCGGGCGGGGGATATGGCGCGCTGGCGATGGACCACGAAGGACGCCAGATCGCCGAGTGGCTCAATTCCCACGGAATCGCCGCTTTTATCCTGAAATACCGGCTGGGGCCGCGCTATCGCCACCCGGCGATGATTCAGGATGCCCATCGCGCGATCCGGATGGTGCGCGCGCGGGCCGCCGAGTTGGGCGTGGAGGCCGGCCGGATTGGAATCTGGGGATTTTCGGCAGGCGGCCATCTGGCGTCCACCGCGGCAACGCGGTTCGAGGAGGGCAACGCCTCGGCGGCGGACCCCTTTGACCGGGTCTCTACACGGCCCGATTTCGCCATCCTGGCCTACCCCGTCATCTCCTTCACCACCGAATATGTCCACAAGGGCTCGCGGCGCAACCTGCTGGGCGACAATCCGGATGAGACGCTGGTACGCGAGCTTTCGAACGAACTGCGCGTGACGGCGCGTACGCCCCCGACCTTTCTCTTCCATACCAACGACGACACCGGGGTGCCTCCGGAAAACAGCGTGCTGTTCTACCTGGCGCTGCGAAAGGCTGGCGTGCCCGCGGAAATGCATATTTTCGAACCGGGCCGGCACGGTGTCGGGCTGGCGCAGAAAGATCCGGTGCTTTCGCACTGGCCGGCGCGGCTGGCCGACTGGTTCCGCACGCGCGGGCTGATTCCCAAATAGACATCCACACCCGGCGCGCTTCATGCGTCAAACTGATGTGGTGGCCTTTGTGACACGAGCGCTGATGTTGGGATTGGTGTGCGGGTGCGCCTGGGCCGGAGAGCAGGTCATTCTGGAGAGTGGCTTCCGGCTGCGGGTGGACCGCCATGAGCGGGCCGGCAGCATGATCCGGCTCTTTACAGAGTCCGGCGTCACCGAGTTGCCCGCATCGTCGGTCGCCGCCATCGAAGTGGAGGAGTACGTACCGCCCGCCGTGTTGGCCGCGCCGGCCGCGGTTGCTTTGCCGGTGAACTCGGCCGCCGCATCATTGGACCCGAAACAGTTAGTGGACAGCGCCGCCGACACTCACAACCTGCCTCGGGAGTTTCTGCATCTGGTGGCGAGGGCGGAATCGAACTACCAGGTGAACGCCGTTTCTCCCAAAGGGGCGATCGGGATCATGCAGTTGATGCCGGAGACGGCGGCTACGCTCAATGCCGATCCGCACGATCCGAGGCAGAACGTGGAAGCCGGGGCGCGCTACCTGCGCGATCTGCTGATGAAGTACAAAGACCATCCCGATCAGCTCAGGCGCGCGCTGGCGGCGTATAACGCCGGGCCGGGCGCAGTGGATCGATATAACGGGGTGCCTCCCTACCGCGAGACACAGTTGTATGTGCACCGCATTGTCGATGCCTACCGGCGCGCGGTGAACGGGCCGGCCCGCTAAGGCTTTCCCCCTATTGAGCCGCGCGGCCGGACCTCATAAGCTGGAGCTATGAGGGTAATGTGTGTCCTGTTCGCCTTCCTGCTTGCGGCCCTCGGCCAGCAGTCGTCGCAGACTGTCTACTCCAGCGATCTTAACGGCAGGCCGGTCAGCGGCCCGACGGTGATGACCAGCAAGAGCGGCAGCACGTCCACGGTGACCGAATACCACGCATCGATCAACGGAGGGCGGGTGCCGCTGGCCGCCACCGAAGAGCGCGTGATCAGGGAAGATGCCAACGGGCGCGTGGTGGAGCGCCTGGTTCGCCGCTATGATCCAAACGGCAATCCCGGCCCGCCCGAGCGCCAGCGCATTGAAGAACGGAACAACGCCGACGGATCGAAGTCTTCTACCACGACCGTGTATCGCGCCGACATCAACGGACGCTTCGAACTGGCCGAGCGGGTGGTAGCCGAAGGCAGCAAGTCCGGCAACACCACCGAAACCAAGGTCCTGGTGGAGCGGCCAACACTCAACGGCGGCGTGGAGGTGGTGGAACGCCAGGTTCGCAAGGAAAGCCAGGACAACGCGGTGGTCAAGGCCGACGCAACCACCTATCGCAAGGATCCCACCGGGCAGTTCGTCGAATCGGTGCGCGTGGTGAGCGAATCGCGCCAGCAGAACGGACAGGTAGTCCGCAACGAAGCGCAGTACGAACGCGCCGATGGCGGACTGCAGTTGGCCTCGCAGTCGGTCTCACGGACACGCGAGAATCCCGATGGCACGATTGTGCGGGAAGTGGACCTGTTTCGCAATGTGCCGGGGCGAGTGGCCTCAGGCGATACGCCGAAGCTGACTGAGCGGCAGCTTGTCGAACAGCGCAAACAGAATGGATCGGTGGTGGAGACGGTAAGCGTGCAGCGGCCCTCGGTCAGTGATCCGAACCGCCTCAGCGCGCCTCAGCAGATCAGCGAGCGGGTTTGCAGCGGCAAGTGCCCCTAGGCTCAATGCTGTTCAGTTAACGGATCGAGTATCGTTGGCAACAGCGCGGTGCAGATCGCCGTCGGTACCCTCAACGAGGCGGCAGCACGATCGAGTGGCGATTGATCGCTGGAGGGAAGGGCTGTACCGTCACCTGGTGCCGTAAGCAATGAAGCGCAACAGGGAGCGCGGCGCGGTCAGCGCAACCGCACCCGAACTGGTATGATGTCACGGTTCGCCGCCCGCCGGGAGGCTCTGAGTGCTTAAATCCACGTGGAAGACCGAGTATAAAGGACATGTCATCGAGTTGGAGAATCGGCCATGGCTGGAGCGGCTGATCGTCGATGGAAAGGAAATCGCTAGGGAGCCAGGCGCCACTTGGGAACCGCGCAGCTTTCAGGCGACCATTCCCGACGGGAACCGGTCTATGAAGGTGGACGCCAACACTCGTTTTTCAAAAAGTCCGTGGGGACTCCGATTCACAGTATCGGTGGATGGCAAGGAGATTTGTAGCGAGGTGAAATGGCCTCCCCGGTGGTATCTCCCGTTCGCGGCTGTGGGCCTGATTCTGGCGAGCGGGGTCTTTCGGCTGGTCGGCTGGTAAGTTAGCGGGCCGGAACGGCAGTGGTCCGGATGGTCGGCCACTCGGAGAATGGCTCCCGGACTAGGCTGACTTCGATCCGGTCAACATCGCCCGGTACAGCTCGGTCACCGTGGCTCCAGTGGTTCCCAGGTAGATGTGGACGACCATAAAAAGGGACAGCAGGTAGCCGACGATGGTGTGCAGGAAGGCGTAAAACGATACGCCGCTGAAGCTGGTGGTCAACACCTGCACGCGGTCCGGAGCCTGCTCCGGCAGGAACAGCATCACGCCGCTGAGTGTGAGCAGCGGAAACAGGATGTACATCACGGTAGCGTAGGCGATCTTCTGGGCCGGGTTAAACTTGCTTTCCTCCGTGTGCGGGAACGGGTGCGGCTCACCGCGAAAAATCCCTACCAGGTAGTAGCGGGCCTGCTTCAGCACGCCACCCGGCAGATCGCCTTTCCTGAGCCGGTAGAACTCTCCGTTGCGTCCCACCAGATTGCCGACCAGGTAGACGGCATAGCCGATCATGATGATCAGTGCGCCGCTGTTGTGGAGGATACGGGCGGTACGGAAGTCGAGTTGAGGCGTACCGGGATCGGCAAAGTGCATGCTCGTGCCGGTGATCATCAGAATGATGAAGCAGATAGCGTTCACCCAGTGCCAGAGCCTGAGCCAGAGCGGATAAAACAGGTGTACGCTCATGCCTGGTTCCTCCTTGCCGATGCCAGGCGCCGCAACAGAGCGTGCAGTCCGACGCCACCCAGCACGGCGGCAAAGCCTATCAGACTGGCGCGGTCCAACCATTCGTTCTTGGTGGCGCCGATCATGTAGGCGTTGTTCAGAATGACGGCGTTCACCACGCCCTGGCTGCTGGTGGTGCTTTGTGCCGCATGCTGGTAAAGCTTGGTGAGCAGAATGGAATCCTTGCTGTGGCAGGCGACGCAGTCCCGCTGGGCGCTGGCCGCCGACAGAACAAGATGGATCGTCTCCTCCTTGCCAGGGGTGTGGCAATCGACGCAGCGGGCGGCGCGGGTGTGCAACTCCCACCTCGGAATCCAGGTGTGTTTGGCTGAAAGCGCCGACCAGGCGTTCTTGCGGTCGCCCGTTTTCTCGTCCGGCTTGGCGTGACACTCCATGCATGCCTCATTGGCAATTCGCACGGCTTCGCTTACCGAGGCCATCTTCTTGACGGGAACAAAAGTGTGAGGGGAGTGGCAGTTGGTACAGGCGAAGTTCTCATCCACCAGCCGCGCATGGTTACTCGCTTTCACCTCGTGTTCGATCCGCCCCATCGGATAAGCGCCTGAGTTGTCGGTGTGGCAGCTTGTGCAATCCTGCTTTTCGAGTTTCTTCTTGTGGGGGTACTCGTTGAAGGATTCGTCATGGCATCCGGTGCAACCTAGCGAGGCATGAACCGAGGCGTTCCACTTGGCCTTGTCGATCGGCTGCCCGTCGTGGCATTCCAGGCAGTCAGCGGCCGGGGCGGCAAACGGCGCCAACAACAGGCAGGCAATTGCTGAGCGAAACAGCATCTGTTTCCCCTTTAGAGCGAGCAGGGCGGATCGGCATGGACCCGCCCTGAAAGTCTGACCGAACCGCCTAGCGCGCGTGAACCTTGTCCACGCTGAACTGGCTGTTCAATCCGTGGCAAGCCGAGCAGCTTTCTCCAATCGCGTTGCTGTTGATGGCGGCATGCGAGGCGGCGGCCTTGCTGGCGTGGCAGCCTGTGCAGGCGGCCGATTCAGGCCCGGGCTTGGCATTGTAGCCGCGGGGATCATTTACCGGCAGCAGTCCGTCGGCGAGCGGCAGCCGGTGCGAGTTGTTGACGTGGCACATGCTGCATTCGCTGCCGATACCCGGATAGCCGGCGTGGCTGTAGTCATGTTCGGTGTTCCCGAAGCCGAAGATGCTGTACGGCCGCGTCTGCTGATTCCCGGTATGGATGCGGTGAATCATGGAGGCGAAGTTGACGGACTCGGCGGGCATCCGGTCAGCCGGACGGCGGGCGGCGTCGGTCTTGTTCGGGTTGTGGCAAAGTACGCACTGTTCGATGCGGTTGCGATTGCCCCCGTGAAGCGACAGCGAGGAGTGGCATGCGTTGCACTTGTCCACCGACACCACCTGGCGCCGCGGTTGAACCGCGCCGCCATCGACGGCAAAGTTTCTGAGCACGTTCACTCCGGCGTCGCGGACGGTGACCGCGCGCGTCGTACCCTCAAGCAGCGTGAAGTTCTTATAGCCCTCCATTCCGATGGTGAAGGTTCCGCGCGCGTCGGCCGGTATGGTGGCGGCAAACGTGTGGGTATAACGGCCTCCGCCAGCGTCGGTCGCCGTCAACGCGTTCTCATCCCAGTAGTTGGCGTAATCGGAAGTGGGTCCGGCCAGAACCGCGCCCAGTCTCGTAACCTGGTTGAGCGGGATCGGCTCTCCAGCCTTGTTCTTTACCGTGAAGGTGACTCTTGGCCTGCGGCCGGCCACGCCGTCCTCGACGGAGACGATCTCGACCAGGAAACCGGGCAGCGACGCCGCGCGCTCGGCAATGACGTGAGCACCGGCGATCGATGCGTCAAATTCCCGCTCGCCCTGGGGAATGTGGCAACTGGCGCAGCGGCTGTCATCGGACTGCGGAAGCCCGGTGGCGTGGCCCTGCCCGGTGGCGAAATTAACCTTCTCATGGCAGGCGCCGCAAGCCTGACGCGACGGACTGGTCAGGTGAGCGTCCACTTGCGCCGGCCGGTTGGCGCCGGTGAGCTTCGTATCGTGGCAGGTGGCGCAATCTTTCGGCCCGGCGGGAAACACCACCTTGTCGTAGCAGAGTTCACTTTGATTAAAGCCGATAATGCAGTACTTGCCCCCATTCTGGTTGGCCGGCAGCGAGGTGCCCATGTGAATCTTGTGGATCATCGTCGTCATGTCCACGGTATTGCCGGTATCGGGATCGGTGGTCTGTGGGGTGTGACACATCACGCAGCCTTCCATGCTGCGCCTTGAGCCGCCGTGGAAGCCCATGTCGGTGTGGCACTTGTTACAGGTGGCAGTCCGCACCACGTCCCTGGTCTTGGAAACGGCGCCACCGCCCGGCACCCATGAAAAGACGGTATCGAAGTAGTTCGTGCCGAGGTCGAATTCCGTGAGGTTGCGGTTGGAGTAAATCAGGACGGAATGGGTGGCCGTCCGGTCAGCGTCGGGCGGCAGCTTAGCGCCGAAGGTGTAGGTGTATTCGCCATCGGCCACCTTAGCGTAGGATCCGCCGGTATCGGCCGCCGCCTGTGTTGCGGCCCGCCCATTAATCGGGCTGGTAACGTTGCGCGTGGTGTATGCGGAATAAAACTTGCTGCCGCTCGGAATTCGCGCCAGCACAAAACTTGTATTGATGACGCCCGGCGTTGTGATGCCCTCGCGGTCCAGCGGCAGTCCGCGCGGATCAGAAAGTTTGAAGGTCACGCGCACGGTTCCGTCGCTGGCGGCTTCGGCCCGTGTGATCTGGATTCGCAACCCCGGTCGAACGAAATTCACAGTACGTTCGTCGGCGTAGGCGGCCTTGTCCGACGGCCGGAAAGGACTTGCCGGCGCGCTTATCAACGCGCCCACTAACACGATTGCAGACAGTATGATTAGAAACCAATTTCTGATCGAAGGATTCATGGCTTGTAGCCCTCCTCTTCTGTTCTCTCGATCCCCTTAGCACGTTGAAGGCCAACCGCCCGGGCTTCTAAACCCGGGCGGCCGCAACCCGTCCTGGCGTTACGCGATTCGCTTCGCAGCGCGTGCTTATTTCATGCACGCTTTCAGATCTTTTTTCTCA
>JANRLE010000246.1:0-19178 GCA_033762895.1 Bryobacteraceae bacterium | reverse complement strand
GCCGGGCGCTTCCATTACGCTCGAAACGCGTGACGCCGGCGGCGTCTGGAAACATTCCACCACCTCCCTGTTTGGACGCATCAGCCGCGTGCGTTACTCCAGGGACGGCCATGGCCTGGCTGTTGTCGAATTCCATGACGCTTTCGAATGGCCTTCGGAAGTGTTCGGCATCAATATCCGTACCGGAGAAACCAGGCGCGTCTTCCGGGAGAAAAACCGCGCCGTTACCGACGCAGTGATCTTTTCCGGCTCAGATGCCTACCTCGCCGCCGTGGAACCCCCGGCGAACCCCTCCGAATCGAACCTGGGCGCGCTGCGGGTGTTGCATAGCGGCGATTCGGCGGCCTGGGAGGAGGTGAATCTTCCGGAGGAACTTCCCGCCGGCCGCGCATTTTTCGCTCCCTCCGGGCGCCAGTTGTTCCTGGCCACCGACACGGGCTACGTGCTGAAGCTTCGCTGAGGCTCCGCCGGCCGCGTCTCCATCGGATCGAAAAATCGCACATTCTTCCCCAGCCGGTTGTAATCCCCCAGATCCTCGCGCACACGCTCCACATGCGACAGCATGTCTCTGACAACATCCGGATACTTTGCGGCCAGATCGTACTTCTCCCCCGGGTCCGTCTCCAGGTCATACAGCAGCGGCACCGTGATGTCCTGCGCGTCCACGGCGCTGATGTGCCGGTGGGGCACAAGTGGCTCGATCCACTTGGGCTGGCCCGGCCGCGGCACGTGCAGCTTCCACTTCCCTTTGCGCACCGCCTGCAGGTGAGTCCACAGATAGTAGTGATAAGTATCGCGCGGGCTGTTCTCCCGCACCCCATGCAACAGGTCCCGCACGTCCAGGCCATCAATCAGCCGGTCGGCCGGCGGACGCACACCCGCCAGTGCGGCGAACGTGGGCATCACGTCCAGCGTCGCCACCATCTCGGAACAAACACGTCCCGCGGGAATCCGCCCCGGAGCCCAGAACACGCATGGCACGCGCACGCCGCCCTCCCATGTCGATACCTTGCCGCTCCGCATTGGCCCGGCCGAGCCGCCATCCTGATTCTTCACCAGCCACGGCCCGTTGTCGCTGGTGAAAAGGATGTAGGTGTTTTTCGCTAATCCCAGCTTCTTCACCGTATCCACGATGCGCCCCACGTTGTAATCCAACTCCTCCACCACATCGCCGAACAGTCCGCGCTTGGACTTTCCCCGGAATTGATCCGATGCCGCCAGTGCCGTATGCGGCATGTTCGGACACAGATAGACAAAGAACGGATTGCGGCGGTTGGTGTGAATGAACTTCAGAGCCTCGTCGGTGTAGCGCTGGGTCAGCGTCGCCTGGACGGCCGGCTTTTCGATCACCTTGCCATCGCGCATCAGGACCGTTTCCGTGACCGAGTCATTGCTGCTCGGCGTGCCGAAATGCATGTCAAAGCCCTGGTGCATGGGCAGCAGTTCCGGACGGTACGCCGTGTTGGAGTGCCCGGCCATGTCCCACTTGCCGATCATTGCCGTCCGGTAGCCGGCGGGCTTCAACACCTCTGCCAACGTCATCTCTTTCGAATGCAGTACCGGATGAAGATGCTTCCTGTTATCACGTTCGGCCAGGCGCATCGGATAACAGCCCGTCATCAGCGCCGAGCGCGAAGGCCCGCAGATGGGCTGCGCGTAGAACGAGGTCAACCGCGTCCCCTCGCGCGCCAGCCCATCGACTGCCGGCGTGCGGATGTTCGGCGAGCCGTACACTCCCACGTCGCCGTAACCCAGATCATCGGCATAGATGAGAATGAAATTCGGCCTCGACGGCGCTGCTGCCTGCGCCATCGGCACGGCGGAGGCGGCCCGTAGGAAATTCCGGCGGGTGATCATCGTTTCACAGTCTTTCGCCATGCGCGCCGGGTTGTCAAGGCTTAGAATGGTCTCGGTGATGTCCCGCCTCATTTTCCTCCTGCTGCTGCCTGTCATGCTGACGGCGAAACTGATTCGCGTCGAAGTCAGCGAACGCTCACCGGTTGCCGGCCATCCTTATGAGAGGCTCATCGGCAAAGCCTCCTTCGCCTTGGATCCCGCCGCGCCCGCCAATCGCGATGTGGTGAATCTCGCTCTCGGTCCGCGCAACGCCCAGGGCCATGTGGAGTTCTTCGCCGACTTCGTGATCCTCGCTCCGCGTGATCCAGGGAAGGGAAATGGCACACTGCTGTTTGAAGTGGGCAACCGCGGACGCAAAGGGCTGCTGCGCGTGTTCAACCGCGCAGCCGAGTCCAATGATCCGCGCACCGCCGCCGAAATGGGCGATGGACTGCTGTTTCAGGAAGGCTTCCTTCTCGTCTGGCTCGGCTGGCAGTTTGATGTCCCGCGGGAACCCCCGTTGATGAGCGTCACCGTGCCTGTGGCGAAAAATCCCGACGGGTCTCCGATCACCGGCTGGGTTCGTTCCGACTACGTTCCCGACGAAGCTCTCACGCGATTCTCACTTGGGGATCGCCTCTTCTTCCCCTACAAAGCCGCTAATCCCGCCGATGCCGGCAACACGCTTACGGAACGCTCGCTCGCCGACGGTCCGCGCCGTGTGATTCCAAGGAGTGAGTGGCGATTCAGCGCCGATCGGGGCGCCGTGGAGAAGCCGTCGGGCTTTGAATCGGGACGCATTTACGAAGTGGTGTACCGGTCACAGGACCCGCCCATTGTTGGCCTCGGCATGGCGGGCATTCGCGACTTTATCAGCGCGATCAGGGATGGCTCAGCGCCCGCTCCTCTCCAGTCGCTTCAGCCGGCGGCGCGGCGGACGCTTGCCTTCGGCAGTTCCCAAAGCGGCCGTTTCCTGCGGACGTTTCTTTATCAGGGGTTCAATCGTGGCGAAACGGGCGGGCGCGTCTTCGATGGCGTGTGGGCGAACGTGGCCGGTGGAGGGCGCGGAAGCTTCAACCACCAGTTTGCGCAGCCTTCGCGTGACGCCCGGCCCTTCTTCAATTTTTACTACCCCACCGATATCTTCCCTTTCACTGACCTGCCGCAGACGGACCCGGTGACAGGGCTGACCGACGGGATTCTCGTTCGCGCGCGGAAAGACGGCGTGGCGCCAAAGATCTTCTACACCAACTCCTCGTATGAATACTACGGCCGCGCATCGTCGCTGATGCACACGACACTGGATGGCTCGGCGGACGTCCCGCTGGCGCCCACCACGCGGTTGTATGTAATGGCGGGAGGCAACCACGGGCCGGGCAGTCCGCCACCGTCCCGGTCGAAAACGACGCGCTATCTGAATAACGCCAACGACTGGGGATGGTTCCAGCGAGGCCTGCTGATGGCGATGCATCGCTGGCTGGCCGAAGACAAGGATCCGCCACCTTCGGTATACCCGACCGTGGCGAACAGGGAACTGGTCCCACTCGCTCAGGTTCGTTTCGTGAAACGTGAGGGTGTGCAGCCGCCCGTTCGCCTGCATGAAGTATTCCGCCTGGACTTCGGACCCCGGTTTCGCACGCACGGCATCGTGACCCATGAACCTCCCAAGATGGGTCCGCGCTTTGGCGTGCGGGTGCCGCAGGTGGATGCCGATGGAAACGATATCGGCGGGTTGAAGACGCCGCAGGTGGCGGTCCCCCTGGCGGCGCACACCGGATGGAACCTGCGGGCGCCAGGGATAGGCGCTTCCGAAGAGATGTTTTCCATGACGGGGTCGTTTTTCCCGTTCACTGCGGAGTCGGTGAAGAAGCGCTACCACGATCGGGCAGGCTACCTGGCTCGTGTTCGCGCCGAGGCGAAGAAGCTTGCCGGAAAAGGATATCTGCTCGAACGCGACCTTCACAGCGTCGAGCAGGTTTCCGCGCGCGAGTGGGATTTCGTAATGGGCGGACGCTAAGCCAGGAGCGGTGCGCCGTCAATGGCACATCGGGTCCGCGCCGATCGTCCCCACCAGGCTGCCAAGGTACTCCACTGAGGCGACCCTTTCGAGCGTCGCCCGCGCCTCGGCCAGCCGCGTCTCCAGGTCAAGGCGTGTCAGGGCGGAATCGGGATTGGACAGCGCGTCCTCCAACGCCTCCACATGACGCCGCCACAGCGCGACGTCGCTGCGCTGCTTCACCCGCAGCCGCTCCTGATACCAGTCGCTCCCCAGCAGCGCCTCCCTTTGAAACAGGCCGCGGATTCTGGGGCTTTCGATGCCCTCGCCCTGATAGTGGCCATGGGCCATGATGTGCAGCAGCGCTTTTACCGGAGGGCAGGCATGCTCCACGCTGCCATCCTCGAAGTAGAGCAGGGCCACCCGGCGTTGCGCCTCCACCATTGCGTCAATCCCCATCACAAACTGCGCCGGGTCCTGTTTTTCCGGACGCAGCAGCGGTTCGGGAAATACCGCGTCGGGCGTTTCAAACAGCCGGCCCAGAAACCGCTCAGCGAATTGACCCGTGATGCGGTACCCCAACCGGCTTGCCAGCACCTTGCGGCCTTCCCATTCAAAGTCCTCCACCTTCTCCAGATAGCCGCGCTCGATCAGGAACTTCGGATCGCGTTCTACCACCTTCATGCGGCACCAGATCTCCGGCACCAACATGCTGATGTCGTGATCGACGCGGTAGTGCGGACCCACATGCCCGGCCACCGAGGTGAACCCCTCATAGCCCGTAAGAATCGCATCGACGACGGCGCTGTTCACGTCGATCACCGGAGGCATGGCGTTGAACGGCCCCTTCGTCAAGGCTCCTTCGCTGCCAAATCCGGTGGTGGAAGGCGATTTCCCGGTAAGGCTGCAGATGAAGTCCATGAACAGCTCCGGCAGTTCCTGATAATGAATCGGACTGTAGACGGCCAGTGGCGGCAGTCCGATCTCAGGCTGTGCCGGATTCGCACGCCGTCCGGCCAGCACGGAATTGACAGGAAACGGCACGTCACGGCCGCGGGGCACTTCCCGGTCCAGATGCGCGCCGATGACTGCGAGGTAGGTCTCCCGCGGATTCATGCGATCCGGCCGCTTCTGCTGGTAGCGCGGGTTTTTCGAAGGTTTGCCGTCCACCACCCGCGGTACCGCCGAGCACACAGCGAAGCCCTTGCCGTCGTCCAGGAAATTTCGCAACAGCTTCTGCATCGGTGGCGTGAAACGGTCGAACACCACCACGTGATCAACGATGGCTCTTACCTGCCCGGCGGTCAGGGGCTCGTAGTTGGAAAGGAACGTTCCGGGCGAAGCGATGTCGGCCTCGGCGGGTTCATCGAACCCCGGTTCGATCGCATCGTCGGGCCGCTGGAACAGAAGGGCCTCGCAGTTGGCTACCAGCTTGACAGATGGATGCAACTCGCGCGGATCCAGTCCGCTCAACGCCTCGCGCGGCACCACCGCCGACACCGTAATGTCGTCTTCCACCTGGACCTTATCTGCCGGATGAAAATCGGGGCGCAGCTTGTAAATCCGCCAGGATCCGTCGGGATCATGGCCCACGCGAAGGTAGTTGGCCACCAGTTGCTGGTTGTTGTACTTTAACTCGTGCCCCTGGAAGCCATTCACGCGGTCAACGGTGAAATGCTCGCGCCAGTTCGCGCCCCAGTCGGGACGGTAGTATCGTTTTACGGTGAACACCAACTGGCGGATGATCTGGGGGATCGTCCGCAGCCAGTCATTGTATTCGTCCAGGTAATCCGCCGAAGGCGTGAGCAGTTGAATCACTGACCCCAGCGATCGTTCCACGCTGAGAATCGGGCGGGCATCGCGTGGCTGCGCCGGTGTACGTCTGCGGATTCCAGAATAATCCCGCGCCAGAATGGCCTCTACCTGGTCCATGTCGGACTGGTAGTCTCTCACAAACACTGGGCCCTTCAGCAGAACGCTGGCAATCGACTTTGAAATCTCCGACTTGCCACCTCCTGAAACGGTGGAGGGTTTATGGATCAACGTGCCATCGGCGCGCGTGCCTACCAGCCGCCATGCCGAGCCCGACATCTGCTTTTCCAGCCGCAGGCGGTAACCGGATGGCAGCACGTAAACATCGCCCGCGCGTAAGGTGAGCCGCCGTTCCTCGCCGTTCTGCTTCCAGCAGATATAGCCCTTGCGTACATAGAATTCGGAGGATTCCGGCACATAGAAGACGTCAGGGTAGCGGCGGTCCACTGCATAGCCTTCCGGCCTATGTTCCACCGTCTCGCCCAGCAGCCGCATCGCCGCTTCAAAGGTAGCCGGTTTTAAAGGAACCGTGCGGTCCGCGTAGAAATCCTGGCCCAGGACGTAGCTGGGGAAGGCGATCGCGCCGCCGGCGTGTTCCTCCTCGGCTGTGCCGAACAGGTTCGCCGCATAGCTGATCTGCGTCTTCACCTCCTTCTTGCAGTAGCCGTAGTAGCTGTCGGCGATGATGGTGACCATGACGCCACGCTTGTCGCGGCAGGTGACCTTGAAGGCTCCGCCGTTGTTGTACAGTTCGTCCGGATCAGACCAGCACATGCCGTCGCGGCGCTGCCGTTCGGTGGCCTGCTCCACTCGCGGAAGGCCAAGGTCGCGCTTTTTGACTACGGTAAGATGGGGCGCCAGAATCACGCAGCCGGTGTGGCCCGTCCAGTGCCGGTAGTCGAGTGCCGCGTCGTTTTCCGCCAGATACGGATCACCTGCGTTGCCAAAGATGCCTTCGATAAAGTCGAGATTGCTGACCAGGCTGCCAGGAGCGAAAAATCGCAGTTCCATGGTTTTCCAGGGTTCTGCGCCCGCTTCCGGACTTACCAGCGGCCGCAGCAGAAGCGATACCCAAAGACGCGCCTCTTCATCCTGATCGCTGGTGAAGGGCAGCCGCAGAACGTCCGCGGGAGGACGGAACGCGCGCGCCAGTAACCCGGCGAATGCCTGGCGTGGAACCGCGGTTTTGTCGGCGGGGATCGGCAGTCCGCCCTCTACGACGTGGAAGATGCCCTGCGTAGTGCGCCGGTCACTGCGTGGATTGTGCAGTACACCCTGCGCCACGCGGTAGGACTCCAGGTAGGGGGCCGAAAAGCGGTCCCCCATGGGAGGCAGCGACATCTCGCGGGCCAGGCCAACGCGGTCCAGCACAAAGGTGTGCGCGGGCAGCTTGGGAACGCCGTCCGGACATGTCTGGCGCAGCACGTCGTTCAAATAGGTTTCGATGCGCCGGTCGGCCGGGCACAGGTGTCCGCCCAGCATCTGATCCTTCACCAGATAGTTGCGCAGCAGGGGCCGCGTCAGTTCCAGGAAGTAAGGGTCGGCGGTGGAGCGGCTGACCGGTTGGCCCAGTGCCGCCAGTTTCAGATTGATATATCGGACCAGTTCCTCTTTTTGGCCGGAAGTGGTGGCAAGTGTAGTGTCGAGTGGATGCATCGGTTCGCGCATAGGAGAAATGGGATCGGACGAGCGAAGCCGCGAATCGTACGGGGGCGCTTCTTCATCTGCATCACCTTTTCAGGATACACCGCCCAAACAGAAAGCCCGGCAAGTTTGCCGGAATGGCCGCGCCGGGGGCTTCGGGCAAAAATGCCGAATTGCACCGGATTCAGGGAGTTGGCTGTTGCAAACAAGGGACTTGTGGTTTGGCGCGGGGCTTGCATTCTAATGCGGCGTGGCGCGGGAAAGCGCCGGTGAGAGAAAAGGAGAAATGCGATGAACCACGAACAGACTGAAACCAAGGCCGCTTCCTCGGGGATCGTGACCAAGATCCTGCTTGGTGGCGCGCTCGCCGGCGCTTTTGGCGGCTGGTATCACCAGAGCAATCAGGTGGAAAAGGTCCGCGAGGAGTTGTCGGGCACCAGGCAGCAGATGGCGGCGATGCACGACAAGGTGGACGCGTCGGTGTCGATGGCCAAGGCCGAGGCCAACGAATCCATTGCCAAGATGAACGAGGAAGTGGCCAAGGCGCGGCGGGCGGCGCAGGCTCAGGTGGCGCAGGCCACTCGGGCGCAGTCTGTAGCCCACAAGCAGACGCAGGAAGCGCTGACGTTGTTGACGTCGAGGAACGAGGCACTGGCTGAGGAGCTGAATCACTATAAGTCAGAGTCGGCGGAGAAGTCGACCAAAGTGGAGGAGACAATTACCGGGATCAAGGGCGAAGTCGGCGAAGTGAAGACCGAAGTAGCCACCACCAAAACCGAGTTGGAGAAGACGATCGCGGAGTTGAAGCGGGTGAACGGCGATATGGGTGTGATGAGCGACCGCATCGCCACCAACGGCAGCGAGTTACAGGCGCTGCGGCGGTTGGGTGAACGTGACTACTACGAGTTCACGCTGACCAAGGGCAAGGCGGCGCAGCGCGTTGGCAACGTTCAGCTCACGCTGAAGAAGAGCGACACCAAGCGGAACCGGTTCACGATGGATGTGTTGGCTGATGACCGCAAGGTGGAGAAGAAAGACAAGGGCGTGAATGAGCCGGTGCAGTTCTACACTTCGGCGGCGAAGATCCCCTACGAGATCGTGATCAACCAGGTGTCGAAGAACACGGTGACCGGGTATCTGGCGGTGCCGAAGGTGACAGTGGCAAGCCTGCGGAAGTAAGTCATCTTACTTAAGAGACAGGGCAAGGTCGTTGGCGAGGATGGCGGCCCGCCGGGCAAGTTGGGCGGCGGTGGAAGGATCGGCGGGCCGCGCATCCTCTGCCTGTTTGAGCAGGGAACGGATACGGTTAGCGGCGTCAAGCTGGTCGCGGGTGAGGGCGCGGCCGGTGGTGCGGGCGAGCGATTCGCGGGCGGACCTGGCGCTGGCTTCGTAGGCGCGGTTGGCTTCGGCGCGTTGTTGCGGTGTGAGGATTTCGCCGAACGCCGGAGGTTTGGGCGCGGGGGCTGGAGATGGAGCCGGTGGTGGCGTGGGTTTGGGCTTCGGCGGCGGGGCGGGTTGTGGAGTTGGCTCTGGCGCTGGGACCTCGACTGGCGTTGTTGCCGGCGGTGGCGGCGGTGGAGTTGGCTTGGGTTTGCGGAAAAGGCAACCGGTGAGGGTGAGCGCGATGAGGAGTAGCGGAAGGGTGCGGCGCATGGTGAGCAGGAATCGAGTTCCTTTTCCGGGTTCACTGTCTACTGTAATACTGCCGCCGTGGAGTTGCACGGCGCGGTAGACCATGGCGAGTCCGATACCGGATCCGCCGGGCTTGGTGGTGAAGTAGAGTTCGAAAATCCTGCCCAGTTTTTCCTTTGGAATTCCCACACCGGTATCTGAAACAGTGAGTTCGATGGCGCGCGGGTTGGGTTGAGTGAGGTGGAAGGAGAGGGTTCCGCCGTTGGGCATGGCGTCGATGGCGTTAACGGCGAGATTGAGCAGGGCCTGGCGCAGGATGTCGCGGTCGCCCATAAAATGGGCCGGCTCGCAGTGGGTTTCGACGGCGATGGATTTCTCCTGCGCGCCCGCCCTGACGATGGATGCGACTTCGGTGACGAGTTGGCAGAGATCGACCTCTTCCTGGGCGAGTTCGACGGGGCGGGTGAAGTCGAGGAAGGTGCGGACGACACGGTCGAGCCGTTCGATCTCTTCGCGGATGATATCGATGGCGGGCGCCGGGCCGGCCGATATTTCGAGCAACCCCAGGTGCGCGGCGATTGAGTTCAGCGGGTTTTTGATTTCGTGGGCGACGCCGCCGGTGAGGCGGTTGATGGCGTCCAGGCGAGCGAACAGATCAAGCTGGGACTGGTCGCGGAGGCGGACGAGGCAACGGGTGGGTGAGAGGTAGTCGATGGACACCGTAACCCCGCGGCTCAGGCATGGGGCCGGGCTGGTCCTGGTGCGGAAGGCTTCGCGGACGAGAGGTTCGATCTCAGAATAGGATCCGCCAATCATGCGGTCCGCCGCGCCGGAGGAGAGGATCACGCGGCATTCCTCGTCGAAGAGGAGGATGCCTTCCTCAAGGCGCTCGAGAGTGCTGGCGGTGTCGCGGACCTCGGCGCCCAGAAGGTTGAGCTTGGACTGCACGGCGGCGAATTCGGGCGTGGTGGCGGCCTTGGGTTCCGGCGATTCACCTTTTCGGATGACGTCGATGCTCTGTTCGATGTGGCGCAGGTTGCGGCTGACGAAGCCGGCGAGCAAGCCGACGCCAAGAAGAAGGATGGAGAGCGCGGCGGCGGTAGCGATGGCGATCGATGGCAGACGGCCGGCCAGTTGATCCTTGACGATGGCGGTGGAGGCAAGCACCTGGATGCGGAAGATGGGCCGCGGGTCCTCCAGGACACCGATGGAGATCTGCAGTTCGTAATCCTGACCGGAATCGAGCAGGCGGCTAACGCGGCCGAACGTACCGAGGGCCAGCAGTCCGGCGATGGGCGGGCGCTGGCGCAGTGGTGTGCCGGCGAGGGACTGCGTGGAGGAGAGCAGGATGCGGCCTTCGCTATTGGCAACAGAGATTTCGACGAGCGGAGGACCGGGGGCGACGCTGTTGACCAGGACCTGCTGAAGGCGTTGGTCGGCGGCGATGGCTTCGATCCATTTGTCGCGTCCGGCGGCGCCCTGGCGGGCGGCTTCTTCGAGACGCAGCAGGAGGACGCCCTTCACCTGCTGGCCTGCGAATTCGGTGAGCTGGCGCGCGCTGCGCAGGTTCGACTCAATGAGATTGCTGAGCAGCAGCATGGAAAAGCCGGCGACGAGGCAGAGCACGGCGGGCACGGCGAGCAGCAGGATTTTGGTGCGGAGTGACATCTATTCCGAACCGTATTCCTTCAGCTTGTTGTAGAGCGTCTTCTGGTTGATGCCGAGGATTTCGGCGGCGCGGGTGCGGTTGTGTTTGGTGTAGGCCATGGTGAGGCCGATGACCTCGCGCTCAATCTGGTCGAGAGAAACCCCCACGGTGAAGACGGCCTGGGGCGTGGGGCCGAGGTTACGCCGGACCGGTTCGGCGGTGGCGCCGGTGACCGATTGGGGCAGGTGCTCCGGCCGGATCTCCCCTTCGCCGCAAAGTACGACGGCGCGCTCCAGCACGTTGCGCAGTTCGCGCACGTTGCCGGGCCATGGGTAGCGGACAAGCACCGGGATGATGGAGGAGTCGAGGGCGGCCACGCGCGTGTTGTGCTTCCGGTTCAGTTCGTCGAGGATTTCGGCGGCGAGCGCGGGAATGTCCTCCTGGCGTTCGCGAAGCGGTGGCAGCGTGACGGTGAGGACGCTGAGGCGGTAAAAGAGATCCTCTCGAAATTTTCCCTCGGCGGCCATCTGTTTGAGGTCGCGATTGGTGGCGGCCAGCAGGCGCACATCGACAGCGATCTCGCGCGGCGCGCCGAGGCGGCGAATCCTGCGCTCCTCCAGCACGCGGAGGAGCTTGGCCTGCAGCGCGAGCGGCATATCGCCGATTTCGTCCAACAGCAGCGTGCCGCCGTTGGCCAGTTCGAAGCATCCCTGGCGGGCGGTGAGGGCGCCGGTGAAGGCGCCTTTCTCATGGCCGAACAACTCACTTTCGATCAACGTTTCCGGCAGGGCGGCGCAGTTCATGGCGATGAAGGGGCCGGCGGCGCGGGGGCTCAATTCGTGAATGAGGCGCGAGACCACTTCCTTGCCGGTGCCGCTTTCGCCGGTGAGGAGGATGTTGGCGGTGGAGGGCGCGGCCTGTTTGACCAGGAAAAAGACTTCCTGCATGGCGGCGCTCTTGCCGATGAGGCGGCCGAGGACGCCGCGATTGCTGAGCTGGCGTTCCAGGCGTTCCTTGTCGGCCGACAACCGATGGTGCCCGACGGCGCGTTCGAGCAGGACGCGGAAGCCGCGGGGGCGGATCGGTTTTTCGACGAACCAGAAGGCGCCGTGTTCGTGGACGGTGGTGAGGGCGGTGTCCATGTTGCCGTAGGAGGTGAGGACGATGACGGGGGGCGCGCCGGGCATTTCGTTGAGGCGGCGGAGCAATTCCATGCCATCCATTTCGGGCATCATGACGTCGGTGACGATGGCGTCGGGCTCGAAGGCGGGGATTTTCTCGAGGGCTTCGAGGCCGTTGGCGGCGGTTTCGACAGCGAAGCCCCATTTTTCGGCCATCTGGGAGACGGCCGAACGCTGGTTTGGTTCGTCGTCGACGATGAGGACGCGGCGGGCCTCTGGCGACATGTCTTCATTCAAGCATGTTGCGGTGGCGGAGCGGCTGGCGAGGAGGAGCAGGAAGATGACGAGGGCGACGATGCGGGGGAGCGGGGAGGGCTCGGGTTTGCTGATGCATTCCGTTGTTCCGTCGTGGGTTATGGGCTCGGTGCGGCGATTCTGGAGCCACATGAGGGTCTTGAGGGCGCGCTGGTAGATGTTGCTGTAGCGGGTTTCGTAACGGTGGAACTGGTCGAGCGATGCGGGGTTGTGGAGCGCCATGGAGAGGAAGGCGTCGGCATGGCGCATGGGTTCGGTGGCGGTAGGGAGGGCATTGTCGAGTTCGGCGCGCCGGAGATGGATTTCGGTTTCGAGGACAGCGGTTTCCATGGCGGCGATGCGGCGGAGGCGCCATTGGGCGTTGACGAGTTCGGTTACTAAGTCGTCTTCGGTTTGGCCGAGGGGTTTGCCATTCGTCGCGGTAGGAGCGGAGCAGGGCGTTGTATTCGTCGACGGATTCGTTGGAGAGCACGACGGCCTTGGATGCGAGTCGGTGGCGGATGGGGTTTTGGGCTACGCGGGCTTTGCCTTCGGGTGTTGTAGGTCCGCGGGATTTGGCGCCGTTTTCGCGGGATGCGCGTTTTTGCCTGTCGGTCATGGTGTTTGTGGCTACCTCCGTGAATACGATTGCATGGAGGGGAAGGGGACCGGCGGGGTTTGGGTGGGTGGGGTGGGGATAAGTAGTGTTTTGTGTTGGGGTTACGGGTGGCGAATTATTTTGAAAATGGATGTGACTCTTAACCGGCCGATTGGGGAGTTGGGAGGGACGGCTCGGGACCTTCCGCGAAAAAACAGTTTACTGCCCGGGCCAGCCGCCTGAGGCCACTAACACTCCTATTATACTCGATCGCAGGTTCGTGGTATCGTGCAGACATGAGCAGCATGACGTCGTTGAACATCTCTCTGCCGCAGGCGCTAGAAGGACTTTGTCGAGGGACAAGTTTCGTCCGCCGGGTTTCGCTCGCCGAGCGAATACATTGGGGCTCTGATTCGTGACGACCAGAAACGCCGGGCGGCGGAGAAGCTGGAGGCGTTGCTGCTTGAGGGTTTGAACTCCGGCGATCCGATTGAGATCACGCCCGAGTATTGGGAGCGCATGCGGGCGCAACTGATTGAGCGTCATGCGAAGCGCACAGGGACACGGTGAAATCCGGCTACGGGTGGCGAACGCAATCCCAGTTGTATACTAATAAATAACGAGGATTTCATTCTGGCGAGAACGGTTCCATCCACCGCTGCCGTCGCCCGCCGGGCCGACCTGATCGGCGCCGGCCTGACGCCGGCGGAACTGCGTGCCCGGGTGGCGGAAGGGACGCTGGAACGTGTGGGCCGCGGGCTCTACCGCGCCGCCGATGCCCGCGTCTCCGGACTCCACACCTACGCCCAGGTGGCGCGCCGTGTGCCGCGGGGCGTGCTTTGCCTGCTTTCGAGTCTGACGTTCCATGGGCTTACCACTCAGATGCCAAGGGTGGTGTGGCTGGCCATTCCGGCACACGCGTGGCGGCCGAGCGTAGATTTTGTACCGATCCGCGTGGTCCACTTTTCCGGGGAGGCGCTTACTCACGGAGTGGAGGTTCACGAGGTGGACGGGGTTGCTGTGAAGGTCTATTCGGTGGCGAAAACGGTCGCGGACTTGTTCAAATTTCGTAACAAGGTGGGGCTGGATGTGGCGATTGAGGCACTGCGGGAAGCATGGCGGGAGCGGCGGTGCACAAGCGAGGAGATTCGGGCAGGCGGCGCGGGCTTGCCGCGTGGAGAATGTGATGCGGCCGTACGTTGAGTCGGTTCTTTCCGGCGCATGAGTGTCCCCTCTGAGCCAGGGAGCGCCGAAGTCCTGATTCCATCCTGACGCGGTACCGCTCTGAGAGGCTGCTCTACCGGCTGAGACCCCTAAAAGCCGGCACGCGACCAACTTCTGATGAAGGGCGCCCTGCTGTTCGCTGTGTGGGCTCCGGATCAGCGACTGCACCGCCCGACGCGGGACGTGGACTTGCTTGGATTCGCTAAACCCGACCCTGACGTCATCACCGGCATCTTTCGCGAGGTGGTGTCGGTGCGGTGTTTGGAGGATGGCCTGGAGTTCGACGGGAAGTCGATCGCGGCCAAGGCAATCCGCGAAGACAATGTCTACGGTGGTATCCGCGCGATGCTTGCGGCCACGCTGGATCGCGCACGGATTCGGATACAAGTGGACGTTGGGTTTGGCGACGAGGTCACGCCGGGGCCGGAAATCATCGCGCTTCCGAGACTGCTGCCGGATCTGCCCGCGGCGACTCTTCGCGGGTATCCAGTCTACACGGTGATCGCGGAGAAGCTGGAAGCCATCCTCAAATTGGGCTTGGAGAATAGCCGCCTCAAGGACTATTACGACCTGTGGTTCCTGTTCTCCACTTACGAACTTGACGAGAAGCTGATTGGCGAGGCGCTTGCGCGCACCCTTCGGCGCCGGGGTACCGTGCTGCCGCCCGGTGGCGGGGCTATCGGTCTCAGCGACGAGTTTGCGGCGGCGAAAGCCGGCCAGTGGAAAGCGTTTCTCGATCGTAGCGGATTGACGGCGGACGTGATGCTGGATGAGGTGGTTCAGTTGATCGGAGGCCGATTAAGCCAAATCTCTGGCGGGGGATAACAGTGGAGCGCATGCGACGGGTCAAGGGTGGGGATGAGAGTTGAGTCTGCCGTTGTCGTCGACAAGGGACCGTCGTGCCAGGCGGATCGCTTCGGATATCGCTTCGCTGCAGACGCTGGCGTTCCATTCTCTTGTGATGGCCTTCCAGTCCAGGCCCTGTTTCATGGGCTCCAATACATCGGGAACGAACTTGTCGCCAAACACAATGGGATTACTCAACCAACGCCTTAAACACCGCGTCGGCGGCATCCTTGTAGAACTCTATGCTGATGCGGGTCCAGAGGTCGTCTGGCAGGTCGTTCAGTTGCCGGCGGGCGGCGACGGGCATCAGCAGGGTCTGGGCTTGTTTGTCGATCGCGAGTTCGGCGATCTGAATCGCGTTCGGGATCATGTCGATCGAGCCGCCGAGGTTCAGCGCGCCCACCACGATCGTTCCGCCGCGGGTGTTCTTGCCCAGGAGCGAGCCGCAGAGCGCGACCAGTACCGGCAACCCAAGCCCGGCACCTGCCTTGTCGGCGTCCATTGCACGCATCTGGATGGAGAACTCATGCTCACGCGGGTCGCGAACACCGACGAGCTCCTTCGCCCGCGTGTAGAGGTTCTGCTCGCCGATCCGGACACTTTCCTTGAACGATGCCGGTGGCGGCTGGTTCAGGATCTTCACCCCACCGCCTGGCCCGGACGTGACCTCCAGTCGGTACAGTCCGGCGCCGGCCTCCGGCGAACCCATGCTCACCGCCCAAACTTGTCCTGGCGGTAGCGGGTCGCTCTCAATCGCCTCGTCGCTGTGCAACTCCGGTGTGGAGACGAACTGTTCCACGCCCTCGGCGCCCATCGTGTAGGAGAAGTGCGTATTCCGAAACTCGCTTTTGAAAACCCGCTTTTGCTGTTCCTTTACACGCCGTCGGCCCTCGAGCGCCATGCGCACGATCCACTCCAGGTCTTCGTCGGAGACGCCCATTTCCGGCGCGGGGAATAGGAGCTTGATCAGCCCGCTCACGGTCTTGTTTACCGCCTCGATGTCACGTCCGCTCAGTGCGCCGCCAAGGTAGACACGCCCCTGCATGACGTTGACCCGGCTACCGGACCTGAGCTTGTTCCAGCATTCGCTCAGGAAGTCGCTCACCAATCCAAAGTGATCGGTCAGGTGATCGCTCGCCTTGAGCTTGGGGAAATCCCATCCTGGCGCGAAGGAATGGAGCCGATCCATGAATGCGGTGTCGTTGCGCATCTCCGGAGGCATCGGGCTCAACAAGTGTCCGATCCTCTGCTGCTGTTCGACGTCCACATCGAAGTTGCCCACCATCACCAGACTGCCGTCGGCGCGAATATTCTCTTTGCCTCGGCTGAACTGGCCGGAGGCCATGTAGCCCTTCATGATGTTCACGCCGTCCTTCTGGTCGAAGGAGATTCCGGACACCTCGTCAAAGCAGACCACGTCATATTGGCAGACGAGACCGCGCTGGCCGGAAGCATTGTTGACGAACATCTTGGCGACGGTCGCTTTGCCACCAGAGATCAGGTGCGAGTACGGGGAGATCTGCTGGAAGAGATGGCTTTTTCCGGTCCCCCGAGGTCCAAGCTCCACGAAGTTGTAGTTCCGCTCCACGAACGGGACCATCCGCAGCAGCGCGACCCGTTTCGCCCGTTCATCCAGGTTCGCCGACTCGAGACCGATGGAACGTAGCAGAAGATCGATCCACTCCTGCGTTGTGAACTTCGTCCGTCCCCTAGCCAGAACCTCGACCGCGTCTGACTTGGACATCTGGATGGGGCGTAAAGAGTCGATGGCAAAAGGCCGTCCGCTGTTTTCCTGCGCCACAATCGCGTCATAGGAGAGCGTGACCTCGGCATAGAATCCGTCAGTGAGCATTCGCTCGTTCTCGCGCACAAGTTCGTCCGCGATCCGGACGTCCCTTTGGGAAATGCTGGGCAGTTCCGCCACGTAGCAGTCGTTCCGCGTGTCCAGGCGAGCCTTTACGAGGTCGATCAGCTTGACGGAGCCCTGTTCCCTCGCGCGCGCCTTGAACAGTTCCTCTTCGCCGGTTCGTACGGTGCGATCGCGCAGCTGTTTCTCCACGATCGCCAGGCCTTCCTGGATCTCCTGTTCATCCACGCTGGCGCAGTACCGCCCAAGAAGAAACTCCACCACGTAGGTCGGCACCGGGTATTGGCGCGAGTATTTCCGAACGAGATCCTTCCGGACCAGGTAACCATCGAAGGCCGTTGCGGCCAGTTTGTCCAAGTTGTCCATGGTCACATTCATGCCTTCTCTCCTACGCACGTGGTTTGGCTCGCGATCACTTTGCCCTCGGGGTCAAGCAGCACCACAAAGGCGGCCACGCCCTCGTGCTCGTCATCCGGTACCGCCAAGCTCACTTCGCCGGCCGGATCAACCTCTTTCGTCGCGGCGGCGATGCTGGTCGCTTCCTGTTTCCAGCTCTTGCGCAAATCCACGCGCACTTTCGGCTCATTCGAATCCACCCGCACACGGCACCGCATGCCGCGCCATTCGACCGACTGGATCGATGCATGGATCGCGCTTGCCCCACGCTCCACGATCAGTTCCGGAACAACACATTCCTGCGGACTGATACCGCCGTGCGCGTAGGTCTCGCCGGCACGGAAGGCTCCGATTCCCGGTGGTGATGCGATCTTAACTTCGGCATTCCAGTGCCAAGAACTGACGGGAACATTCAGGTCCGGTTGGCCCTTCACCAAAGCGCAGCGGGCCCACTTGGTTTCCGCAAGATATGGCGCGAGCTCGACTTTCGGTAGGCCGCCCGGCAGCAGCAGCCAACCATGATCCGTGACGACACGCACTCGGCGCCAGCCGGAATCAACCAGGCTGAAGGCCCGGTCGGCGATACGATCCACTTCCACATCCAATTGGTGGACCAGATCTCCTTGGAGACTGTGGCCCAGGCTGTCGACGTTGCCACACTCGGTCCACCCGCCACCTTCACCGCCCGATGGAATGCGCGTTTCATTCGCATCCAGAAGCTCGACGCCGGTCCCCTCCAATCGCTCCCGCAGAAGCGGTGCAACAACAGGCTTCCACCCGGACTTCGCCTGGATCAGCGGCGTAAAGTCGTCGCCGCTTCCACCCTTGATTCCGTCCGTGATTGGAGTGGCTGCAAGCTTCGCCGTCGGCGTCACCGTTGGCAGCGGAGCCAGCCGATGCGTCATCGACACGCGAAACCCGCGCGCTTCGAGTCGGGCGGCCAGTTTGCCGGCCAAGTCAAACCGCAAGCCATCCACGAACAAGAGGCAAGTGTCCTTCTCAGCGGAGGGTTGGAAAACACCCTTTCGCGCCTCGCTGGGCTCCTTTGCCACCAAAGCCTGAAAATGCCGGGCGGAGCCGTCCAGCCATGGCTCGTAGAGCGCACGAACCACTTTCACCAGAAGCGCGGCATCCGGTCCATTCCGGAATCGCCCCAACGCCTCCATGGCGGCGGCATCGCATTCCCAGCCACTTGTCGCGTACTCCGTGGCGGCGGCCGACAGAGTCGCTCCTCCCACCGGCTTCCGCGCGGATTGCGCCAGGCGCGCCAACGGGCGAAGGGCCACTGCCCAGGGGCTCATGTCGGTTCGAGCCCACACCCAGTCACGGCGAACTGCGTGTCGGCCTTCCAACTCCAGAACTGTTGCGCACGCCTGTGCGTGGGGAAGGGCGGCTGCCGTTTGAAGGTCCTGACGAAGCTCCGCCTCGTCACGCTCATTGATGCGTGGATCACGGGACGGATCGAGGACCAGGAGACCCTGGCCCGCGCCCGCCGGCTCTCTCAGCAACTTTGCCACGCCCGGATAGAGCTGTGGAGACTCTGCGAAGCGGTTCCACACTCGGTCCAGACCCAACTCCGCACGAATCAGCAGACCGGCAACTTCGGCCGCCGGCACTCGATCCGGATCGAAGCCGAACTCCGACTGACAGAGGCCCCGGAAAGACTCCCATCTGCTGCCTTTTGCCGTTGCCTCGAACGCCTCTGAATTGTTGAGCCACAACAGTAGGTCCCGAACGGGATCCTGCACGGAGAGCTTGTCGAAGTCGTCAGCGTCCAAGCGGCGGCCCTTCAATGTGCGCGCGTCGGTTTCGGCAAGAATGGGCAATACGCGGAGGAATGCATCTTCGGTCCGTCGGTCGGCTGCGACATCCAGTCCAAGCACTTCATCGGAAACAAGGAAGGCCCGCACCGTCCAATCGTGTCCATTCTATTGGTGCCAGACCCGCCCGCGGAACTGGAGTTCGACTAGAGGCTGCAAGGCTGGTGGGCAATCGCCGGCCGCGCGGAGTTCCTGGCGACTCACGCGTGGCAGATAAAGCACTGGAACCTCGCCGGCAGGTGGCGCCTCCGGGAGTGTCCGATCGACAATGCATTTCAGCCAGATCGCCGGGCCGATTCGTGAGTTTGGCTCGTACCGTCCGAAGGAATACAGCGTCGGAAATGCCGTGCGCAAAACGTGCATGATTGGCAGCCACTGGGCCTCGGTATCGGTCCACAATACGGCCGCTGGCGGCACGCTACCATCGGGAGCGAGCATCGCGCT
>JANRLE010000245.1:0-11685 GCA_033762895.1 Bryobacteraceae bacterium | reverse complement strand
CGATATCTCTTTCAACGCGCGTACGCTTCGCCTCACCGGCCTCGAAGTCCGCAAGCCTTCGGGCGGCGTACTGAAGGGCGACGCCAGCTACCACCTCGATGACCAGCGTTACCGGCTTTCCGCGCAAGGGGCGGGAATCCTCATCGAAGGAATGCGCCTGCCTTCGGGCGACACGCTGCGCGCATCCGCATCGCTGAAGGTTTCGGGCGACGGCACACCCGGCAACAGGCAGTTGGACGCTACGCTGTCGGCCACCAACGTCAACTGGAGTGGAAACGCCGTCGGCACAATCGAGGCGGATGCAAATCTGCTTGGCGAAGGGCTCACCATCAACCTTCGGCTACCGGAATACAACGCAACCGCCCTCACGCGCATGAGCACGGAGGCGCCCTACCCGGCCACCATTCAGGCCAGACTTGAAGCCACCGATCTCTCGCGCCTGCCACTGCCGCAGCCGGTGAGGGGATCGTTGACGGCGAGCGTGGAAGCGGCGGGCGATTTCGACCGCTGGCAGGACGGACAGGCGAAGGGCGTGATCGAGGCGCTTGTAGTGGAACGCGGCGGCTTGCAGATTCGCGCGGCCGCTCCCGCGGCGTTCTCATTGCTGCGCCGGTCGATTCGAATTGAGCCCTTGAAGCTGATGAGCAGTGATTCCGCCGTCACGCTGAGCGGCAACATGCCGGACGGCATCCGGCTGCAAGGCGAACTCACTTCGGCGGACACGACGAAACTGATGACCGCTTTCTCCACGATTCCTCCGGTGGAAGCCACGGGTAAAGCGCAATGGGATCTCACGCTGAAAGGGCCGTGGAAACAATTCACTCTGGAGGGATCGTTCGACATTCAAGCGGAGTCCGTGCGCGCTGCTGACGTTGGGGAACTCACCGCAATCGATGCACACGCCGAAATCCGCCAGGGCGCCGTCCACATCGACAAGCTCTCGGCGAAGCTCGGCGAGTCCGCCATCATCGGCTCCGGCAGTCTCCCGCTCAGTCTTGCAGTGCCCGCGGGTTGGCTTGCCGCGGCGCCGGCCACCGGCCCGGGACGGCTGCGCGTGGAGTGGGACAAGGTGGAAATCGCCAGTCTCCTGCGGCAGAAGGACAGCAAGCTGACGGGCTCGGTTTCCGGACAAGCGGATCTGGAAATAGCCGGTCTCACCGCGCGAGACGTTGCGGGGCGCATCACGCTCACGCCGCTGAACCTCAATGTGGGCACGCTGGCCTTCGCGTTAGAGCAGCCGGCGAATCTCAGCTTGCGCAATGGCGTAGCAAGGGTGGATCAATTCCGGTTGAAGGGCACGGCCGGGACGCTGGCATTGAGCGGAGAGGCGGGACTGCTGGCGCCGCAGCCGGTCCGGCTGAAAGTGGAAGGCGTGCTGGACGCGGCGCTGATCGGCGCGTTCTCCGATCAGCTTACCGCGGCCGGCGAGACGAAGCTGGAGGTGGCCGCTACCGGGACCATCGCACAACCGGCCCTCGCCGGGTTCCTGGAGTTCCCGCGCCTTGACGCCACGGTGCCTTCAATGGACATGCAGTTCGACGGCGTGAAAGCGCGCATCGTTTTTGAGGGCGACAAAATAACGCTGGCCCATCTGGCTGGAACGCTCAATGGAGGAGCGCTGGCAGGTGGCGGCGGGTTGCGGATGGTGAACGGTGCGCCGCAGGACGTCAATCTCAATTTCACGGCGTCGAACGTATACCTGCAGTACCCGCGTGACCTGAAGACGCTGTTCAACGCGGCCATTGGGCTGCGGTCGGCCGGCGCGCAGTATGTGCTTAACGGCGACGTGCAGATTCTGGAAGGCTCCTACGATGAGGACATCAACCTCGACGAATTTGTGCTGAGGAACGTGAATGAAGTGACCGCGGGCGAGGAGGAGAAGAACGGGCTGCTGCGCCGCCTGCGGCTGAACGTAACACTGCGGACGGCTTCCCCCATCCTGATCAAGAACAACCTGGCGGAGACGGCGATCTCGGCTGACCTGCGCGCCGTGGGCAGCCCGGAGAAACCGGGGCTCACCGGCCGCCTCACGCTGGAGGAAGGCGGCCAGATCCGTCTGAACGAGCGCGATTACCTGATCGAACGCGGCGTGGTCACCTTCACTGACGAGCGGCGCATCAAACCTTCGCTGGACCTGCTGGCCCGCACCCAGGTTTCCGGTCACGACATCACACTGCAGGTGCAGGGCGAGCAGGGCGAACTGAAATCGACACTCATCTCCGACCCTCCACTGCCCGAGGCGGACGTGGTTTCCCTGCTGGTAACGGGCCGCACTCTCGACCGGCTTGCGGGCGCCGAAACCGAAGCCACAAAGGAGCAGGTGCTCTCCTATCTGGCCACGCGCGTTGGGGGCCAACTGACGCGATCAGTGGAACGGACCTTCGGCATCAGCCAGGTGCGCATTCAACCGAATCTGATCGCGCCGGAATCGGATCCAGGCGCGCGCCTCACCGTGGGACAGGACATCACGCCCGCCGTGCGCCTCACCTATTCGATGGACCTTGCGCGCAGCAGCGATCAGTTCTGGCTGGGCGAATGGGATCTCACGCGCCGCTTCCGCGTGCGGGGCTTGAAGGACTTCGACAACACCTATCGTTTCGAGTTCCGCCATGAAGTCCAGTTTGGCTCCATCGGCTCACTTGTTGTGGATCAGGCCCGCGCCCCCATCCGCCGCCTCGGCGCCATCGTTTTCGGGGGCAACTTCTACCTCAGCGACAAGGAACTGGCCAGCAGGTTGAAATTGAAGCCTGCCGGGAAACATGATTTTTTCGCCGTTCGCAAGGCGGTCACGCGTCTGCAGAACGCCTATTGGTCGAACGGCTTCCATGAGGCGCGGATTCGCACGGACCGGGACATCAGGGATTCCATCGTCGATCTCAAGTTCGGCATTACGGAAGGGCCGCGCGTCAAGATTGTGTATGAGGGCTGGAATCCGCCGGGTTCGGTGCGTAAGGAAGTGCTGCGCATCTGGGAACAGGGCGGCTTTGACACCGGGCGCGTGTTGAAAGCCACGGCGGAATTGCGTACCGCGCTGCTTGCCGATGGGTACCTGGCGCCACTGGTCGCGCACCAGATCCGCCAACCGGATGAGCAGAACAAGCAGGTTGTGTTCGAGATCCATCCCAACGTTCGCTACCCCAATCCGGAAATGGTGATTGAAGGGGCGTCGAAGATTCCATTGAAGCGGCTGCGGCGGACGATTGCCTCGCACCGTCCGGGCACGGATATTTACCTGCGCCCACAGCGGGTGGCCGATTCGCTGCGCCGGCTCTACAGGCAGGAGGGATATCTGGAAGCGACGGTGTCCACGCCGCGCCTGGAAACCGATGCCCAGACACACACGGCCCGCTTTGTGATGAAGGTGGACGAGGGGGCGAGGTTTTCGGTTGCCGCCATCGCCTTTACGGGAAATGAAGTGTATTCGCAGGCGGAGTTGGCCGCGGGCTTGCGGCTGCAGGCCGGACAGGTGTATCTGGACGAGGGAGTTGAATCAGCAGTTCAGGACCTGATTACCCTGTATTCAGAAATTGGGTTCAACGATGCGGAAATCGAAACCACGGTGCGCCGCGACAGCGCGAAAGGCACGGTGGACGTGGAGTTTCAGATCGCCGAACAGCGGCAGTCGGTGCTCGAGGAACTCACGCTTACGGGAAACCGCCGCACTTCGCGCGGCATGGTGCAATCGCAGGCCGGCCTGGTTCCGGGTGACATCATCAATCCGCGCAAGTTTTCCGAGGCGAGGAGGAACCTCTATCAGACCGGCGCCTTCTCCCTGGTGGACATCGAGACGGAGGAGATCGGCTCCGGCGATCAGGTGAAGCGGCTGCGGGCGAAGATCAACGTGCGCGAACTCACGCCGTTTGCCCTGAAGTACGGCGGCTACTATGAGACGGACCGCGGTCCGGGCGCGATCTTCGATTTCGTGACACGCAACTTCCTGCGGGCGGCGCGCGTGGCCGGCGTACGCGGCCGCTACGATTCGCGCTTTCAGGAAATTCGGGGCTATTTCTCCCAACCACTGTTGCGGCGGTTTCCGGTGGGCACCACCTCCACGGTCTTCGTCCGGCGCGAGGTGCGCGACGCCTTCATCGCCGAACGCGTCGGCTTTTCGGTGGTGCAGGAATCCCGCTTCCGCGAACGGTGGATTCTCAACTACGGCTACCGTATGGAACGAACCCACACTTTTGAGCGGGAGCCCGACCCGCTGTTCCCCTTCGACATCACGCTGCGGGTGGCGCCGCTACAGGCCAGCCTCACGCACGACAATCGCGACGATATCCTGGATGCCACGCGGGGTTCCTTCCTGTCGCAGTCAGTTGAGTATGCGCCCGAGGTGCTGGGCTCGCAACTCCAGTTCGTGCGCTACTACGGGCAATATTTCCGTTACCAGGCGCTCTCCAGGCCCGCTGAGATTCCATGGTCCGGAGGCGCGCGGCGGCCGCGCGTGATTTATGCGGGCGCGGTGCGGGCCGGCGTGGCCTCCGGACTGGGAGGACAGGAACTGGTGGCGAGCGAAAGGTTTTTCGCCGGCGGCGGCACGAGCGTGAGGGGATTCCGTCAGGATCACGTGGGTCCGGTGGACTTTCGCGGCGACCCCGAAGGCGGCGACGCCATGTTCGTGACCAACCACGAACTCCGCTTCCCCGCCTTTTCCATCCTTGACGGTGTGGCGTTCGTTGACGCGGGCAACGTGTTTTCGCGCGCGCGTGATTTGCGTCCATGGGATTTGCGCACCGCCGCGGGAATGGGGGTGCGTATCCGTACGCCATATTTCCTGTTCCGGCTGGATTACGGGTTCAATTTGAATCCCAAACCCGGAGAAGATCGCGGGCGGTTCTTCTTCAGCATCGGACAGGCGTTTTGAGGCAGACTGGAGACTGATGGCCAATCGAAACGCCGACGTCCTCTGGAACCGCCGTGCCCTGCTTGCGGCGGCGGGCATTGCCAGTGTGCAACACGTTGTGCAACAAGCCGCCGGGCAGACAGTGTCCCCCACTCCAACACCGCGCGACTGGACGGGCCAACAGCCGGGCAACCAATGGGCCGAAGGGCCGGCGTGGAATGGAGTGGGCCGCTACCTGGTATGGAGCGACATCCCCAACAACATTCAGTCGCGTTGGATCGAGGACGACGCGAGAGTCTCTGCCTTCCGCAACCCCACCGGTTACAGCAATGGCAACACGTTCGACTATGAGGGCCGGCAGCTTTCCTGCGAACACGGCGGCCGCGACATCAAGGTATGGGACAACGACGGCCGCGCCGTGCGCAACGGAAAACGCCTCATCCAACTCGATATTCCTGGAACCAACACGCCCACCGGCAGGCGCAACCGGCTGTTTATGACCGCCAGCCAGTCACTCTACGCGGTGTATGTGCAGTCCGCCGGCGCGCATATTGCCTGACCATGTCTGGCGCCAATCCAGCTTCCACTCTCGCCTGGGCCGGTCCGTTCCGGATTGAGGAGGTACGCGCCAATCGCGCCCTGATTCCCTCGCAGCCGGGCGTTTATGTATTCACGCTGCACCCCGGTCCGCTGGTGGACTCCCTGGGTGTGTTGTATGTGGGAAAAGCCTCAGCGTTGTCCTCGCGTTTACCGTCCTATCTCGCCGATCCAGAAGACATCCGAATTCTCTCGCCGCGCAAGAAAGACGGCTCGCTCAACCGGTCGCTGCGGCATGCCGGGAAGAACCAGTTACTGATGGAAATTCAACAAAAGGCCAGAGGCGGAGCGCTTTCCGGAATCTGGCTGCGTTGGACCATCCGCGCCAATCCGCAGCCCTTGGAGGAAACGATGATTCAGTTCTTCCAACCAGCGTTTAATACCGCCGGGCTGTAGAGTAGCTATCTCGCGTGCACGGGTAGATTGGCTCCAACACTGAGGTTTGTGCCGGGCACAACCGCCTGAAGACTTACAGGTTCCAGGCTATTGGGAACAAGGCGGAGAACCGCTTCACCTTGGGCGTCGGTGGCCAATTCCGCCGGTCCCGTACCCGTGCGTCCCGCGACGGCCACACTGCCCGATTGAAACTCTACGCGCACCGTCACACCGGACAGCCCGAGTTGCGCCCCGAGCACGCGAAACGTCACGGTGCCTTCGGCGCCTTGCACCAGGGGTACGGTAACCGGCAGGATCTCGATGGAGGTAGGCGCACCGCGCGGCCCGCCCGTGGCGTTGAGCGTAAGCGTGCGCAGGATCTGCCCGGCAACGATGTGGATCAGCACCGGTCCGTTAGCCGTAGCGCGAAACGTCGCCAGGAAGCTTCCGGTAGAGCCCGCCCGGAACAGAGTTGCGGTATCGCTGCGGAACCGCGTTCCGTTCACCCATGTCAGGGTGGAAGTGGGGCTCCACGCGGTGACAATCGCATCGCCCAATGGCTGGCCATCGCGCGTGACGGCAATGGTGAGCGAGGCGTCGGCGCCAACGGTTACGTTCCCCGCCGGCGGTGTTACTTGTAGATCCGTGGGAAGCGGAGCCAGGCGGTTTACAACGGTGAACGGAAGGTTGAAGACGGGCATGCCGAGAGGCTGTATCCGTAGCGATCCAGATCCTGCAGGTCCCGCGGTGAACCGCGTACGAAGGATGCCGTCCTGATCGGCGTACACGACGCCACTGGTTTCATCGGCTAGCGCGGCGGTTGAGTTCGCCGCCGGGACGTCGTTCACCCGCAGATCCGTGCCTCCCGTCAGAGTCAACACGAATGCCTGGTGAGGTACAAAACCGCGGGCTGAGGCGATTTGCGCTCCAGCCGCCGCGCGCACCGCGTGGTCGCTGTATACATAAGTGCCGGTTTCGAGAAAGGGAGTTGCCGCACCGGTGGAGACAAAGGTTCCAGGAGCCGCGCAAATGATCTTGGACGGCCATGATCGCGTCTGCGGATGGACGTGGCGGGCGGTTGGCATGGTGTCGGCGTGAGTTTCGGTATGGTCGTCGTCGCCCACGTGCAGAAATGTAATCCACTCGCCGGCCTCCGTACATTGAAACTGCGGCGCAGCGCTTTCCGAATCCAGGTCATCGGTGCGGGTATCGGCAATATCGGCGTCGGCGTCCACATTGTTGGTGGCGACAAGCAATGCATCGGCTCCCGGAGCAACCTCATGCGGACCAAGGCAGGGTTGCCGGCTGCAGGGCTGCCTGTGGTTGAGGTCCCACATGTAGGTGTAAGGCAGGATTCCGCCATTCTTCGGATCGAAGTCGGACGATCCCCGGCCCGAAAGCGATACCACACCGCCTACTGGCACCGTAATTTCATCAACCGGATTCCGGCACTCGGCTCCACCTTTGGAGACAGGTAACAGCCGGCGTCCACCGAACGTGGCTTCGACGATGCGGTTATCCGGCTGCGGATGATACACGTCATCCAGAAACCTCTGCCAACCGGAGTCATCTGGAAACGGGAAGTCCGGCGCGCGTTTTCTCGGCCACTCGGCGGGCGGTATCAGAGGTGGAGGAAATGGTCCGTCTTCCTCCGCCACATCGAGTGGTAACATGCTGTAATTGAGTGAGTAAGTTACGGGGCGTGAGTTGCCGTCCACTTCGCGCGCGCCGGAAGGAAGGTCATGCGGGTCGGCGGGGAAGGGAAGATTCGCAGGCCTGTGGGCGCGCGTGGAAGGAAAGTGGATGTTGAACCGCCGCGGCGGCACACCGGGAAACGGGGGGGCTGCGGATAACACGTTGATATTGATCCAGCGGAGAATGCCTGCAATCGCCTGCTTGCCGCAAGCCGGAACCGCCGGCGATTCCTGAACTTTCGTGGCAAAGTCAGCCAAGTCAACGAAGTTGCCGTCCAAAGCCTTTAACGAACTCGCGCTGGCCGCGAAGATCCCGGTCTGGGCGTTGTCGAGTGGCTGGTCGCGCTCCCGGAAAATCGGAATCGCCTGCACGAGTTGACCGGACCATTGGCGCAACAATTCGATCAACTCCGGCAGCGGCGTGAGGTCCGTCAGCGACATCGGAACCCGGGATTCGAGAACCTGGCGGCTGCCGAGCGTCTGTCCATCCATCGCGGGATCCGCTGAGAGGATTTGCGCCAGGCGAGTGAAATCAAGCCTCGCGAGATCTGGAAACGCCAGGAGAGATTTTGCGCTTCCCCGTACCTGCCAAGCCAGTTCCGCCATGGCGCTGTAGTTCGTGTCAAGGCAAAGCAAATCGAGGCCGGCGCCGCCCAGCGCCCCGGAGAGTTCGCCCGGGTAGAGGCGATCCGAGTCGAAGCGGCCGTCCTTGGCGGCGTTGGACCCGAGCCACTTCCAGCCGTCGCCATATCCAACAATGACCAGTGCGTACCGTCCGGCCGGGAAGTGGGCTTTTCCCCATTCCACGAAGTCCTTCAATGCGGTCCTGGACGCGGCGTTCACCCCCCTCACTTGGTTCGGGCCATCGGGCGAGAACAGACGCACCTTGCCCGGCGGTCCAGTTGGCGAAATCCGGCCACGGGTGGTTGCGGCGGCCCGGGTCCAGTGGATCACATAGTTAACGTTTGCCGTGGAACCGCCGTTAGCCTGCAAGTCCAGGAAGGGCGTCAGATCAGGATACTCGTCCACGCCCGCGAAGTACCAGAGAACGGTCCATGCCTTCTCCGGCTCCGCGGCGCGATCCTGCGTCCCGGGGCTATCTTCGGGCACGAGGTATGTCTCGATCTCCTCCAGATTCCGCCTTCCCGGAGTGGGGAAGAAAGAGTGCCGGCCGCCATTCGGCTCGAAATCCCGGGGCCCGTTGGTATCGATCGCATCCTGATCGCGGCCCAGCGAAGTGCCCGGCCGGACCACGCGAAACAGATCATCTACCTCATAGAGGATGAAATCGCGGACCAGGGCCACGCCTTCGGGCCAGATCCCTGCCGCCGCGGAGTCTGAATACGCCGGGCCGGACTGCGCGGCGTCATCGCGGCGCCGCCAAGCCAAAAAGTCGGCGATTCCCACAGGCGAGTATAAGGCTACGGCGTCCTGATCAGGGTTCCACGGATTCGCCGTACTCCCCGTGTAGACGTGGGCTCCATCCGGCCCGAACTCCAGACGGTCTTCACCGGATGTGAAATGGACCACAAGGTAGCCGGCGGGCGGGATCGTAATCGCCGGGAGCCGGCAAGCATTGGGACTCTCCCGGCCGTCCCGGTTGGCGATCATCCAGCCCCCGGCATCGGCCGGCTCGGAGCCCTTGTTGTGCAGTTCCACCCAGGCGTGATCGGCCGGAGCTGGACTTCCAGCAACGGGGTGAAAGAGGATCTCGTTGACAGCAATTTGTGCCCATGCAAGGCTCGCAGACCCGGCGAGCAATGCGGTGGCGGCGATCCAGGTTCGCATGGTTCGCAGTATGTGGCCAGGTTCGGGAGAAGGGCAAGAATCACCGTGGGAAAAGGCGGGAAAATCCGGGAAATCGTGTGATATGCTGTGCCGAGAGGGGACCGTCTCATGCTTTCCGGGCGACATCGGATCGGACGGTATGAAGTTGATTTCGACACCAATCAGGTGTGGTTGGCAGACCGGAAGCTGGCGCTGCACTGGCGGGGATTCGAAGCGCTGCGCGAACTCGCCGGGGCCAACGGCGGCGTAGTGAGTCGCGAACGTCTGTTTGAAGCCCTATGGCCCGGCGCGGTAGTGGATGAATCGAACCTGGGAAAGGTGATCTCTCAGCTCAGGCGTGCACTGGAGGAGGGCGATCCCGGAACGGGCTACATCGAAACCTTGCCAGGCGTGGGATACCGGTTGGTGGTCACGCCGCAACCGCCGCCGCCGGTGGTTCCGTCATCCGCTTTCCGCTTGCCGCGCGAAATCATCGTGGCGGCTGCGCTGGCGGGCCTGGCGGCATTGGGGGCTTCCATCGATTGGACGCCACGGAGCGAGCGACTGGGCGACGCCAGGCAAGCGATGGAACGAGGCAAGGAATTGCTGAGAACCCGCGATCGCAGCCGCGCGGCCGAGGCAGTGGGGCTCCTGCGGCGCGCGACGGAGTTGAACCCGGACTCGGCGGAGGCCTACAGCGCCCTCGCCCATGCCCTGAACCTGCAGGGCGGTCCGGTGGCGAACTCTCTGGGCGAAAAATCACCGGCGCTGTTGGCGGCGTGGCGGGCTGTGGAGATCGACCCCCGTTGTGGAGGCTGCAACGGCACGTTGGGCCTGTACTTGCTTTCGCATGGGTGGCAATGGGATGAGGCGCTGAGGCGCCTGGAACGGGCGATCGAACTGAGCCCGGAGGACTTCAATATCCGGCCATCGTATGCTTTGGCACTCCTGGTGAAGGGCCGCGCCAAGGAAGCCTTGGATCAGATCGACATCGCGATCAAGGGTGCGCCTTTCCATGCCGGCTACCACTCGATTCGCGCGCGCATTTTGTATGTGATGAAGCGCTACAACGAAGCGGTAGAGGCGGCCGACCGGGTCCGTGGAATTCAGCCCTCAGAAGGCGGCGGCTGGACTTGGCGGAGTCAGGCTCTGCTGCAGCTTGGCGAGACTGAAAACGGAATCCGGGCAATGGCCGGAGCAGGGTTCCCTGAGGCGGAGCGGGCCGCCGCCGCCGTGCGCCAGGGGGGCAGAGACGCCGGATTGCGCATACTTATCGAGGCGGCAGGAGACGCCCGGCCGAAGTCGTGGCAAAAGGCGCGGTGGAAGACGATGCTGGGTGATCATGACGGGGCGATCGCGCATCTCGAAGTGGCGCGGCAGGACCGGCTGTTCGAGGCGATGTTCATTGCCGTTGATCCGGTGTTCGAGCCGCTATGGCGTGATCCACGTTTCCGTGGCTTAGTTGAGCGGATGCGGCTCAATGCCGTTGCCGGCGGCGTTCGTTAATAAGCATCTCGTGGTCTTACCGGGCTACGCCTCCGGTTCTTCAGCCAGGCTTTCCAAATCGGCGATGGCCTCAAGGTCCTTCGGCCGTCCCGCCACACGCTTCATGGCGATCAAGTTTGCCAGTGACGTCACACGGATCTTACGGCCCTGGAAGACCACCTCGCGAGATCCAGGAAGCAAGGCATCATAGTTGCCACCGCCGGCAGCCTCACCGAGAACGTTTCCAGACAAAGGGCAAGCCCGCCTGTACACCCTTTAGAGAGTCCGCTGATGAGAATGAACTCGACGGCACCCATCAGCGTTTCGAAGCCCTTCATTTCCCGTCCGTCTTTGTCCGTCGGCGGGCGATTCCGCGGAACTGCCGCACGAACTCAAGCGAATCCTGAGCCCGCAGAATACGCTCTTCCCCCGTGAGTTTCAAGTTCTCACGCAACAAAGTGCGATCGATGCCCTGCTTGTACACTTCGATCACTGCATCCATCGACGGCTTCGGCTTATTCCGCGCTTTGGCCAAGTATTCTGATCCTAGCAAAATCAATTTTCGCCGCGGTTCACCGGCAGGCGTCCAACGGCGGCAGCTTCGCGCCGTAATAAAACGCGCGGTAGCGCATCTCATCGTATGCGAAGTGCAGATACGCGCGGTCAGCGCTGACAAATCCATCCGGATAGTTCAGCCCAAATGCCGATCCGCCGCGGACGCCTTCGTGGATATGCCGCGGCAGATCGGCCAGCACTCGCCGGTGCGGCCACGTCTTCATCCCATCGGTTGAAACCCAAAGCGCGAGCGGGCGGCGGAACTTCGGATCGGGGTTGTGCAGCAGCGCGACGCAATCGCCACCCAGGCCGTAGAGCACCGCCTTGCTTCCCGGATTGGGAATGCCGGTGGCGTACGCCTGGCTCCAC
>JANRLE010000244.1:0-6867 GCA_033762895.1 Bryobacteraceae bacterium | reverse complement strand
GGCCGCCTGACGCTGTCGGAAAAATCAGTGAACGTGGGGGACCGGCTGGAGTTCATCATCCCGCACTGCGATCCTTCGGTGAACCTCTACGATCGAATCTACGCCGTGCGCGGCGAACAGGTGGAAGCGGTGTGGCGGGTGGCCGCGCGAGGCATGTCTCAATAGTGCGGCTGCTTCTCATCCTCATCGGTGGGTTCGGCGGCGGGCTCGCCTGGGCGCAGTCGGATCCTCCGCTGAGCGTCAAGGAAAAGGCCGCCCTCCATCTGAAGAGGGCGCTGTATCCCACGTCGATTGGTAAGGATATCGTGCAAGGGGCGATCCTGCATTGGGCCGACAGTCCGACGGAATGGGGCCAGGGTTGGGGGCCGTTCGGATACCGCGTGGCGGGCCGTGCGGGCGGAGATCTCACGCGGCAGACGATGCAGTTCGCCATTAACTCGGCGTTCCGGCATGACCCGCGTTACGTGAGGCTGCCGGAAGGGAGCACCGGGGCCCGGATCAGCAATGCGCTGCGGCAGATGTTTGTGGTCCGTGCCGATGACGGAACCTGGAAGCCGGCCATCGCGCGCTGGGGATCGGCGGTGGGCACCGCCGCAGTTTCACGGCAATGGCTGCCCAAGCGCGTTGGCGCCTTCGATGACACGGCAATCCGGTTCGGGCTCTCGTTGTCGGGCGATCTTGCGTTTAACCTGGCCAGTGAATTTCTGCCGGACCTGAAGCGGCGGATTTTCAAGCGCCGTCAGGCGCCGTCTTCGTCCTCGAGCGGGAGGAAAACCGGCTCCATCCCATGAAGCATCAGCCGTGTGTCTAACGCGGTTTCGACGACTTCGCCCTCGGCTTCGGTGAGCCCGCCGGCCATCTCTTCGATCTTGCGCAGCAGTCCGGTAACGTCGCCGCGCTGCAGGCGTTTTGCGGGCACGCAGAGGGCGTAGGCGAACAGCGCATCGAGGCGGAATTCCTCGTCGCGGAACAGTTCGACCAGTTTCGGCGCCTCGGACTCCAGTTCAAGGTAACCGGCGCCTTTGATGGCCTGGCGGCGGATGTCGACATCGGCGTCGTTGAGGTGGCGGCGGAAGTGGCCGGCGAAATCGCGATCCATGCTTCGCCACATGGCTTCCATGGCGCGCGCCTGGGTAGCCGGGTTCGAGTAGAACTCCTCAATGTGGCGTTTGACGGCCGGAATTTCTTTCGTGCGCGGGGCCAGCGCCAGCAGCGCGCCGCATCGTTCGGGAATCGGCCTCGAACTTTCGAGGGTGTTCATCAGCAGCTTGCGAACCTGCTTGTCATCCACCAGCGATGAGAGGGCTTCATTGGCCACGGCGCGCACCCCGACGTTCGGATCGTCCTTCGCCAGGCCGATCAGGATTTCGGCAGCCTCGTCCGGCACATCGCGGTCAATGAAGCTGGTGGCGGCGTCGGCGCGCAACTCGGCGCTCTTGCAGCGGAGAAACTCCAGGCGCTCTTCAAGCGACATCACCTCGAATACCGGTTCGATGTGCTCGGGGTAAAGATCCCACAGGCTCACCGGTTCGGGAGGTTCGGGCTCGCCCGGTGTGGCGATGGCCTCCAGCGCCTCGGCGGCTTCGTTGGCCACGGCCGGATCGGGATCGGCGCCCGATTCGGCGTTCTGCTTCACCAGTTCAAGAATCGGTTTGGCGGCCGGATCGCAGTGAATGCCCATGAGGAAGGCGGCGTCCTGCGGATCGTGTTCCAGCCGTTGTTCGAGCAGTTCGAGGATGCGCGGGTCGCGCTTGCGGTAGGCGGCAAGAATGAAGGCTACATCGCCGCCTTCTTCCGGTCCCAACTCCTCGTAGAGCTTTAGCAGCGGATCAATGCCGGCGTCGCCGATGCGAAGAAAGGCGTGGATCAGATCCTCGGAAGGGTCCAGCGGTTCCCGCCGCAGGTATTCGGTCAACAGCTTCAGCGCCTTGGGCGATCCCAGGTATTGGCTGATGGCGACCAGATCTTCCTCGAGGTTGATGCGGTCCGCGGGACGGTTCTCCATGCCGAAGCGCACGATATCGTCAAGGGCCGCTTCGCCGCGATCGATGATGGACTTCAGCAGCCGCTGATCGACGCCTACCATGCCCTGGGCGGCGGCCGCCAGCAGGTCGTAAACCGAAGTGGAGTTGTATTGATCCGGGGTGATTACCACGTCAGTAGGTGGCCCTTCCGCCGCTTGCATCGTAACACTGCGCGGTGACGAACGAGCAATCGGGACTGGAGAGGAAATGCACCACCGCGGCGATTTCTTCGGTGGTGCCGGTGCGGCCCATCGGAATGCGCGCGGTCATGTAGGAGACCTGCTGGTCGGTGAGTTGCTCCAGAATCCTGGTACGGATCACCGCGGGTGTCACCGAGTTGACGCAGATGCCATTGGTAGCCACTTCCTTGGCCACGGACTTGGTGAGCCCAATCACGCCGGCCTTCGATGCCGAATAGGCGGTCATGTTGGGATTGCCTTCTTTGCCGGCGATGGAGGCGATATTCACAATGCGTCCGTAGCCGCGCTGCTTCATGTGCGGGACGACGGCGCGGCAGCAATAGAAAACGCCGGTGAGATTGATCGCCAGCGCTTTGGCCCAATCCTCGTCGGTCTGTTCCTCAATGGGTGCGGCCTTGCCGCCGATGCCGGCGTTGTTTACCCAAACATCGATGCGGCCGGTCTTGGCCAGCACTTCGGCGACGGCTTTCGCGACGCTATCGCTGCTGGTGACGTCAATCTGGAGCGCGAAGGCGCCGCCTCCGATGGAAGCGGCGACCTCCTGTGCTCCGTTGAGGTTGAGATCAGCCACGACGGCGGTAGCGCCGGAGGCGGCCAGTCGCCGGGCGATCGCTTCACCGATCCCGGTGGCTCCACCCGTGACGACGGCTACTTGCCCGGTTAAATCGAAGTAGCTCATTTCTTGCGGACTACTCCTCTTTTTCCACCTTCACGGCGATCTGTGCGGTGACCTCGCGATGAAGCTTAACGCCGACGGAGTGCTCACCGAGTTGCTTGATCGGCTCGTCGAGCTGGATCTTGCGCCGTTCGATGTTATAGCCGGCCTTGGCGAGAGCGTCGGCGATATCCTGGGCGGTGACCGATCCGAAAAGCTGATCGTGCTCGCCGGCCTTCTGGCGGATAGTGACGCTGACGCCTTCCATCATCTTCGCCAACTCGGAGGCCTCCGAGGCCAGCTTGACCTCGCGTTTCAGATGGGCCTGCCGCTCCTGCTCCACGATTTTTTTGTTGGCGCCGGTGGCGGGCATGGCCAGTTTCTTGGGCAGCAGGTAATTGCGCGCGTAGCCGTCGGCCACTTTCACAACCTGGCCGCGCTGGCCCAGTTTGTCGATGTCATCTCTGAGAATTACTTCCATGACGATGTTCTCCTGATCGAGTGGCTGTTACTGTTGAGGCGCGGGGGAAGCCGGAGGAGGCGGAGGCGTGGCCTGTTCGCGTGGCGCCTGCTCCCGCGGTTCGCGCGGCTCGCGTGGTTCGCGCGGGGCCTGATCACGCGAATGTGAGGAGTGGATGGGAATGGAAGGCAGCCCGGCAAAGGGCAGCAGCGCGATATTGCGGGCCTGCTTGATGGCTTCCGAGAGCCGCCGCTGATGGGGGGCGCAGACGCCGGAGATGCGCCTGGGTACGATCTTGCCGCGCTCGCCGATGAAGGCGGCGAGCAGGCGCACGTCTTTATAGTTGATGTCGTCGACTTTGTCGACGCAGAACCGGCAGATTTTCCGCCGTCTGAAAAACTGCTTCTTGCCGCCGCCCGCGAACGCCTTGTCGCCGCCGGTGGGTTTCTGGGAAGCGCTGATGGGTTTTCCGCCTCTTGGTTCAGCCATGGTCGATGATCTCCTTTATTCGGTGGCCGCCGGTTCTTCCACGGCGCTAGCAACGGGTTCAGCGGGTAATCCGGGAGCGGCCACGGGTGCGGCCGGCATTGCGGGAATGGCCGGAGCCGGCGGGGGAGCCTGAATTTGGGGCTTCCTTGCCGCGCGCTTCTCACGGATCTTCTTGCGCTTCTCGAGCCACTTCAGTTTCTCGTCGATGCGCACCGTGAGGTATTTCAAAACCAGGTCGTTCACGCGCAGACGGCGCTCGATTTCCTTCACTGCGTCCGGTCCGGCCGAAAACACCACCAGAATGTAGTAGCCTTCGCCGTACTTGGCAACCTTATAAGCCAGGCGGCGCAGACCCCACTTATCCACCTTGTCGACGGCGCCGCCGTTGGCGGCCACAGTCTGCCGGATCTGTTCGACGGCCGCATCGGCGGCTTCGTCGGTCACATCCGGCTTCAGGATAAATAACTCTTCGTAAATCCTCATGCTTCCTCTTTCGTTGAGCCTTCGGCGCGACGATTGAACTTCGTCATGGCCTTCTCGACGCCGTCAGCAATTGCAGATTCCACTGCCTGGCTCGCGTAGTCCAGCAGGGAATCCCATTCCTGCCGCTGCCCCTTTTTGACGGGCGACAGCAGAAAATCCTTACCACTCCCCAGCGGGTGTCCCGGATGAATTCCGATCCGCACCCTGGGAAACTCCTGCGTTCCCAAACTGCTGACCAGGGACTTCATCCCGTTGTGTCCCGCCGGCGAACCCTTCATCCGCAGCCTTACCGACTGCCACGGCAAATCCAGGTCGTCATACACAATCAAAATACGGCCGGGCGGCACGCGATACTTCGCCGCCAACAACCGCGCCGAGCCGCCACTCAGGTTCATGTAGGTCTGCGGCTTGGCCAGAATCACATCTTTCCCGGCGATGCTCCCCAACCCGACCAGCGCCTGCGAGTCAGGCCGCGAGACGCGGATGGAATTACGTTCTCCCAACCGGTCGATCACCAGGAACCCCGCGTTATGCGGCGACCATTCGTATTCCGGGCCGGGATTGCCCAAACCGATTACCAGCCAGCAGTTCCCGGCATCGTTTTCCTGAGCGGACATCGCTCAAGTTACTTCTTCTTGGCGTCTTTGGCGGGCGCCTTGGCAGGAGCGGCGGCCTTTGCCGGGGCTGCCTTCCCACCGGCCTTGGCATCGCCCTCGGCTTCCTTCTTACCCTTCTTGACCACTTCCGGTTCAGCCACCGCGCCCTCACCTTCGGCCGGCGCCGCCTCTTCCTTGTGTCCCACCACGTGGGCGATGACCTGGTCGGCGTGGCCGGTCAGCTTCATTGACCCGGTGAGCGGGATGTCGCCGGCGCGAAGGTTGTCGTGCAACATCATTTCGATGACGTTGACGGTGAAGTGCTCGGGAATTTCCTCAGGCAGGCACTGAACCGAGATCGTACGGGTGACCACTTCGAGGGTGCCGCCCTGTTGCTTTACGCCCTTGGGCTCGCCTTCAAGATGCACCGGTACGTTGACAACCAGCGGCTTGGCCAGATCGATGCGCAGCAGGTCGGCATGCAGCAACTTACCCTTGTTGGGATCGCGCTGGGCGTCGACGATCATGGCCGGGGTGTTCTCCACCCCTTGCACATCCAGATTAAAGACGGTGTTCTTGCCGCTGGAACTATAGATGATCTTTTCCAGTTGCTTGGGGCTGACCGCGACGGCTACGGGGTCCTTGCCTGCGCCGTAGAGCACGGCCGGGCTCAACTCTCTCACCCGCAGGCGGCGGGCTTCGTTCTTCCCTCGCGTGGCGCGCGGTTCGGCGGCGACGGTGATATCTTTACGCATACGTTCCTTACTCCTTCACTCGCGCCATTCCCAATCCGGTCGGGCGCCTTTCTCGCATCCAGTTCAGATGAATAGTGTGCTGACGCTGGTTTCCTGGTGAATCGACTCGATCGCGCGCGCCAGTAACGGTCCTACCGACAGCACCTGGATGCGCGAACAGGCCCGCGCCTCCTCCCGCAGGGGGATCGAGTTGCTGATCACCACCTCATGCAAATCCGATTCTTCAATGCGCTTCACGGCCGGGCCGGAAAGCACGCCGTGTGTCGCGCACGCCGACACCGATTCGGCGCCCTGCTTGCGCAGAGCTTCGGCGCCCTTCACCAGGGTGCCGGCCGTATCGATGATGTCATCCACGATCAAACAGTTCCTGCCTTCCACCTCACCGATGATGTGCATCACCTCGGCGACATTCGCTTCTTCCCGGCGCTTGTCAATAATCGCCAGCGGAGCATTCAGCCGTTTGGCGAACGCCCGCGCCCGTTCCACGCCTCCCGCATCCGGCGATACCACCGTGAGCTGCGGAAGATCCACATCCATCCAGTAGTCGATCATGACCGGCGTTGAGAACAAGTGATCCACCGGCACATCAAAAAATCCCTGAATGGGGGCTGCGTGAAGATCCAGCGCCAGAATCCGGTCCGCACCCACAGTCTCCATCAGGCTTGCCACCACCTTGGCCGAGATCGGCACACGGGGCTTGTCCTTCCGGTCCTGTCTGGCGTACCCATAATAGGGTAACACTGCTGTGATGCGGTCTGCAGAGGCTCTCTTCAGCGCATCGATCATCAGCAGCAGCTCCATGAGGTGCTTTTCCACCGGAGTGCAGGTGGGCTGGACCACGAACACGTCGGCGCCGCGGACGTTCTCCATGATCTGCACATGGATCTCGCCATCGAGGAAGGTCTTCACTTCCGCGGCGGCCAAGGGGCTGTTCAGGTTCTGGCAAATCTCACGGGCCAGCGTGGGGTTCGCGTTCCCCGTGAATACTTTCAGGCGATCGAAACTCATCTTGCGTACCGGCTTAGGGGCGGCCATTCTTGTTCCCGCACATGTGTCTTCAGACTCCTCATCCATTCGGCCCGGTAGCGGGCCCTGTTCATGGTTCGAAACAGCACTACTTCGGGTAGATTCAGTTTCGTGCGGGCCTTCTCTGCCTCCGCCAGGCTTTTGAAGAAGCCAAACACCGCTGATCCGCTTCCGGTCAT
>JANRLE010000243.1:0-18835 GCA_033762895.1 Bryobacteraceae bacterium | reverse complement strand
TAGCCGCCGCGTACCACCAGCTTGCGGCTCATCTGGTAGGCGAAGCCAAAACGCGGCGCGATATTGTTGTGATCCGCGTTTACCAGGGCGCGGCTATAGCCGTCCTGCCCAGGCAGTTGGAAGCGGCCCGTGCGCGGATCGAACAGGCTGCCCCGGTCGCGCGCGTCCACCGGCTGCGTGAACAGGTCGTAGCGGATGCCCAGGTTCAGCGTCAACCGTGAGTTCACTTTCCAGTCATCCTGGAAGTACGGCGCCGCGTAGATCCAGCGGTGCCGGCCCCAGTCCAGCATCTGGGTGCCTGCCAGGGTGGAAGGGAACCCCATCAGGAAATCGGCAAATGGCGCGCCCGAACCCGGCCGGTCCGAACTCGATGAGAAAATCGACCCGAAGATCACTTCCCCGAAAAACGGCGAGCCTTTCAGCACTTCATACCGGTAGCGCCGTACATCGCCGCCAAACTTCAGCGTGTGGTCTCCCTTGGTCATGCTCACGTTGTCGTTCCATTGAAACGTGTTCTCAATGTTCAGATTCGAGGTTCCTCCACCCCAGGCGGAAAACTGTGACGATCCGCTGATATTACCTGAGAATGCGAACTGAATCCCCGGAAATCCGCGTACGGGGAACGGGAACAGGGCCACACGGTTCTGGTCAGCAAACCCCACGCCTTCCGGCGCATCGCCGATCTGGCCGTCGTTGTGCCGGCTGTAGCCGAAGCGGAACTCGTTCACCATGGTAGGGCTGAAGATATGGGTATTGTTCAACACAACATGCCGCGATGCGTTGGAAAACCGCGACCCACCGCCGATGAAGCCCTCGAACCGTCCTGGAATCGGCTCAACCTCCTCCTGCGAACTGAAGCGTCCATATAGCGTGTTATTGCTCGTGAGGCGATGGTCCAGCCGCAGGTCCCAGCGGTCCACGTCAAACGTGCGCGGCGCCTGCCGGAAATAGTTCCTGTTCTCCGCCCCGGAGGGTCCGAAATTCGCCTGCGGCACCAGCCCGGTGATCGCCGCTGACGCCGGATTGATGCGCGCCGACGGAATGCGCTTGTCCGGAAACGGATCGCCGATCACCGTGCCCGCCGGTCCCAACCGCCGCGTGCCGGGATCGTAAATCGTGCCCGAGTACGAAGAGAAATCGCCGCGCCGCATCGCCTCCGGCGGCACATCGAGAATTGAGCTGCTGGCCGCGGTGGAACGCCGCGTGCCCTCATAATCGCCGAAGAAGAACGTCTTGTCGCGGAAGATGCGCCCGCCCAGCGCGCCGCCATACTGGTTCTGCCGGAACTTCGCCTTCGGACGTCCCACGGCGTTGGTGAAAAAGTTATTGGCGTCCAGCTTGTCGTTGCGCAGAAACTCAAACAGCGTCCCGTGGAAATCGTTGCTGCCTGATTTGATGGTCGCGCTCACCACGGTGCCCGCGCTCTTGCCGAACTCCGCCGAGAAGTTATTGGTCTTTACCTTGAACTCCTGCACCGCATCCACCGAAGGCGTGTAGGAGATCCCGGCGCGGCCAATGGCGCCCCGGTTCTGGATGGTGTTGTTATCCACGCCGTCCAGCAGCACTTCGTTGTTGCCAAAGCGTCCGCCGCCTCCTACAAACGGCATGTTCGTGCCCATTCCCTGCACGGGGTTCGTATTGCCGGCCAGCAACCCCAGTGCGAAAGGATTCCGCCCGTTCAACGGCAACTCCAGAATCTTCTTGTTCTCAATCACCTGGCCAATGGAGGAACTGCTCGCTTCAAGCAGTGGCGTGGCGCCGGTAACCTCCACTGTCTCCACCACGTCGCCAGGGTCCATCACCACGGTCAGCGTGGCGTCCTGGTCCACCCGCAATTGCAGACCGCTCATCGTCTTGCGCTTGAAGCCGGTGTTTTCCACCGACAGCGTGTATTCGCCGATCGGCATGAACGCCGCCCGGAAATCGCCACGTTCATTCGTCGTCCCGCGCCGGACTTCCGCCGTGGATGTGCGCGTCAGTATGACGGTAGCGCCCGGTATAACGGCGCTGGTGGAATCTTGTACCTGAACGGTTATGGTGCCAGTGGAGATCTGCGCGGCAAGCCGTGCGATGGAGATAACCATCACGAGTCCCAGTTTCATAGAATCACCCCTGGCGAAACTTTATATCACATTCGCCAACCGGATGTTGGGCGAGGAATATTTGCGCGAAAACTTGACCTCCGCCGGCAAATCATGCATCCTAAATGCATATTATGTCCACGACCATCACCCTTTTTGAACAGCTTGGCGGCCAGGACGCCGTCGAAGCCGCAGTAGACAATTTTTACCGCAAGGTATTGGCCGATGACCGCGTTTCGCACTTCTTCGAAGACGTCGACATGGACCGTCAGCGGGGCAAGCAGAAGGCGTTTCTCACCATGGCCTTTGGCGGGCCGCACAACTATACGGGAAAGGACATGCGCGCCGGCCATGCCCACCTGGTGGCCAAGGGGCTGAACGATTCGCATGTGGATGCGATCATCGAACTGCTCGGCGCCACACTGCGGGAAATGGGCGTGGCCGAGGACCTGATCGGACAGGTAGCCGCGATCGCCGAATCCACCCGTAACGACGTATTGAGCCGTTAATGCCGACGGTTCGCTACGAAAGCCACTCCGCTGAAATCAGGGAAAACGAGAGCGTACTTGACGCGCTGCTGCGCTCCGGCATCGAGGTGGCTCACGCCTGCAAGGCCGGCAGTTGCGGGTCCTGCCTGCTGCGCGCGGTGGAGGGAGAAGTCCCCTCCCGCGCGCAGGCCGGCCTGAAGGATTCCTGGAAAGCTCGCGGGTATTTCCTGGCCTGCGTCTGCCAACCCGCTGGCGATCTGACAGCCGCGCCGGTGGGCGGCGATGCGCGCATGGCGGCCACAATCACGTCGCTCCAGCCGTTGTCGCGGGATGTTCTGCGGGTTCGCCTGGTTTGCGACAGCCCGCTCGATTTCCGCCCCGGCCAGTATGTCACCCTCGTGCGGGATACGGGCCTGGCCCGCAGTTACTCCATCGCCAGCCTCCCCGAGGAAGGCGAAATTGAACTGCACGTGCGGCGCATCCCCAACGGACGGATGAGCACTTGGCTCTACGAAGAGGCGCGCGCCGGCGCGCGGGCGATGCTTCAGGGTCCATCGGGCGAATGCTTCTATGTGCCGGGACGCGAGGATCAGCCGATGCTGCTGACCGGCGCCGGCACCGGACTCGCGCCCCTGTACGGCATTGTTCGGGACGCGCTCAGAAGCGGACACCGCGGCCCGATTCACCTGCTCCACGGCGCCTTGCGGCCGGCCGGGCTCTATCTGTGCGAAGAACTGGCCGCAATGGCCGCCGCCCATGCCAACTTCACCTACACCGCGTCGGTGTTGGAAGCCGATTCGCCCGGGGCGTTCGTAACCGGCTCCATCGATGGCATCCTCGCCGAGCGCTTTCCGCAACTGAACGGCTGGCGCGGCTTCGTCTGCGGCGATCCGGCTCTTGTGCGCTCGCTGAAGAAGAAGCTTTTCCTTTCCGGGATTGCGACGCGCGATATCTACGCCGACGCGTTTCTGCCATCGGCATCCTGACGGCCCATGGTTTAATCGAATCAGTGCAACTGAGCCTTCACGCCGACTATGCGTTGCGCGTTCTCATCTACCTGGGCGCGCATCCCGGCCAGGTGGTCCCCACGCAGAGAATCAGCGATGCCTACGGAATCTCCAGAAACCACCTGGTGCGCGTGGTTCAGACTTTGGGCGATTGCGGCTACCTGCGCATCAGCGCCGGCAGAACGGGCGGAATCTGCCTGGCCCGCGACCCCGGGGAGATCCGCCTGGGTGAAGTGGTCCGCCAGGCCGAGCCGAATCTGCGCCTGGTGGAGTGCTTCGACGAGGAGACCAACACCTGCCCGATCATTGCCGTCTGTGGATTGAAGGCCTACCTGCGCGAGGCGCTGCGCGCCTTCCTGCTGGAACTGGACCGCCATACCCTCGCCGATCTGCTCACCGCGAACCGGCGCGGCCGGATCGCCGAAGCCCTGGTCCAACTGGGACGGGACCAGTGAGAGAATGAGAGGGTGTTAAGGGCCTACTCAAACTCATGAGCAAAAATTCACGCCGTAAGCCCCCAGCCTACCGGGACGAAGTCTTTCTCGAATCACCCGCCGCGCGTTCGGTGCGTATTCTCTCGGAGTATCTCAATCCGCTGGATCATTTCCGCCGCGAGATGATTCGGGACACCGTGGTCTTTTTCGGCTCGGCGCGCATTCCCGCCGAAGGCGACCATCCGCTGGCGCGCTACTACGAAGAAGCGCGCGATCTGGCGCGGCAGGTCACCGAATGGTCGGAAAGCCTGAAGAAGCCTCTGCGTTTCGTCGTCTGTACCGGCGGCGGCCCGGGCATTATGGAGGCGGCCAACCGCGGAGCGGCGGACGCCGGAGGCAAGACCATCGGCCTCAACATCGGCTTGCCTTTCGAACAGTGGCCCAACCCTTACATCACGCCCGAACTGAGCTTCGAATTTCACTACTTCTTCATGCGTAAGTTCTGGTTCGCCTATCTTGCCAAGGCGCTGGTGGTGTTTCCGGGCGGTTTCGGCACGCTAGATGAACTCTCGGAAATTCTCACCCTCACCCAGACGCGCAAGATCGAGAAGCGTATGATCATCGTGCTCTACGGATCGCAGTTCTGGAAGAAGATTCTCAACTTCGACGCGCTGGTGGACTATGGCATGATCAGCCCCGAGGATATGAATCTGTTCCAGTTTGCCGACGATCCGGCATCGGCTCTGAAACTGCTGGTGGAGGGGCTAACCGAACATTACCTGGATCCGATGAAGGAACAACCGCAATTTGAGCACATGATCCCGGCAATCTCGAAATCGCGTGTCTGAAATGTCTCCGGACGCCTCACAGCTCTGGCGGTCGGCCACGCGCTTTGAAAAAGCGCTGCTGGCGGCGTTGGGGGGAGCCCTGGCCGCCGCCGTCCTTCCCCTGGGCTCGCTCTCCACGCTGGCCAAAGCGGCCGCGGCCATCCTTGGCTTCTGGATCGGCCTTCGCATTCTGCGCCGCTCATTGCCTCTCATGCTCTGGCGCCTGCGGCACCGCCTGATGATCGCCTATGTGTTCATCGCCCTGGTGCCGGTGGTTCTCATCGCCCTGCTGGCCGCGCTGGTGGCCTACACCGTTGTGGGGCAGGTGGCGGTATACGTCGTGACGTCGGAACTGGAACGCCGCACGGCGCTGATGATCTCCATCGCTGAATGGATCACCCAGCCCGGCGCCGCCAGTCGCGCCGAAGCCCTGTCGAAGAGCTATGACGTGCTGGAACCCAGATTGCCGGGGCTCGAGGTGATCCATCAGGGCGCCACCCAACTGCGCTACCCCGCAAGCGCAGCCCTCACGCCGCCGCCCGCCGAGTGGGGCGACGCCGGCGGATTACTGATCAAGGACGGCCTGCTCTATCTCTGGGCGCACATCGTGCGGCCCGAGGGCAGGACTACCGCCGCGGTGCCCATCACCGCCCGTTTCCTCACTTCGCTGGCGCCGAACCTCGGCCAGTTTTCCATCGCCCGGCTGGACGAGGAACTGGGCCAGCCCCGCCGCGCCGTGAAGCTTCATCGCATCAGGGCGCAGACCGATGAGGAAGAGGCGCCGCGCAACCGCATCCCCGATCCGGCCTTCCGCCTCGACATCGCCGTGCAGTGGTTCACTCTCGTTCCGGTCTATGTGTGGGATTCGCCCGGGCGCATCGAGGCCACCGCGCTCAGTGTCCGCACACGTCCCTCCGCTATCTTCGGAACCGTCTATGCCCAGCGCGTGGACACCGTGCGCGGTCTTGTCCCGGCCCTCATCCTGTTCTTCTCCGTTCTCTTCCTGATTGTCGAAATCATCGCCATGGTCATCGGCGCCTCGCTGACCCGCACGATTACCGGCGCCGTCCATGAGCTTTACCAGGGCACCCAGCATGTGCGTGAGGGCGACTTCGCCCATCGCATCCACCTGAAAGGACGCGATCAGCTTGCCGCCCTCGGCGATTCGTTCAACTCGATGACCGCCAACATTGAGCGCCTACTCAAAGTCGCCAAGGAGAACGAACGGCTGCAGGCCGAACTGGAAATCGCCCGCGCCGTGCAGGGCCAGCTTTTCCCGCGCACGATTCCGGCTTTGAAGACGCTGTGCCTGGAGGCCTCCTGCAGTCCGGCGCGCACGGTCTCGGGCGATTACTACGACTACCAGCGGCTGGAAGGATCCAAACTCGCCCTCGCCATTGGCGACGTGGCGGGCAAGGGCATCAGCGCCGCGCTGCTCATGGCCACTGTACAGTCGGCCCTGCGCACTCAGTTGCGCCATCCACCCATCGCGCCGGCGCCGCTGGTCAGCCAGCTCAATCAGTTTCTCTATGCGCATACAGCTCCGGAAAAATATGCGACATTCTTTCTGTGTGTCTATGATGACGACTCGGGCGATCTCTGCTACACAAACGCCGGCCATCTTCCGCCCATCCTGCTGCGCTCGGGTGATGCCATCCCGCTGGACGTCAACGGCATGGTAGTGGGTGCTTTTCCCTTTGCCGCCTATAGCGAAAGCAACATCCGGCTGGAACCCGGCGACCTGCTGCTGTTCTATACCGATGGCATCACCGAACCAGAGAACGCTTACGGGGAACAGTTCGGCGAAGAGCGTCTGATCGAAATATTGAAACGAACCCGCGACCGTTCCCCCGGCGAGATCCTCGCATCCATCGTGGGCAGCGTGAAGGAATGGAGCGGCGACGGGGAGCAGCAGGACGACCTGACGCTGCTGCTGGCCAAAAGATTCTGATGTTCATACCGCACCGGTTGAAACTGCTCCTCATCGCCATCTCCGTGGTGCTGGCCGCGGGCACCGCCGGTTTCCGTATCATTGAAGACTTTCCCTGGCTGGACGCCTTTTACATGACGCTCACCACCATCACCACGGTGGGCTACGGTGAGATTCATCCGCTTTCCCAGCGCGGCAGGCTGTTCAACTGCTTTCTGATCTTCTTCGGCATCGGTATCATGTTCCAGGTGATCGGCGCGGTGGCCCAGGCGTTTGTGGAGCGCGAGTTTGCCACACTGTTTGACACCAAGAAAAAGAAGCGAATGATCGATCAGCTCAAGGATCACTTCATCATCTGCGGCTTCGGCCGTGTGGGCCGCGGCGCCGCCCAGGAAATGCAACGGGCCGGAGTGCCCTTTGTTGTGTGCGACAAGAGTGAAGACCGCGTGGAGCGCGCCATGAAGATGGGAATGCTGGCCACGCTGGCCGACGCCACGCGCGACGAGACGCTGCGCGATCTGCATATCGAACGCGCCCGCGGACTGGTGGCGGCCCTGGCCACCGATGCCGACAACATGTTTGTCATTCTTTCGGCAAAGACGCTCAACCCACTGCTGATCACCGCCGCCCGCGCCGCCGAGGAAGAGGCTGAGCAGAAGCTCAGGCGCGCCGGGGCGGACACGGTATTCGCGCCTTACTACCTCACCGGCCACCGCCTTGCGCAGTCGATCCTCAAGCCGCACGTACAGGAATTTCTCGACATCTTCACGCGCGACATCGGCCTGAAGGCGTCAGTGGAACAGGTGCGCGTGGCACACGATAGCGAACTGGCCGGTAAGTCCCTCAAGGAAATTCAACTGCGCCGCGAACTGGGCGTGATCGTGCTGGCCATCCGCCGCGCCGACGGACGGATGCAGTTCAATCCCAACGCCGAAGCGGTCATTCACGCCGAAGATTGCCTGATTGTGATGGGGGAGGCGGACAATCTGCGCCGTCTCGAAAGCGCGCTGCTGGGAGCAAAAAAATGAAGGTACTCACAGCCGCCGAAATGCGCGAGATTGACCGGCTCACTATCGAAGCCGGCATCCCGGGCATTGTGCTGATGGAAAACGCCGCGCACCGCGTGGTGGAGTTTCTGGAGCGGGAGTACGCACCGCTGGCGGCGCACCGCATCGTCGTGATCTGCGGCAAGGGGAATAACGGGGGTGACGGGCTGGCCATCGCGCGCCAGCTTCATACCCGCACCAGGGCGAAGTCATTGGATGTCGTGCTGGCCGCGCAGCCGGAGGAGTTGCAGGGCGACGCCGCTACGAATCTGCAGATGCTGGAGGCCTGCGGCTGCCCGTTCTCCAGTGAGTTGGCGCCGCACATGCAACAGGCCACGCTGGTCATCGACGCAGTGCTGGGAACCGGCGTCAGGGGCGCTGCGCAAGGCCGTGCGCTGGAGATGATCACGGCAATCAACAGCGGCTTTCCGAACGCGCGAGTGGTGGCGGTGGACCTGCCTTCCGGGATGAACTCGGACGCGGGAGACAACGACGGTCCGTCCACGGGCGTTGACGCCACCGTCACCTTCACCGCCCCGAAGCTCTGCCACGTGCTGGCGCCCAATTGCGATCGCGTGGGAAAGCTGGTGGTGGCGCCCATCGGCACCCCCGCCACGATGTTGGACGACCTGGCGCTGCTGTGGCTCTCCCTGGTGGAGCCACAGTGGTTCGCGCCGCTGTTTCAGCCGCGTCCACGCGCCAGCCACAAGGGCAACTTCGGCCACGTGCTGGTGGTGGCCGGCTCAGTAGGCAAAACAGGAGCGGCGGCGATGGCCGGCATCTCCGCATTGCGCTCCGGCGCCGGGCTGGTCAGCGTGGCTACCGCCGCATCGGCGTTGCCCAGTGTCGCCGCGGCCCACCCGGAGTTGATGACCGAACCGCTGCCACAAACCGAAACTGGCGCCATCGCCTCCCGCGCTTTGCCCCAACTGGAGGTTTTGGCGGCCAACAAGAGCATTCTCGCGCTCGGCCCCGGCGTAGGCACCCATGCCGACAGCGTGGCGCTGGTGAAGAGCATGTACGAACGGCTGCCGCTGCCGATGGTGGTGGACGCCGACGGTCTGAACGCGATCCCCGGTCCCTACATACGGCCGGGCGGACCGCGCATCCTCACGCCTCATCCCGGAGAAATGGCCAGGCTCAGCGCCACCACCACCGAACAGGTACAGGCCGATCGCATTCACACCGCGAGGAACCACGCCACCCACCGCGGCGTCACCGTGGTGCTGAAAGGACAGCGCATGCTGATCGCCTTCCCCGATGGCCGTGTGTGGATCAATCCCACCGGCACGCCGGCGATGGCCACCGCGGGCTCAGGCGACATCCTCACAGGACTGATCGCCGGCCTGATGGCGCAGTGTCCCGCTGAGGCCGACTATGCCATCGGCGCCGCCGTGTGGCTGCATGGACGCGCCGGGGAACTGGGCGCGGCGAAGCTGGGCGAAAAATGCCTGATCGCCACCGATCTGCTGGAATTTCTTCCCGAGGCGATGCGTGAACTCTCAGTCCTACATCACGCATAGCGAGGAGGAGATGGTGGCGCTGGGGGAGCGCATCGCCCACATGCTGCCCCGCCCCGCGGTCATCCTCCTTTCCGGGGACCTCGGCGCGGGCAAGACCACGTTGACCAAGGGCATTGTGAAGGGCCTGGGGGCGGCCGAACCGGAAGAGGTATCAAGCCCCACCTTCACGCTTATCCACGAATACGGCGATCCCACCAGCGTCTATCACATCGATCTCTACCGGCTGGACCAGGCCAGGGAACTTGCCACGCTTGGCCTCGATGAGATCTTTGACCGCGAGGCCGTTGTGATTGTGGAATGGGCGGACAAGTTTCCACAATGGATGCCCTCCGGTCATCTGGCCATCCACATTACGGACTCCGGCGGACAGCGCACGGTCACTCTAAGCGGGATCCCTTTGTCTCCGGAAGGCCCGCAATCATAACCGCCGCCAGCAGGTAGAACGCCGCATTAAAAGCAAGCGCCGGCCCCAGGCCCATCCGCTCCGCCGCCGTCCCAATCAGAAACGGAGCGGCGGCGCTGATCCCGCGCCCGAAGTTGTAAGCAAAGCCCTGCCCCGCTCCCCGCACCGCGGTGGGAAATAGTTCAGCCAGCATCACTCCGAACAGCGAAAAGTAACCGGTGCCGAAGAATCCGATGAGCGGCCCAAGGATCAGCAGAAGCTTTTCGGCATCATCAGGCCGCCACTGCGGGATCATTCCGTAAAAGGGAGTCAGCACGGCGGAGGCAAGCACATAGGTGATAAAGGCGGGCTTGCGTCCGAGCTTGTCCCCCAGCCAGCCGAAACAAAGATAGCCGGCATAGGCGCCCCCCTGCATCACAAAAACCCACAGGCTGGAGCGCACAATGCTGAGTCCCGCGCCGCCGGCTTCGCGAGGAGCGGCCAGGAATCCCGGCAGCCAACTGAACAGACCCCAATAGGCCAGCAGGACGGTGGTGGCCAAAGTAGTGGCCAACAGCGTGCGCCGGCCGAGCGGCGGGCGGAAAATATCGCTCCAGTTTCCCTGCTCCACCCTCTCCCGCCACACCCTGGGCTCATCCACTTTTCGCCTGATGAGAATCGTCAGCAGCGCCGGCAGCACGCCCACCAGAAACAGCACCCGCCAGCCCCATCGTGGCAGTATCACCGCCGCAAGCAGCGCGGCCAGCATATAGCCCAGCGCCCAGCCGGACTGCATGAAGCTCACCGCTTTGGCGCGGTGCTCAGCGGGCCAGCTTTCGGCCACCAGCACCGCGCCCGCCGACCATTCCCCGCCCAGCCCCAGCCCCACCAGCATGCGCCAGAACACCAGTGACCACAATCCCGTGGCCGTGGCGCTGCCGCCCGAAGCCAGCGAGTAAATCAGGATCGTATAGATCAGAACGCGCCGCCGCCCGTAACGATCGGCCAGCACCCCGCTGGCGATACCGCCCACCGCCGAGGCCAACATCGTTGCCGTCGTCACCAGACCGGCTTGCCCAAGGCTGAGACCGAACTCCGCCCGGATCGACTGCAGCGCGAACAGGTAAAGCAGCACATCCATGGCATCCAGCAGGAATCCGAGCATCGCACCCCACAGTGCAAGCCATCGCGGCGTAGTGAAGCCCTCCAGGAAGCGCATGACGTATCGATCAAGTATAGACAACGCCCTCATCAAGCGGCCGTTTCCCCCCGCACATGCACTGAGACAACCCGGTGCTTCCAGTGAGAAGATTGAGGAAACATTCAGCGGAGATATCGGAGTGAATCCGCGACTCAACGTGTTTCTTCTTGCCGTCCTCTATTGGGCTGCCCTCAACGGGTTTGCCCTCGATCCCGGGAAAGCGCTCAGCCAGTACGTAAGCGCATCCTGGTCGAATGAACACGGGCTGCCGCACTCCTACGTCTGGGCCATCACACAAACGAAAGACGGATACCTTTGGGTGGGAACCGCCGACGGACTGGCGCGCTTTGACGGCAGCCGCTTCGTGGTGCGCAATCTCGGCGATACCAAAGTGCGCACCAATCAGATTCATTCGCTCCATGCCGGCGGCGACGGCTCGCTGTGGATCGGAACAGCCACCGGCCTGGCGCAGTTGAAGGGCGGTGAACTGCGCGTTTACGGAAAAGACGACGGTCTCTGGGCGACCTTCATCACATCGTTAACCGAGACCAGGGATGGAACACTGTGGCTGGGCACCCAGGACGGCGTGGTGGTCCACTTCGCCGACGGTCGTTTTCACGCCTTCTCCGATCTCGACGGCCTGCCTAAAGGGAGAATACAGTGCATCGTGCAGGATCGCAACAGCACGATCTGGGCCGCAAGCCAGGGTGGCGGGCTCCTCCGCTTCCAGGACGGGAAATGGAAAAACGCCACCGCCGAGGCCGGCGTGCCAAGCACCAAAGTGACAGGCATACTGGAGGACCGCGAGGGCGCGCTGTGGATCGGCACCGCCGACGCCGGCCTGTTGCGCTGGCACAACGGGCAAAGAACCTATTGGCAAAGAAAGAGCGGGCTGCCGGGCGACTCAGTGCGCAAAATCCTTCAGGATCGGGACGGCAACGTATGGGTGCTGACGGCCGAGGGCGGTGTGGCCCGATTTCGCAACGCCAGGCTAAGCGGCGTGCGCAGCGATCTTCCCGCCAGCGGCCTCAACGACGCCTTTGAGGATGCCGAGGGAAACCTGTGGTTCGCGCTGCAGGGGGCCGGCCTGTTCCAGCTTCGCGACGGTAAATTCCTGAACTACGGCGTCCCGGAGGGCCTGCCGACAGACGCGATCTGGAGTCTGCGGGAAGACCGCGCAGGCGGCATTTGGATGGGCACGGCGGGGCAAGGGGCGCTCCGCTACCACGGGGGCCGGTTTGAGCGGCGCCCGCTGGGGGAAGTGAATGCGCCCATCAGCAAGGTGTATTCGCTGCTGGAAGGCCGGGACGGGACCGTGTGGGCGGGCACCAGCGCGGGACTGGTGCGCCACGTGGAATCGCGGCCATCATTGGAATTGCGGCTGAATTCCCCGGTCACTTCACTCGCCGAGGACGGCAAAGGCACGGTCTGGATCGGCACCTACGGGCGGGGTCTGTGGAAGTTCCAGGATGGCAGGTATGAGGAGGTAACCAGGCGGGCTGACTTGCCCTCGGATTACATCACAGTGATGGCCATGTCGGCCGCCGGCGACCTTTGGATCGGCACGCTGGAGGGGTTGGTTCGCTTCGACTACAAACGCTTTGTCACTTTTTCCAGCGCCGACGGCCTGCTCAACAACCGCGTTTACGCCCTGCATGAAGACAGCGGCGGAGCGCTTTGGATCGGCACGCTGTCGGGCGGATTGAACCGTTATCACAAGGGCATGTTCACGGCCTATACACCGGCCGATGGGCTGTGTTTCGCCAGTGTCAGCGGAATTGTGGACGATGGGGCGGGCTCACTGTGGCTTTCCTCCACACAGGGGCTGTGCCGCGTGGGCAAGAATGACCTGCAGCGCTTGGCCGAGTTGCGGGCGCGCACGTTTCCGTCCACCTCATACGGCACCGTAGACGGGCTGCGCACCAACGAATTCAGCTACGGAGCCTCACCAACGGCGTTGCGCACGCGCGACGGCAGGTTATGGTTTGCCTCGCTCAAAGGGGTGGCAGCCATCGATCCGGCGCATATTCCACTGAACAAGCGGCCACCTTCGGCCGTGATCGAGGAGATTCACTTCGACAAGCAGCGCTTCGCCCCAACCGCGCAGGTAAAGGCGGGGCCGGGACGCGGGCAGTTGGAGATTCGCTACACGGGGATCAATCTGGGCGCCGGCAGCAGGGTTCGCTTCCAGTATTCACTGGAAGGCGTGGATCCGAACTGGGTGGACGCCGGGGACCGCCGCAGCGCCTTTTACACAAACCTGTCACCGGGAAATTATACGTTCCGGGTGAAGGCCATCAGTCACGATGGCGTGTCCTCACTGGCCCCGGCCAGCCTGAACTTCGCCATCGCGCCGCACTTTTACCAGACGCGATGGTTCTACGCACTCTGCGTGATTGCGTTCCTGTGCGCGGCCCGGTATCTCTATCTGATCCGGCTGGCGCAACTGGCGCGGCGCAATGCCGTGCTGGAACGGGCCATCGGGGAACGGACACGCGACCTGATGTCGGCCATGGAGGCGCTCAACAACGCCAATCAGGAACTGGTGCGCGCCAAGGACGCCGCGGAGGCGGCCGCGCAGGCAAAGAGTAACTTCCTGGCCAACATGAGCCACGAAATCCGCACGCCAATGAACGCCGTGGTGGGGATGACCAGCCTGCTGCTGGACCTGCCCCTGCCCAGCGGAGCCCGCGACTATGTGAACACCATCCGCACCAGCGGCGACGCCCTGCTGGAGGTGATCAACGACATCCTGGACTTTTCCAAGATCGATTCCGGCCACTTACACCTGGAACAACAGCCATTTCAATTGCGCCGCTGCGTGGAGGACGCCGTGGACCTTCTGGCCCCGGAGGCGGCAAAGAAGGGGCTGGAACTGGTTTCCTTCGTCGAACCGGACGTTCCGGTGACGATACAAGGCGACATGACCAGGCTGCGCCAGATCCTGGTAAACCTGCTCAGTAACGCCATCAAGTTCACGCGCTCCGGCGAGGTTTCACTCACCGTCGACATGAGCGAAGGGATTCACTTCCGGGTCCGCGATACCGGGGTGGGCATTCCCGCCGGCAGAATGGACCGCCTGTTCCGCAGCTTCAGCCAGGTGGATGATTCCACCACGCGCGAGTTTGGCGGCACCGGACTGGGGCTGGCCATCTGCAAGCGCCTTTGCGAGATGATGGGAGGCCGCATCTGGGCCGAGAGCGAAGCCGGCGTGGGCAGCACGTTCCATTTCACTATCGCCGCAACGCCCGCCGCCGGAGAAGCGCCTGCCGAGGCGCCCGGCCTGCGGGGCAAGCGCATCCTCATTGTCGACGACAATAGCGCCTCCCGCGACAACCTCAGCCGGCTGTGCGGTTACTGGGGCATGTGCACGCGGGAAGCCGCATCCGGCCAGCAAGCCGCCGATCTGATTCGCCAGGGCGCCGAATTCGACTTGGCACTGGTGGATTCAGGGATGCCAGGGATGGATGGGGTAGCGGCTGCCGGGCTGATGCGCCGGACCGCCGCCGGGCCGCCGCCACGGATGATTTTGATGACGCTGAGCGCTGCCGAAACAGAACAGTACAACAGGAGGCAGCAGGGCCTGTTCGCTGGCCACCTGACCAAGCCCGTCAAGCCCGATAACCTTCGCATCTTACTCAGCCAGATTTCCGAAGGCCGCCCTCCCGCGACGCCGGCGCCAGTGGATCCGGTGCAGCCGCTGGCCGGCCGGTTGCCGCTTCGCATCCTCATCGGCGAGGACAACCTGGTGAATCAGAAGGTGGCGGTGAAGCTGCTGGAAAAGCTCGGCTATCGCGCCGACCTGGCGGGCAATGGCGTGGAGGTGATCGAATCGCTGCGCCGTCAGCGCTATGACGTGGTGCTGCTGGACATCGAAATGCCCCAGATGGACGGGTTGGCGGCTTCGCGGCGAATCAACAGCGAGTGGCCCGGGGAAACACGCCCCTGGCTGATCGCCATGACGGCGCGGGCCATGAAGGGGGACAGGGAAGAATGCCTGGCAGCCGGCATGGATGATTATCTGGCTAAGCCGGTAAGCGTGGATCTGCTGCAGCAGGTGCTGGAACGCTGCGCGCCGCGCGAAAATGCGCCGCCGCTGAGCAGGAGCGCCTCCGCCGGTCCGTCATCAGCGGCCTAGGGGCATCGGACGTCCGGCTCCCCGCGTGCCGTCCCAGAAGGGCTCTCCCTGCGGCTGATACTTGCCCAGCCGGTCCCAGCTTTCGCGCGTCATTCCGTTGAGGTCGTACACCACACGCCCCGAAGCGATAGTGAGTTCCCCCACCAGTTTCTGACTTCCGTCCATACGCGCGCCGTAGGAATCGACAAACGCGAACTTCCCTCTCTCCACCCGCAGGACAGCGATGTCGGCGATGGCGCCAACGGAAAGATGGCCAATCTGCTCGCGGTGAATGATGCGGGCGGGATTCCAGGTGGAACGCAGGATCACGTCATCCAGCGTCATGCCCATGTTCAGAAATTTCGACATCACGTTGAGTTGATCCTTCATGCCGGCGTTGAGGCTGCCGGAATGGACATCGGTGGAGATGGAATCGGGCGGGAATCCCTGCTTCACGGCGGGCGCCGCCTGGCGGAACTCGAAGGCCGCCCCGCCGTGTCCCACGTCGAACAGCACACCACGCTTGCGGGCTTCGAACAGATAGGGCAGCAGGCGGCCCTGGTCATCCAGCATGGGAACAGGCACATAAAAGGCATGGGTGTAGATGTCGCCGGGGCGGAGCTTTCTCAGCACCAGTTCCTGAAACGGACGTTCGGGCCGGAATTCCCCAAAGTCGATCATCACCGGGATGCTGGCGATGGTTCCCGCCTCCACGCCGCGCTCAACCGGCGTCCAATCCGGTCCGCGGTAGTGCGCGACTTTGATTCCCACGATGGTGTCGCGATTGGCAAGCGCCAGCGCCCCGGCCGCCTTGGCGTCCATGTCGGCCACATCCTGTTCGCCCGCGTCACCGGGCATGCCCTTGCCGCCGATGTTGAGGAAGACCAGCACGCGCGTGCGGGCGCGGTCAATCACGTTCTTCTTGAACTCGGCGAAGTTGTGGCGTCCGGAAGAGCCCGCATCCACCACTGTGGTGACACCCACGCGCGGGGCAAAATCGTCGGGGAAGATGCTGCTGTGGCCGCCGGCCAGCATGCCGCCGTTGGTCCCGGAGAACACGTGGGCATGCAGATCGATCAGGCCGGGCGTGACATAAAGACCAGCCACGTTGATCACCTTACGGGCCCGCGCGGCGGGGATGGCCGGCGCCACTTCCACCACCCGGCGGTCGTGAATCGCCACGTCCCGGATGGCGCTGATCTTATTCTTCGGGTCGATGACGTGGCCGCCCTTCAACAGAAGGTCGTAGGAGGGCTGCGCCAGCAGGCCACCGGCCGCGAAAAGGAGAAACATGTTCATCGGGATCATCATATACTGTGGGTAACCATGAAACCCACACGCCGCCGTCTGATTCAGGCCGGCGCCGTTGCTCCCGCCGTCGCGGCGGCTGCTCCGGCGGCCAGTCTCACCGCGACCTCTCCCTCCTCGCTCTACGCAAGCCTCGGGGTCAAGCCCGTGATCAACGGCGTGGGCGTGGTGACCGTGTTAGGCGGCTCCATTATGCCGCCCGAAGTCATCCGCGCCATGGAAGAGGCCTCGCGCTATTTCATTCCCCTTCCGGAGTTGGAAAAGAAAGTAGGTGCACGGATCGCCAGCTTGCTGAAAGCTCCGGCGGCGATGGTCACCTGCGGCGCGGCCTCGGCCATCAGCGTAGGCACCGCGGCCTGTCTCTCCCAGGGCGATCCGGCAAAACTGCGCCGGCTGCCCAACCGCGACGGCATCCGCTTTGAGGTGATCCAGCAGAAATCCCACCGCTCCGGCTATGAACACCAGATGGAGAACTGCGGCGCCAAGGTGATTACCGTGGAGACGCGGCAGGAGTTGGAGGCGGCGATTAACGACCGGACCGGGATGATGTTCTTCCTGAACAAGGCCGAGCCCAACGGCCAGATCAAGGCCACCGAGTTCGTCGAAATCGGCAAAGCGCGCGGGATTCCCACGATGAACGACGCCGCCTCGGATGCCACTCCCAGGGAAAACCTGTGGAAATACACGGCGATGGGATTCGACCTCGTCATCTTCTCGGGCGGCAAGGCGCTGCGCGGTCCGCAGGCCAGCGGACTGCTTCTGGGGCGCAAGGATCTGATTGAGGCGGCCCTGCCGGCCATGTCGCCGTTCGGCGGAATCGGCCGCGGCATGAAGGTTGGCAAGGAGGAACTGTGCGGTCTGCTGGCGGCCGTGGAACGGTACCTCAAGGTGGATCATGCGGCCGAGTGGAAGGAATTGGAGGCGAGGGTGGCTTCCATTCGCGGCGCGCTGAAAGGGATTGCCGGCGTGAAAACGGACCGGCACATTCCGGTGATCGCCAACGAAGTGCCCCACGTCACCGTGGAATGGGACGAGGCCGCCCGCAAGCTTTCCTCGCAACAGGTGAGTGAGAAGCTGCTGGCCGGTGATCCGCCGATCCACGTGCAGAGGCCGGACAAGGGCAAGTTGCTGATCTCGGTGTGGATGATGCGCGGCGATGAGCACAAGATCGTGGGCCAGCGGCTGCGGGAGATCCTGACCTAGATTATGTGGACAACCTGGGCACTGCTAGCGGCTTCAGCCCTCGCGCAGACGGATCCGCAGGCGATGTCGTTGTTCGAACGCAGAATCCGTCCCGTTCTGGCCGAAAAATGCTGGTCGTGCCATTCCACCAGGGCGAAGATTTCCTTCGCCGGCCTGCAACTCGATAGCAAGGCGGGCTTGTGGAAAGGATCGGACGCCGGCGCGGTAGTGGTGGCGGGAAAGCCGGACGAGAGCAGGTTGTACAAGGCGCTGCTCTATGACGGCCAGACGAAAATGCCGCCCACCGGCAGGTTGGACGGCGAGGCGCTGGCGGCCTTTCGCGAGTGGATTGACAAGGGCGCCCCCTGGCCGGACGAAGCACCGTCAGCGAAGCAGGAAGCCGCTACCGCCAGGCGCGCAACGGACCATTGGGCGTGGAAGCCGGTGAGCAAGCCGTCGCCGCCGGAGGTTCAGGATCCGGCCTGGCCGGCCGATGCGCTGGACCGCTTTGTCCTCGCAAAGCTGGAGGATCGTGGACTGAAGCCGGCCGCGGATGCCTCGCGCCAGCTTTGGCTGCGGCGCGTTTCATTCGATCTTACCGGGCTGCCGCCCACGGTGGAAGAGCAGGAACGCTTCCTGCGCGACACTACGCCCCAGGCCTTTGCCAACGTCGTAGACCGGCTGCTGGCGTCGCCCTCATTCGGCCAGCGCTGGGGCAGGCACTGGCTCGATCAGACCTACTACGCCGACAACATCGAAATCGGACGGCGGGTGCCGGCGCGGCATGCATGGCGATACCGCGATTACGTCATTGATGCAATCAATCGCGATGTGCCCTATGACCGTTTCATCCGGGAACAGCTTGCCGGCGATCAGTTGGATTGGGAGACGCCGCAGGAAAGACGTAACAACCTGGTAGCCACCGGTTTTCTCGCTCTCGGCCCGTGGCCGCTGGTGAACGCCGACAAAGAGCAGTTACGCATGGATGTGGTGGATTTGCAGGTGGACATGGTGGGCCGCACATTCCTCGGCCTGACCATGGGCTGCTCCCGCTGCCACGACCATAAGTTCGACCCCATCACGTTGCGCGACTACTACGGCATGGCCGGGATCTTCACCAGCACCCGCACTCTCGCGGGCCGGCTGAACCTGGGCGTATTCAGTAACGTGAACTCTGTGGTGCTTCCCGAACTGCCCGAGGAGATGATGGAGAGGGCCGGCGAGACCCGCCGCTATTGGGAGGATCTCACCGCGGCCCGGGAACGGCTGGCGGGCCTGCGCGCCAAACGCAAACCGCTCAACAAGGACA
>JANRLE010000242.1:0-20984 GCA_033762895.1 Bryobacteraceae bacterium | reverse complement strand
GTCCAGGTGGAAAGATAGTTCGCGTCAATCGCGTTGGGCCCCAATGTATCCCGGGCGCCAAAATCGAACTGCGCGATACCGCTGCCCGAGGGCGCGCTGATCAGCCCCGCGCCCGGCTTGCCGGAAGGAAGCTGCGGATTGTTGATGCCGGCGTACAGATATCCGTGGTTGTCGACGTAACCCAGCAGCGCCCCGTTGGTGGCGTCGTAGCTGATGGCAACCAGCCGAACCTGCATCAGGTTGCGGCACGGCACCGGTGCCGACGATAGCACTGCGTAGGACCCGGCGATGCGCTTGGACAACACCGCCGTCGCGGTGCAGGGACTGCCCGGCGCGCTGCTGAACGTCGGATTCTGGATTTCCAACGCGTACCAACTGCCCTGGTTCCCCGGTAGCGCATCGTTGCTGGCGCGGATGAACGTGACATACGTGCCGCCGGAGGAATTCAGCCGCAGCGTGGTGCGCACTTCGTAGTCGGCCGGATTCGCCAGCGCCGGCAGGTAGATCGCGCCGCCCGCGCCGGACCCGCTGGTCACCAACTCCACACCGCTCGCCGTCACCGCGCCGTTGAATTGCCATGTGCCACCACCCGCGTTAAACGCCACGCTCGTGTAGTTATAGACGCCATAGAATTTGGTCGCGAAGAAAAGCGCGCCGGCCACCGCCATCAGGCCCGCGCCGCCCCACAGTTGCCGGTTGCGCATCAGCGTGCCCTCCCGCTCAACCGGTCGGAGCTGAAGTCGCGCTTTTCCTTGCGGATCTCTGCTTCGGCGAAGGCTTTGGTTACTTTGCCTGGTTCAAACACCTTCACATCGGGCCGCCGTTCGGCCAGAATCTGGGCGAAGGCGCGCCTGTTTAGCGCCACCAGTTCCACAACGGCGCGCTTGCCGTCGTCGGTCAGTTGGTAGTTGAAGGAAATCACTCCGTCCGGGGCCGCCTGCTGCCGCGCCGGCACATACAGCGGGCGTACCGGATCTTCGTATGTCCCCCGGCCGACCAGTGGCACAATCACCACCAGCCGCTCAAATCCATCCCCGCGGTTCATCCGCTGTTCCGCCGCCAGCGGCATCGCCGCCAAAGTCAAAAGAATCGCCGCAAGCTTCCGCACACACGCCTCCCCCGGTTATGTTCTCACCGTGCTATCCCACCAGCCCCGAGTACTAATCCGCGGGTAAGTCGAGCCCTCCACAACGCCCGGGCGGGAAGTGCAAGTATGTCGCATCTGGGGGGGGGGGATGTCAAGGGAAAAATGGGACAATTTATACAGTACGCGAGGTTACATAGATCGGGACTTTGTTCCGCTTCCGGAACGGAAAATCGGCGGAATCGGCGCCGAAATCGCGGCCCAGCGGTCTTATCCCGCCGCGCATTCAATGACTTAGTGCATGTTCCGAACCTGTTCCGTTTTCAGAACAACTTACTGACTGCGCGCAACTGCAAGAAAATACATCCGCTTAGGCGGCTGCTCTAACCCGCGTGTGCCCGCCGCGGTCCGTTTTCGCCGCCCCGCCAGCCGGCGGTCACAGCGACTCCACATTCTTCCTAACCGATTGCATCAAAATACCTTACCCTCAATTCTCACCCGCCAGACCAGCCGAAAATTTGGCGCCGCCCGATATCATGATCTTTGGTGGAGGAACGCAAAATGATCGGCACAATAGCAAAAACTGGAAAAACGAACCCGGCGATGACCAACACCAGCGCAACCAAAAATCTCCGCAGGGTCCCGAGCCTCGTCTCCCGCCACCCCACAGAATCAACCACTTGCCCCAACCCAAGCCCCGGTCCCTCAGGACCCTGCCGCCGCAGGGTCCCAAGCGGTATCATCGAAACCAATGTCAACACTCGTCTCATACACAGTCGATAACGGTGTCGCCATCCTGACCGTGGAGAATCCGCCCGTCAACGCCCTCAGCCCCGGCGTTCCCGAAGGCATCTCCGAAGGTGTGAAAGCCGCCACGGCCGATCCCGCCGTTTGCGCCATCGTTCTCATCGGAGGCGGCCGCACATTCATCGCCGGCGCCGACATCAATGAATTCGTCAAGATCCACTCGGGTCAGGCGGGAGGACTCGATGCCATCCTCACCGCCATCCACGACCTGGAAAATTGCGCCAAGCCCGTGGTCGCCGCACTCCACGGCACCGCCCTCGGCGGCGGACTGGAAGTGGCCATGGCGTGTCACTACCGCGTCGCTGTCCCCACTGCGCAGGTGGGCCAGCCCGAAGTGAAGCTCGGCATCATCCCAGGGGGCGAAGGAACGCAGCGTCTGCCGCGGCTTGCCGGCGTGAAGATGGCCGTCGAAATGTGCGCCTTCGGCTACCCGGTGAATGCGCAAACCGCGCTTGAGACGGGCATCGTCGACAAACTGATCGACGGCAGCCTCCGCGCGGGCGCCATCGAATTTGCCCTCAGCGTCGCAGCCATCGTTCCGCCCAAAACCAGTGAGCGAAACGACAGGTTGGGCGATGCCGCCTCGAACGCCGCGATCTTTGCCGCAGCCCATCAGGAAGCCAATCGCAGGCTGCGGGGTCAAACCGCGCCACATGCCGCCATCGACGCGATCGAAGCCGCAACCACACTGCCATTCCGCGAAGGCTGCAAGGCTGAGGCGGAAATTTTCGATCGCTGCCTGAAGGACGATCAGTCCAAAGCCCTCGTACACGCCTTCTTCGGTGAACGTACGGTGGCCAAGGTTCCCGGCATCGGCAAGGAAACACCCGTGCTGCCGGTGCGTAAGGCGGCGGTGATCGGCGCAGGCACTATGGGCGGCGGCATCGCCATGGTCTATGCCAACGCCGGCATCCCCATCATCCTCAAAGAGACCACCCAGGAAGCGTTAGACCGCGGCCTCGCCACCATTCGCCGGAACTACGCCAACTCCGTCAAGCGCGGGCGGTTCTCCCAGCAGTATGCCGACGAGCGTCTGGCCCTGATCACGCCGCAACTCACCTACGACGGTTTCGCCGATGCCGACATCGTCGTCGAAGCCGTCTTTGAGAACATGGCGCTCAAGAAGCAGGTGTTCGCCGAGATCGACGCCATTGCGCGGCCGGACGCCATTCTCGCTTCCAACACTTCCACGTTAAGCATCGATGAGATCGCCTCCGTCACCCGGCGCCCCGAATGGGTGATCGGCCATCACTTCTTCTCCCCGGCCAACGTCATGCGCCTGCTCGAAATCGTGCGCGGCAAGGCCACCGGCAAGACCGTCATCGCTTCCTCCATGGATCTGGCCAGAAAGCTCCGCAAGGTTGGCGTGCTGGTGGGTAACTGCCGCGGCTTTGTCGGTAACCGTATGTTCGGTCCTTATTGCCGTGAGTCCGTTTTCCTTGTGGAGGAAGGAGCCACGCCGGAACAGGTGGATGGTGTGATGTACAACTTCGGCATGGCCATGGGGCCGCTGGCCGTGCAGGATCTGGCCGGGCTTGATGTGGGCTGGCGCATTCGCCTGGAATATAAGCACACCGAGGTGCCCGGCACTCGCTACGCCGAACTCGACACGCTGCTGTGCGAACAGGGTCATTACGGGCAGAAGACCGGCCGCGGCTTTTATCTCTATGACGAGAACCGCAAGCCCTCGCCCAACCCCGGCGTGATCACACTGGCTGAGGATTACGCCGCCAGCCACGGAATCACGCGCCGGACGATTGAGCCGCAGGAAATCATTGACCGGCTGATGTGCGCGCTGATCAACGAAGGTGCGCGTATTCTGGAGGACGGCATCGCGCTACGCAGCGTCGATATCGACATCGTGTATCTCACCGGCTACGGATTCCCCGCCTGGCGCGGCGGGCCGATGAAATACGCCGACCTGGTGGGCCTGGGGAATATCTACGATCGCGTCCGCCAGTTGCAGGACCGCGGGGGAGCGCACTGGCAACCCGCTCCGCTGCTGGAGTCACTGGCAAAGTCCGGCTCCTCCTTCGCCGCCTACGACAGGGAGAAGACCGCATGATTGGCCTGCTTTTCGCTTCGCTGCTCGCCGCGCAGGATGGCGATCCCCGCCTTACGCCGGTGGAAGGCACCAACCACGTCTACCAGATGCCGAAGTACGGCTCACTGGCCGAATGGAAGCAGCGGCGCGAACACCTGCGTAAGCAGATTCTCGCCGCGGCCGGGTTACTGCCGATGCCCGCCCATGGGCCGGTCCGCTCGGAAATCTTCGGCAAGCTGGAACGCGAAGGTTACAGCATTGAGAAGGTGTGGATTGAGACCATGCCGGGTTACTATCTTGGCGGCAATCTCTACCGCCCGCTCGGCCGCACCGGTCCCTTTCCCGGCATCGTGTCGCCGCACGGCCACTGGAAGCGCGGCCGGATTGAGGACGGCGAACATGGCTCCATTCCCGCCCGCTGCATCAATCTGGCCCGCCAGGGCTACGTGGTTCTGGCCTATGACATGGTGGGCTACAACGACACGAAGCAGACGCCGCACGCCTTTGGCGGCAAGCGCGAGGATCTCTACAACTTCGGACCATTGGGTCTGCAATTGTGGAATTCCATCCGCGCCGTCGACTTCATTGAGGCCCTGCCCGATGTCGACAAGGACCGCATCGGCGCCACCGGCGCATCCGGCGGTGGCACCCAGACCTTCCTACTCACGGCAGTGGATGACCGCATCAAAGTTTCCGTCCCCGTCAACATGATCAGCGGCATCATGCAGGGTGGCTCTCCCTGCGAGAATGCCTGCGGCCTCCGCCACGGCACAAACAACGTCGATATCGGCGCCATGATGGCGCCGCGTCCCATGCTGATGGTGGCCGCCACCGGCGATTGGACCAAGAACGTACCGAAGAACGAGTACCCCGCCATCAAGGCCATCTACGAACTCTACGACATGGCCGCCCGCGTGGAAGCCGTGCAGTTTGACGCGCCCCACAACTACAACAAAGACAGCCGTGAGGCCATGTACACCTTCTTTGCCCGTCACTTCCTCGCAAGCGACGGATCGAAGGTGTCCGAACTCCCCTACACCGTGGAAAAGGACGAGGACATGCTGGTGTGGGCTGGTCGCGAGATGCCGCCCGGATCCCTGGACGCCGCCGGTGTTTTCGAACAGTGGAAAAAGCTTACCCGTGTCGAGACTCCCGATGCCGAACTGCTTCGCTACGCGCTCTCAGTGGAGGCGCCGGCCGGCAGTGACCGTGTTCCCGGCGTCTATCACGAAGGGAAGGGAACTCCGGTGCTGATTGTTGGGAAGGCGCGACGTATTCCCAAAGGCCGCCCTGTGCTCGAAGCCAGCGTCTGGATGACCGGAACCGCCGCCGGCGTTCGCGACACCAGCGCGCGCCACTTCTACACATTCCATCGCACCGACGACCAATATCGCGTTCAGGATATTCTCACCGCGATCAACTGGCTGCGCGCGAAGCACCCCGGCAGGATCGAGATCCGCGCTGCCAAGGGGAGTTCGCTCTGGGCCCTGTTCGCCGCTGCCGTGGACGGCGGAGACCTGCGGCTGCGGCTCAACCTGAAGGGCATGCGCGGCGGAGATGACGAGTTCGAACAGCAGTTCTACGTCCCTGGCATCCAGCGCGTCGGCGGGCTGGCCGCGGCGATGGCTCTTACCCGGGAGATGCGGTGAGCATCATGCTGTTCCTGCTGCTTACTGGCGTTGTCTGCGCGCAGGACTTTCACCGTCTGGCCGGACATATCAGTTCGGCGCTCCGGCCGGAGCGTGGTGAACGTTTCCTGATGCGGCCGGACGCAACGGGCTACTTCCGGGGTCTGGTGGAACCACTGCGCGCCAGCCTCATTGCCGCCGGAGCAGTGGAAACCCGCATTCTGGACGAGGCGCAAATCTATCTGTGGCTTCCGCTGCGGCCGGGCGGCCCTGCCTTGCCCGCAGTCGAACGACAGGCGCTGAAGAAGTGGGTGGACAAGGGCGGGCCGCGGCGCCAGATCCATTTCCATTGGGGCGAAGGCAGCGTCTATGCCGATGGCTTGTTTGGTGAACACTCACCGGACCTGGATGTCCTGTATTCCAGTGCGCTCGAAACCGGTTACACCGCTCTCATCCGCCGCCAGGATCATGTAATCGCGCAGTTGCGCAGCGGCGTGGTGCGTGTGAGGACGCCGTCCGGCACCGATATTCGCTTCCGCACCGGAGACCGCCCGTTCAACAAACAGGACGGCGACGCCAGCGCGGCCCGCGCCCGGCAGGCACGCATAAGAATCGACCGTGATATCGAACTGCCCGCCGGTGTTATCCGCGTCGCGCCCATCGAAGAATCGGCTACCGGCGTGATCGTGATCCCGGAGGCGCGAGTCGGTAACCAGACCGCGCGTGGAGTGAAGCTGCACTTTGAGCGAGGCCGGCTTACGAAGACCGAGGCCCGGCAGAACCTCGCCGCCCTCGAGAAGATGCTGGCCGATGGCGGCCCAGCTACGCGACGCTTTCGCGAATTTGCTCTTGGCCTGCACCCCAAACTCAAGCCGGATCCCGGCAGCCGCGTGCTTCCTTACTACGGCTATGGCGAGGGTGTCGTGCGTCTCAGTCTCGGTGACAACGAAGAATTGGGCGGCAGTGTCCGGGGTGGATTCGTCCGCTGGTTCTTCTTCCCCGATGCGGCGGTGGACGTCAACGGCAGCCCGCTTAGGCTAAACTGGCAATCGCAATGAAACGGCGCACTTTCCTCGCATCCGTCACCGCGGCGCTGCCCGCTTTGGCCGCCGGCCGCAAGTTCAGAATCGGTGTCACCGATTGGAATCTCAACCAACGCGGAACGCCTGCCGCCGTGGCCCTTGCATCGCGGCTTGGCTTTGAAGGCGTCGAGGTGAGCCTCGGCCGCAAGCCGGTGGATAACAAACTCCCGTTGGACAACGCCGAACTGCAGGATCGCTACCTCGTCGAAGCCAAGAAGCACGGCATCCGCCTCGCCGGCACGTGCCTCGATATCCTGCACGTCAACTATCTGAAGAACGACAAACTCGGCCAGAAATGGCTGGCCGAAGGCATTCCCATCACCAGAAAGCTGAATGCCAAGGTGATGCTGATGCCGTTTTTCGGCAAAGGCGCGCTTGAGACGCCGGCCGAGATGGACTACGTGGGCGACATCCTGCGCGAGCTTGGCCCCGAAGCCGAAAAGGCGGGCGTCTTGTTGGGCCTTGAAGACACCATCTCCGCCGAAAACAACGTGCGCATCATGGAACGCTCGCGCTCAAAGGCCGTGCTCACTTACTACGATGTAGGCAACTCCGCCCCGCGCGGCTTCGACGTGGTGAAAGAGATTCGCTGGCTTGGCCGCAAACGCATATGCCAGATGCACATCAAAGATAACCCGCACTATCTGGGCGAAGGCAAGATCGACATCCCTGGAGTATTGAAGGCGATGCGCGACATCGGCTTCGACGGATTCGCCAATCTTGAGACCGTATCGCCATCAAAGACCGTGGAGGCGGATATGAAACGCAACCTGTCCTACCTGCGAAAGGTGCTGGAGGCGTGAGGGCCACGGTGCTGTTCCTCATCGCCGCCGCAGCCTTTGGTCAGGCGATTGAAGCCGAACTGACGAACCTGGCCAGGAGCGCGCTGGCCCAACGCGGGGAGAAACTCTCCGCCGCCGGGCGCGAAGATCTGGCCGCCCGGCAGACGTTTGTCAGGGAGAAGATTCTGGCTTCCATCGGCGGCCTGCCCTCCACCAGGTCCCCGCTGAACGCGCGCGTGACAAAGAGTTTCTCGCGCGACGGCTATCGCGTGGAAAACGTGATCTATGAGAGCCTGCCCGGCTTCTATGTCACCGCCAACCTGTATGTCCCCTCCACGGGCCAGGCGCCCTATCCGGCACTGTTGGGCGTGGCCGGGCACAGCGCCAACGGAAAGGCCTCGGCCACCTACCAGCATGTGTGGATCAGTCTCGCCCGCCGCGGTTTTGTCGTGCTGGCCTTTGATCCGCCGGGGCAGGGCGAACGCAGCGCCACCTTCGATGAGGAGACTGGCGCTTCACGCATCGGCATCGGTGTGGCTGAACACATCATGGAAGGCACGCAGTGCCTGCTCACCGGCCATCACTTTGCACGCTACGAAATCTGGGACGGCATCCGCGGTGTCGACTACCTGATCTCGCGCAGTGACGTGGACCAGAGCCGCATCGGGGTCGCAGGCAACTCCGGAGGCGGTACCCAGTCAGCCTATCTTGCCGTGTTGGAACCGCGCCTTGCCGCCATTGTTTCCTCCTGCTACATGACCTCCTGGGAACATCTCTGGGACAAGCCCGGCGCGCAGGACGCCGAGCAGGTGTTTCCCGGCTTCCTCCGCGATGGCCTGGACTTTTCCGACTTTGCCCTGGCCGCCGCTCCCCGCCCCTTCCTGATGACGACGGCGATTCAGGACTTCTTCCCCATCGCCGGCGCGCGCAAAACCTATGACGAAATCAAGCGCTTCTACCGCGCTTTCGATGTCGAAGCCAAAGCCGGCTACTTTGAATATGACGATACGCACGGCTGGTCAAAGCCGCGCCGCGAGGCCGCTTACCGCTGGCTGGAAAAGTGGCTGAAGGGCAAAGACGATCCCGGTATCGAAGCCCCGCTGGTCACCGAACCCGAAGAGAACCTCTACGCCACCGCCACCGGGCAGGTGCGCACCAGCCTTGCCGGCGAGACCATCCAGTCGATCAACGCCAAAGAGGCCGAGCGCTTGTATGCCGCCCGCCGTGGGCCGTCACGGGAGATTGTCCGTGACCGCCTGGGCATTGAGAAATACCCCGCGGCCGCACTCCCTGGATCGAAGCCCGTGGTCATCTATCTGAACTCAGCCGATAACGGCGCCGACGACAGGCGCGCGATTGCCGCTGCGGGGTTCGACGTTGTCACCGTGCCGGACGCCATCAATCCCGCGCCTGGTCCTCGCGAAGCAGGCTACACGGGACCCTACAAGCGCGCCAGCTCCGCATTGCTGGTGGGCAAGACGCTGCCCGGCATTCAGGTGTCGCATGTGCTTTCCACCATCGATGGCCTGGGCAACCGCCCGCTGAGGATTTTCGGTAAGGGCAATGCCGCCGTCATCGCGCTGTATGCGGCATATCTCGAACCAAGGATCGAGTCCGTGGCGCTTGAAAAGATGCCGGTGTCTTATTTGGCGATCGCACGCGCACGCTTCCCGCGCAATCTCATCGACATCGTCGTTCCGGGCGTGCTCAAGGATTTCGACCTCCCCGACCTTGCTGCTGCTCTCGCGCCGCGTCCGGTGTACGTCGTCGACGCCCGTCACCCCAACGGCCTGCCCATGCTCACTCGCGCGGCGGCGCTCGAATACCCCAAGGCCATCGTAGCGCCGCGGCCCGAAGGCTGGACGTTTGAGAAGATCTACGCCGCCTTTCTTCAGCGGTAGCTGATCAGCGCAGGGCCGGGCAGGTGCGGCAGCGTGTTGAAGCTGTCCAGTGAGATGCGTCCGTTTCGGAATAGAAAATCCGAAATTGAGCTGTTGCGCACGCGCCAGTTCAACTCCAGCGCTTTTTCCGGCGGCGCGCCCAGGGCGTGTTGGACACAGGCGCCGATGGGACCGCCGGAGGTGACCACCAGCACCCGCAGTCCGCTTGCCTGGCGCTCGATGATGCCCAGCAACGCCGTCGTCACCCGGCCGCGGAAGTCTTCCCAGGATTCCACCTCCCGCGATGCGAGTTCGCCGCTCACCCATTGCGTCATGGCGGCTTCAAATACGCGCTGGAAGTAGCGGTTGGCTTCCGGCGTCCAACGATGCCTCTCATAGTCGGCCAGCAGCCCGGTGAAGCGATCCTCACGCGCCGCCATCGCCAGCACGCCATGGGCGTCATACTCGTTCCAGGCCGGATTGACGATGGGCGCAGCGTGGCCGGCCAGTTCCGCCGTGCGCCGCTGGCGTTCGAGCGTGCCGCAGTACACCTCGTCAAACCGCACCCCGCGCGCCGCCCACCATTCGCCAAGCAGCCGCGCCTGCTGTTCACCCAACTCCGACAGCCGGTCGGAATCCTGCTCAAACGCCCGCGCCTGGCCGTGCCGTACCAGGGTGAGCGTGCTCATGGCCTGTGCTTGCGGTATTCGAGCTTGGCGATGGCTTCGGTGTGAACTTCGTCCGGCCCGTCGGCCAGCCGCAGGGTCCGCGAGTTGGCCCATGCCGCGGCCAGAAAGAAGTCCTGGCAGACGCCGCCGCCGCCGTGCGCCTGAACCGCGCGGTCCAGCACCCTCAGCGCGACGTTCGGGGCCACCACTTTGATCATGGCGATCTCCGCCCGCGCCGCCTTGTTGCCCACCGTATCCATCATGTAAGCCGCTTTCAACACCAGCAGCCGCGCCTGCTCGATCTCCATTCGCGACATCGCCACATCGGCGCGAATGGTGCCCATCTCCGAGACCGGACGGCCAAAAGCCACGCGCTTCTGCGTCCGGGCGCACATCGCCTCCAACGCCCGCTCCGCCACGCCGATCAATCGCATGCAATGGTGGATGCGGCCGGGCCCCAGCCGGCCTTGTGCGATCTCGAAGCCGCGCCCTTCGCCCAGCAGAAGATTCGAAGCCGGCACGCGCACATCGGTGAAGCTGATCTCGCCATGGCCGTGCGGCGCGTGGTCGTAGCCGTAGACGTGCAGCATGCGTTCGATCTTCACTCCCGGCGCATCCATTGGCACCAGGATCATTGACTGCTGCCTGTGCTTCTCCGCATTGGGGTCGGTCTTGCCCATGAAGATGATGATCCTGCATCGTGGATCGCCCGCCCCTGAACTCCACCACTTGCGGCCGTTGATCACGTAATCATCGCCATCGCGGCGGATGGCCGCCTCGATATTGGTGGCGTCGGAGGAGGCCACCGCGGGCTCGGTCATGCAGTAGCAGGAGCGGATCTCGCCGGCCAGCAGTGGCTTAAGCCATCGCTCCTTATGTTCGGCCGTGCCGTAGCGCTCCAGCACTTCCATATTCCCGGTGTCGGGCGCCGAGCAGTTGAAGATCTCCGGCGCCATCGGGGAGCGGCCCATGATTTCGCACAGCGGAGCGTATTCCAGGTTGGTCAGTCCCGCGCCGTGGCCGCTTTCGGGCAGGAAAAGGTTCCACAGGCCCTGCGCCCGGGCGACGGGCTTCAACTCCTCAATCACCGGCGTGGGCTGCCATCCCAGCCGCTTCGTTTCCTCGTTGTAGCGATCCTCGTTGGGATAGATGTACTCATCCATGAACGCGAGCAGCCGCCCACGCAATTCCTGGACCTTTGGGGAATAGTCGAAGTTCATCGTGTTCTCTTTCTAGCGAAAGGTTCTGAGATCGGGGTGTTTCAGATGCGGAATTCCGTTGAAGCTGAAAAGGCTCAACTCGCCGCCGCGCAGGCGGAAACTGGTGATGGAGGCATTGTAAAGTGAGCCGGCGGTGCGCATGATGTGCCGGTTCTCCAGATTCATCGCCAGACCCATCCAGATGCCGATGGGCGTGGCGGAAGTCGATACCGCGATCGATTCGCCTTCACCGAACCGGGCGATGGTCTGCAACGCGCCGCTCACGCGCTGCCGGAATTCCTCCCACGATTCGGTGTGGGTGGGATAGCGGCCTTCAATCCAGGCGCGGACCACGGCGATGTCGGTGGATGTCCAACGCCGATGCACGCCGGAAGTGGCATCGGCCGATTCGCGCATGAGTTGCTCCCAGGAAGCGCGGAACTCAGGATCATCGGCGGCGATCCGCGGAGCGATCTCCTCGTAAACGGCGGTGAGGTCGAACTCGTTCCATTGCGCATCCACCGTGGGCGCGGGTAATTCCGGATGGGCTGCGCGGATTTGTGCAGCCGTCTCCTGCTGGCGTTTCAGCGCGCCGGTGAAGAAGGCGGCAAAGCGGGCATTCGATTCTGCCAGGTGTTCGCCCAGCAATTGTGTCTGCCTGCGGCCCAACTCAGACAACGTGTCGTAGTGATCGCGACGCCCGGCCTGGCCGTGGCGGAAAAGATGAATGGAACTCATGCCATCTCCTCCACTCGCCGGGCGGCGCCTTCCATCAGCGACTTCACCCTCACGTTGAACGTAGCGAACCGCTCGTCGCCGGTCTGGCCGCGGAACCACCGCTGGTAGATCTGCTGCACGATTACGGCAAGTTTAAAGATGCCCAGCACCTCATGGAAAGGCAGGAACGTCATGTCGCGGCCCATGCGGCGGGTGTACTGTTCGATCAACTGCTGGCGCGTCATCCAGCCCGGGCCGGTTGTGAGGCATGGCACGGGACCGGCGCGCACATGCTTGTCCGGTGGATCCCAGTAACACAGTGCAAGTCCCAGGTCCACCAGCGGATCGCCAACGGTGGTCATCTCCCAGTCCAGCACGGCCTCCACGCGGCCGGGGTCTTCGTTCGCCAGCATCAGGTTGTCCAGCTTGTAGTCGTTATGGACCAGCGTCGGCGGGCCATCGGGCGGCAGGTTGTTTTGCAGGTAGGTGATCACGCGGCTGGCGGCCGGCACCTCCTCCGTCATCGCGTGATACCAACGTTCGGACCAGCCGCGCACCTGGCGTTCGACGAAGCCCTGTGGTTTGCCGAGCGGCAGCAGGCCATGCGCCACGATGTCCACCGAATGCAGTTGCACCAGGCAATCGAGGAACGCCCGGCTGACCATCCGCGGCAGATCGGGCAATGACGCCCATGGCTCGGGGATCGAGGCGCGCAGCACAACTCCGCGCCGGCGTTCCATCAGGTAGAACACAGCGCCCAGAACGGAGGGATCCTCGCACAACAGATAGGGCTTGGGCGCCGGTGGGAAAAACGGGTGAACCGCATCGAGCACGCGGAACTCGCGGGCCATGTCGTGCGCCTTCGGAGGCAGGGGACCCAAGGGCGCGCGGCGCAGCACATACTCACTCCCACCCACGCGGACCATATAGGTGAGATTGGAGTGGCCTCCGGGGAATTGCTCGACCTCAATGGCGCCGCCGGCCCCCTCGAGTTTATCGCTCAAAAAGGAAGCCAAGGCGGGGACATCCAACTCCTCGCCGCCGCGAACGGGCGCGGTATCTTTCTCCTCAAGTGCCTTCAAGCAGATGACGATACCAGATTGACGGAGTGCGATACAATCAGGGTTCCCATTGCACGCTCCATCGCCTGTCCGCCTCCCCGATTCGCCAACTCCTCAACCTTTAGGTGAGGCGGATGTCCGTCCGCCCAAATCGCCGTGGCCCTTGTTCCTGTTCATTGTCATTGCCGCGGGGTTGGTGATGTACTTCGCCCGTCAGCGGGGAGAACAGCCCGCGCGGGTGCAACGCCAGGTGCGGACCGCTGTTGTGAGGCGAGGCGCAATCGAACGTACGGCGCGGGTTTCCGGCATCGTATCCTCGCCGCGGCTGACCCATTTGATGGCGCCACGGCTTCGCGGAACCCGGTCCCGCGGCAGCGAGGAACTGCGCCTTGAGATCGAGAAACTTGCCTCCGGCGGCGCCCGCCTGCGCAAGGGCGAAGTGGTGGCGGAGTTTGACCGCCAGTTTATGCTGCTGCGTGTGGACGACTATCGCGCCTCGCTCGCCCAGCGCGAGGAGACCCTTGTCCGGCTGCGCGCGAACCTGGAACTGCGGCGCGAACAGCAAAGGCAGCGTATCCGTGTTGTGAAAGCGGAGATGGAAAAGTTTGCGCTCGACTTGAAAACGGCGCCGGTTCGCTCGGCCATGCAGGTGGAACGCTTTCGGATGAACTTCGAAGAGGCACAGGCCCGCTACGAACAGACATTGAAAGAGGTGCCGCTGGCCGACGCCTCCGAGGTGGCTCTTGTCCGTGTGTACGAGATTGAGGTGGAGCAGGCGCGGGTGGAACTGGCCAAGGCCGAAAGGAATCTGGCGGACCTTCGGGTCCTCGCGCCCGTGGACGGGCTGATGTTGCTGAGCCGCGAGTACCGCGGCGGGGATTACCGCGAGTACGAACAGGGTGATACGGTTGGCCCGGGGCGTTCCTTCGCCGCCGTGGTGCCCAACGGCAGGATGATTGTGGATGCCGCAATGAACCAGGTGGACATCGGCATGGTGCAGGTGGGGCAGAAGGCGCGGGTGCGCTTTGACGGGATTCCGGACACTGAGTTGCCCGCCCATGTATCGGCAGTGGCGGCGCTCCCCTCGCGGGGAGGCTACCGGGCGCAGTACGTACGCAACGTGCCGCTTCGGCTGGAAATCGATGAGCGGGATGACCAGGTGACGCCGAATCTCTCCGCCAGTGCCGACATTGTGCTGGAACGCGTGGAAGGGGCGCTGGTGGTGCCTAGAGACTGCATCTTTTCGGGCGGCGAAGGGCCGGTTGCCTATGTGCAGGATGGCGATGGGTGGAAGAAGCGCGAACTGCAACTCGGTCTCGCCAATCACGTTGAGGTGGCGGTCAAAGCCGGATTGGAAGAGGGGGATCAGGTGTCGGCTGAATTTCCCTATTAGGCCGCCCCCGCCCCGACGCCCATTTCCACTTCAGTCAGGTTCCGGCGGATGGCGTACTTCACCAGTCCCGCCACGTCGTGGATATCCAGTTTTCGCATCAGGCTCGCACGGTAAGTATCGACGGTTTTCGGACTCAATTGCAATCGCGCGGCGATTTCTTTAGCCCTTACGCCCTCCACAAGCATGGTGAACACCTGGTGTTCACGGGCCGAAAGGGTTTCCAGCGGATCGCCCGCGCCGGTGAGGCGGCCGGGCTCCACCAGCGTCTGCAACTCAATGCGCGGCGATAAGTAGACGCCTCCCTGCATCACCTGGCGGCACGCTTCTTCCAATTGGCGCGCGCTGCCGTTCTTGAGGATGAAGGCGTGGGCGCCGCCGCGCAGCGCCTCAAGGACAGATTTGCGGTCGGCGCGAGTGGAAACCACCACCAGCCGTGTTCCGAGGCCGGACTCCTTGCACCGCCGCAGCAGGTCGAGTGTCTGGACGCCCGAAAGGTTCAGATCCAGCAGCGCGATGCTGGGGCTGAGTTCCTTGATCGCCTGCCAGGCCTGTTCGCCATCACTGCAGACTGCCGTGACCCTGTAGCCGGCCAGATCTTCGCAGAGCGCGGCCAAACCTTCTGCAACCATGAGCAGGTCGTCGGCCACCAGAACGGAAAGCGGTGAAATCATTGAGAACCTTCACTAATTAGTGGCGCGGACAGCGGAAAGTTCTCACCCGATTTCAATCAAATAGACGCATTTTCGCCTTATTGCTGTTCGGCGTCGGAGGAAGCGTCAGGCGGGACAAATAACGTTCGTAAGCCGGACTCCTGTACCTCGACAAGCCACAGCGGCGACTGTGAAACCTCGTTGAGCCGGAAGATACCCGGACTGATGCGCGAAACCGATGACGGCGCGCAGGGGCAATCCACGGCCCGTTTCTCGCTCCCGTCCAGGCTTACCTCCACCACTGAGGCGTTGCCGGATTCGGCGATCAGTACGCGTTTGCCCTCGGCCGAGGACGATACGGCAGCCGCGGTCGGGGAGTCGTGGATCAAACGCAGCGTCTGGTCGGCGCCGTAAAGCGCGACACCCCGGTCGCTGGCGAGGATGCCTTCCTGGCTGTTTTCCAGAAACGCCAGACCTTTTGTGACGATCTCTTCGGGAAAACGCGAAACATTCGCATTCTCGTCGATCCGGATGAGTGCCTTCGCCTCGGGGTAGGCGGCCAGCGCCACGGCCCCGTCGTCGGAAACCGCAAGTGCGACAGGCGGCCCCTCCACGCTGAGGTCGATTTCGCGCCGAACCTCCGGGGTGAGCGGCAACCCTCCAATGACCACCAGCTTCACGGGCTCAAGATAGAGGATCGCCGCCGCGGTGCCGCGCGCGCTCAGGACAATACGCTCTGCCTTATCCGCTGTATTCTCGATCCGTCTGGCGACCGCGTCCACGGTCCTTAGATCGACCCAATAGGGCGTCCGCTCCTCTCCGCCCAACACCAGAGCGAAATCCTGGTCCGGCGAGATTGCCGACCGTTTGACAGCGAAGTCCAGCGTGACCGCTTTACCCAGTGTGGACGAGCCGGCGATGCCCAAAACGGGGCGTATGCTTTCCTGCCGGGAATCCCAGACATAGCCCAACATCGGACCCCTTATGGGCGACTGCGCCGCCAGGCTCCAACTCACGAGTGCGCCGGCAATCCAACAAATCCGCATGGTTACAGCCCCAGAATCCTTTCGAGCAGTTCCACCTGACGTTCGGCCTTGTCCAGGTTCGCCTTGGCGCCCGCCGCATCCTGCGACCGCACGCGTTTCTCGGCTTCGTCCATAAGATAATTCGTCAAAGTTTGCGCGGACTTTACATCAGAGCGCAATCCCACACCCTGGGCGGCCTGCTGTTGCGCGATGCTGCGTACCTTTTCCCCGATCGCCGCCACCCGGATGCCGAGTTTCATCAGCCGGTCCTGAAGCTCATCCAATTGCCGTGCATCGGCCGCGGAGGCTGCCGGTGGTTGGTTGGCTCGCGGTTCGCTGCCTGGAGTTTGGATGGCTGGCGTTTGGCTGGCCGGAGTTTGGCTGGCCGGAGTTTGGATGACCTCTGCCGGCGGCACAGGCCGGGCGGCCTCATGAGCCGCGGCCGGCTGCGCCTTCACGCGTTGGCGGGCCGGAACCGGTTCGGGCAGATTCTCTCGAATGATCTCCGGTGGGCCGGTGCGCGCGGGGACGGCCGGCTCGGCCTTCGGTGGCACAGACTCCACTGGTTCCTGGCGGACTGAGGCTCCAGCGGAATATCGTCTGGGCGCCTGGGTCAGAACCAATCCCAGTACAACCAGCGTTGTCAGCGACCCGATCGCCATGTAGAGCCCGCGCCGCGACCGGCGGGGCGGCGCGGCAACGGGTGGAACCACGGGCAGTGGCGCAGTGACGGTCTTCGCTGGCGCGACATTGCCTAGCGCGTTCGCAAACTCTTCTGCGCTCTGAAACCGCTGTGCAGGGTCCTTGGCGATCGCCATCAAAATGATCTCGTTCAACCGTGGGGGCAGAGAAGGGTCGATCTGGATCGGCGGAACCGGGCTCTGCTGCATATGGGCAGCCATGATGGCAAAATCGCTTCCCGCCTCGTACGGCCGCCTGCCGGTTACCAACTCATACAGTGAGATTCCAAGCGAATAGAGATCACTTCGGCCGTCCAGTTGTTCACCGCGAATCTGCTCGGGCGACATGTAGTAGAGCGAACCGACGGTCTGGCCGGTCTGCGTCAGCTTGCGGTCTTCCTGCATCCGGGCGATGCCGAAGTCCATCAGTTTCACCCCGCCGTCGCGCCCCAGCATGATGTTGGCCGGTTTGATATCGCGATGCACTACGCCTTTGGCATGCGCAAAGGCAAGCGCGGCCAGCACCTGCACCAGGTACCCGATGGCTTCGGGCGGGGTGAGTTTGCCGCGGTCCAACCGCTGTTCAAGCGAAAGACCATCGACGAACTCCATCACCATCAGCAACTTACCTTCGTGCCGGATGGCCGTGTAGAGGGAGGCGATGTTGGGATGCGAGAGCCTCGCCTGCACCTTGATTTCGCGCAGGAAGCGATCGGCCAACTCAGCATTGTCCTCAAGATCGGGGAGCAGGACCTTCATGGCGTCCATGCGGTCGGAGATGAGGTTGCGGACTTTGTAGACCTCGCCCATTCCCCCTGCGCCAAGGATCTGGACGATCTCGTAATCGCCCACACGTTGCCCGACTTCGTACGGCATACTTCTCCCTGGACGGCTGTGTTCAGTTCGAGGTCTTCACAATGTCGCCAACCTTCGCCTCGCCTGTCCCGCTGTAGGTCCCGGTGGAGGAAAGCTCGTCCACCTCGGTGACCGCAATCAGGCCGAGCCTGTCGGTGATACGCTTAATGACGCGGCCCGAAGCCGGGTCGCGAATCTCGCGTCCGGGCCGCTCAAGGATGAGCTTATCGCCCACCTTCACCCCGTTGCGCGAGCCGACATTCATCACCACGGTGCTGCCTGTGACGTCCGCCACCAGCCCCTCCACCGAACTCGAGCGGATGGTGACGCGGGAGGCAGAGGCGTCAAGCTGTCTGGCCGTCTCCTCCACCGCCTTGTATACGGCTTCGCCCAGCAAAGTGGAGGCGAAATTCCGGCTGCTCATGTCGTAGTAGCCGCCGCCCGAAGACGTCTGTCCGCCGCCACTGCCCATCAGCGCCGTCCCGCTTCGGGTGGACTCGCCAGAGCCGCTGGCGCCCACCATGATCTCACCGGTGTCGATGTTGACCATGCGCGCCGTCAGCGCCACCACCGCCTTTGACTTCTTCTTACCCACGCCGCTGATGCCGTAGCGCCCCGTCACCCTGCCGATCGCGCCGATCTCGGTGGTCGAGTCATCCCGTCCGAACTTTGTGATGCTTCCCATCACAATCGCGTCCACGCCGATCAGCTTGCCAATTCTGGCCGCCGTGGCCGGATCGAACCGGTCACTGTTGGAAAGGTTCTGTTCGGCCATGATCTTTTCGAGCGCCTTACGTTCGTAAACCTGGTAGGTGCCGGTAGCCACCATCTTTTCCACCAGCACATCGGCCACGCCCTTACCCACATCGACATTGGTGCCGAACAGCGAGGAGACATAGCTCTGCACAGTGCCGTATTCGAAGTTCAGCACGGCGACCCGGCGTTTGCGCTCCTGCGCAGTTGAGGCCGCGGCGGTGACGATGAGCACGAAAATCGATGCCAGAATTTTTCTTTGCATTCGTTCGAACCTCCGGGACGCGAGATCCCAATTATAACGTGCGCCTCGGGCGAAAAACGCGTCAGTGGCCATACGGACAATCGGCTGATTTGATCGGCGAGGTTAGCTTTGCATCGTGGTTTCATTCCTTTTGCGCCACTACGCTACAATCGCCCTTTCATGGCCCGCATCCTTATGGTGGCCCCCGAGGCCGCCCCCTTCATCAAAACCGGCGGCTTGGCCGACGTGTTGGGCGCGCTTCCGCCCGCGCTTGCCGCTACTGGCGAACAGGTAGCCGTCGTGCTGCCCCGCTACCGCTCCGTTTCCATTGAGGGTGCGCGAAAGGTCCTGGATCCGCTGCCGCTGTGGATCGGCCCCTACCGCTATTCGGCCACGCTCTGGATGATTGAGCGGGCAGGCGTTGCCTACTACCTGGTGGATGCGCCCGATTTCTACGACCGCGACGGCATCTACGCCGGTCCGTGGGGCGATCACTGGGACAACGACACGCGCTTTGCCGCGCTGTGCCATGCCGGGCTGGCTGTTGCTCGCGGGATCTTCCGGCCCGATATCATCCACTGCCATGACTGGCAGACCGGCCTGCTACCGGTCTACCTCAATCAGTACTACCACTCCGATCCCACCTTTCAGCGCGTAAAGACCGTCTTTACCATCCACAATATGGGGTATCAGGGCAGCTTCGGGCGGGAACGCCTGGCCTGGCTCGGCCTGCCCGATGCGATGTTCCGGCCCGATCTGATGGAGTTCTATGGACGCATCAATCTGCTGAAGGCAGGTATCGTGTTTTCCGACTACATCACCACTGTCAGCCCGAAATACGCCCGTGAGATTCAGACTCCCGAACAGGGATTCGGCCTTGACGGGCTCATGCGCGCCCGCAGCGGTTTTCTCCAGGGGATTCTGAACGGTGTCGATTACAGCGTGTGGAATCCGGAAACCGATCCCAACATCGCCGCCAACTACACGGCCGCCGATCTGTCGGCCAAGTTGCAATGTAAACTCGATCTGCTGAGGGTATTCGGCCTTTCCGAGGACCGCCCCGAGGTTCCTGTGGTCGGCATCGTCTCCCGCCTTGCCGGACAGAAGGGCTTCGATCTGATTGCACAGGTGGCCGATGATCTGGTCCATTGGGACATCCGCATCGTGGTGCTTGGCACCGGCGAAGCGAAATACGAAGATCTGTTTCGCCGTCTGGCGGCCAGCCGCCCGGACCGTTTTGCCATTCACGTCGGGTTCGATCCGAAACTGGCGCACAAGGTGGAAGCCGGCTCAGACATCTTCCTGATGCCCAGCCATTATGAGCCCTGCGGGCTAAACCAAATGTACAGCCTCCGCTATGGCACCGTGCCGGTCGTGCACGCCACGGGAGGTTTGGACGATACCATTGACGCTGACACGGGATTTAAGTTTTCGCCCTATTCGGCAGAGGCCATGCTCGGCGCCTTGCGCGCCGCCCTCACCGTCTATTGGGTGGACCGCGAGCGTTGGCTGCGCATGATGCGCACCGGCATGAGCCGCGATTTTTCATGGGAAACGGCGGCGGTAGCCTATTCGGACCTCTATCATCGGCTTGCGGGCTGAATCCTGCCACCCGTTTAGGGCATCATAGAGACTGGAGATTGAGAGAAACAATGGCTGGTGCAAATACCCTTACTTTCACTGATACCGCGTTCGACTCGGACGTTCTGAAGGCCGAAGTGCCCGTCCTGGTCGATTTCTGGGCCGAGTGGTGCGGGCCCTGCCGCATGATGAGTCCCACCATCGACGCCGTCGCCGCTGACTACGACGGCAAGGTGAAGGTCGGCAAGCTCAACGTCGACGACAACCCGATGACCGCGTCGCGCTTCGGCGTGCAGAGCATCCCGACGCTCTTGATCCTGCGCGGCGGCCGCGAGGTCGACCGCATCGTCGGCGCGGTGCCGAAGCAGGAGATCCTGCGCCGGCTCGACGCCGTGCGCTGACCGATCCGACCGCGCGACCCCGATGGCGTTCGCCATCCCCCGCCCGCGCGGGACGTTCGCGTCGCAGCGCAAAGTTCCGGCTGGAAGGATCGCGTGCATTCGCTTACCTTCTCCGCCATGGCCCCCCCGCGACGACGCGACCAGAAGCCCGCGAGCCGCGGCACGCGCTCCTCGGAGCTCGCCGCCGCGCGGAAGGCCGTCGCCGAGGTGAGCCGCCGGCTCGCGAGCTCCGGCATGGTCCCGGCGACCGCCGGCAACGTCAGCGTACGCGCCGGTGATCTCGTCGCGATCACGCCCACGGGCGCGTCGCTCGCGGAGCTCACCGCCAAGCAGGTCTCGGTCGTCGACTTCGAGGGCCGGCTCGTCGCCGGCGACCTCGAGCCGAGCTCGGAGCTCGGCCTCCACCTCGGGATCTATCGCGAGTACGCCGCCGGCGCCGTCGTCCACACG
>JANRLE010000241.1:0-51913 GCA_033762895.1 Bryobacteraceae bacterium | reverse complement strand
CTTCATGCAAGGCGGCCTGAACTCCTCACCACGGCTCCCCGGGCGCTACGTGATTAACCGTCACGTAGCCTCCCCGCTCACCTGCCGCCATAAGTACCGCTGTATCTGCCATGGCGAGCCGCCCATGCCCGAAAAGGCCTCGAAGAAGGCCGAAGCAGCCGCCAAGGCTGAGATGGAGCGCAAACTCTTTGAGATCATGGGCATCCTTGGCTTCGCGCTGAAGCAATTCCCCGACGCGCGCGACGCCGTTAACAACGCCCTGCGCGAATATGAGCTCCGCCACCCGTCATGACGCCGCAGCAGCATCTCCGCTTCGCCACCGATCCTGTTGCATTCGCCACGGAGTTACTCGGGTTCCATCCCGACCCTATCCAGGCCACCGTGTTGACCTCCGACGCTACTCGCGGCATCATCTGCTGCTCGCGCCAATGGGGTAAGTCCACCACCACGGCCCTCAAAGCCGCGCATCTGGCTTACTTCCGTCCGAACACCGATGTCCTGGTCGCCGGTCCCACCGGCCGCCAGTCCGGCGAACTCGTCCGCAAGGCCACCTTCTTCCTCTCCCGGCTCGGCATCCGGGACCGCGGCGATGGCCTCAACTCCATCTCCCAGCTCCTCCCCAACGGCTCCCGCATCATCGGGCTCCCGGGAAAAAACGAAGGCAACATCTGTGGATACTCCGCCCCGGCGCTCATCCTCATCGATGAAGCCCGTCACGTCAAGGACGCGCTCTATTACTCGCTGCTCCCCATGCTCGCCACCTGCAACGGCAGCCTCTGGATGATCTCCACGCCCGGCGGCAAACAGGGATTCTTTTACGAGGAGTGGGTCAACCAGAACAACGGTTTCACGCGCATCAAGGTCACCGCCCGCGAATGCCCGCGCATCCCCTCGGCCTTCCTTGACGCCGAATACCGCCGCGTCCCTTCCCGTTCCTTTGAGCAGGAATACATGTGCGTCTTCCACGGCGTCGAAGATGCGCTCTTCTCCGAAGAGGACCTTGCCGCCGCTCTCGATCCTTCCGTTGAGCCCTTCAACATCGGGCCGTACAAGGAGGCGTGGTTCCGGTGAACTCCCACATCTATCTCGGCATCGACCTCGGCAAGCACGTTGACCATACCGCCCTCGCCGCCATCGAAGCCGCCACCACCACCGAAGGCAGGCGCGATCCCGTCACCGCCAACTTCATCACCACCACCCGCCTCAACATCCGCCTGCTTCACCGCCTCCCCCTCGGCACGCCCTATCCCACCATCGCCCGCATCATCAATGACGTGCTCACCTCGCCCCCCTTCCAGAACCGCGCCACCGCCGTCATTGACGCCAGCGGCCCTGGCCTCCCCTTCCTTGACTACTTCCGCCCCGCCGCCAACCTCGTCAAGGTCTTGATCACCTCTTCCGGCAAAGTCACCTGGTCCAACGGCTTCCACCACATTCCCCGTGCGGCGCTGCTTCACAACCTCGCCATTCTCGTCGAAAAGCGCTCCTTGTCCGTTGCCCCCGGTCTCGCCGATGCCCCCGCCCTCATGAAGGAACTCTCCGCCATCAACACCACCGGCAAGTCCCGCGCTCCGCATGACGACCTCGCAATGGCCGCCGCCCTAGCCGCCTGGCAGGCGGTGAAACGCTTCAAGCCGCCATAGGCCCCTTTTCACGCCCGGCCCGCGGGAGTAAACTGATAGCTTACGGATTTCATCGGGGAGCGCGAAAGGAAGGCCATGTCAGCAGACGTCAATCGCAGAGATTTCTTGAAACACGCCGGAGGCGCCAGCGCCGCTATCGGAGCTGCCTCTCAGGCGTTCGCCCGTCCGGCGGCCAAAATGTCGGGCCGTGTCATCGGCGCCAATGATCGCATCAACGTAGCCTGCATCGGTTCGGGCGGGCGCGGCCACTATGTCACCGGCGTGTTTCACAAGCTGGGCGCGGAGAACAACTCCTGCCAGATTGTCGGCGTCTGCGACGTATACCAGAAACGCGTCACCCGCTCCAGGGAAGCGTACAAGGCCGAATTCGGCACCCTGGATTACCGCGAGATTCTCAGTCGTAAGGATGTCGACGCGGTGCTCATCGCCACGCCCGATCATTGGCACGCCAGGATCGCCCTCGAAGCGATGGACATGGGCAAGGACGTCTACCTCGAAAAACCGATGTGCCACACCATCGATGAGGCGCGCCAGTTGGCCCAGACCGTCAATGAAACCAAACGCGTGCTGCAGGTGGGCTCGCAAACCACTTCCGGTGACCAGTGGCATAAGGCGAAGAAGGCCATCGCCGACGGCATGATCGGCAAGCACATCATGAGCCAGGGCTCCTACCACCGCAACTCCATCGAAGGGGAATGGAACTGGCCGATTGACGCCAATGCGGGTCCCGACGGCAAAGGTGAGGATTACATCGACTGGAAGATGTGGCTCGGTCCGGCCACCAGGCGCTCCTTTGACGCGGACCGCTTCTTCCGTTTCCGCAAGTATTGGGACTATTCCGGAGGCGTCGCCACTGACCTGTTCTTCCACGTCGCCGCGCCCATGAATATCTGCTGGGGTGAGCCTCAGTTCCCGTCAAAGGTGATGGCTTCGGGCGGCATCTATGGCGGCCCGGCGTTTTCCGAAAAGCGCGAAGTGCCCGATACGTTCCACCTCATCGCCGAATACGCCAAGGGTTACTCGGTGGTGCTCAGTTCCTCAATGGCGAACTCGCAGCATGTTCCCGGCCTCGTGCGCGGCAAGGAAGCGTCGCTGATCATGGTGGAGCATGGCCGCTTTGAAGGTTTCGCGCCGCATATCACGGTGAAGCCGGAAAAGGCCGCTACCGCCGAGTACAAAGCAAGGTTCGGCACGGACGAAATCAAGATCCCCGTGGAAAACAAGGACACCATGCGTACCCACGTGGGCAACTTCCTGGATTGTATCCGTTCCCGCCAGAAGCCGACTCTCGATGTGGAAACGGCCGCCCGGGCGCAGGTGCTCATCTCGATGGCGGTGCAGAGCTACCGTCAGGGCAAGGTCCTCTACTACGACGAGAAGAAGTGGAAGCTTTCCGATAAGCCGGTTTCGGCTTAGTCTTTCACGAATACGAACGGCTTCACCGCCGGTTCCAGGGGCAGGTGCATCTCCCGCACCTGCCCTTTTTCGTCGCGTTTGAACTGCGCGGCGCCCTCCCGCATTTCGAATGTGTCGTCGTGGGAAGGCTTCAGGTAAGCGGTGGTGGCATCGAAGCGGACCCGCAGCGCGCCCGTCGCCGCTTCCACCCGGACAGGGCCGTATGCGGGGTTTGAGTAAGTGCCGGCGTATTCCTCAATGGGGCGTGGGAGCTTTGCTCCGTTTGGGGCCATTGTATTTGGTCTGGGCGTGGAAGGCCCCGGGGCGGGCCGCTCCAGGGGCGGCAGACCCAGAATGCGGTCCGACAGTTCTTCGGCCAGCCGCGTGGCCAGGCCGGTTTCCGAATTGATGAGGGCGATCACCGCCGCGTTCTGCTCCGGCAGCAGGATGGCGTGCGCGCGGAAGCCGGTGATGGCGCCGCCGTGTTCGATACGTCTGTGGCCGCGGTAGAAGCCAGTCTGCCAGCCGAGCGCATAGGAATTCACCGGGCTGGTGACGGTGACGGGCTTCAGCACCTCGTCCAACTGCGGCCGTGACAGCACCGGTTTGCCGCCGTCGAGATACATCTGCAGGTACTTCAGCAGGTCCTCGACGCTGGAATTTACCGCGCCATTGGGGCCGACCCCGAACTTCTGGTAGACGTAGAAGCCCGTCTCCCTGGGGCCTTCGGCCGAGGGCAGGTGCGGCTTGGCGAAGTCGTCGCTGTGCTGCATCTCGAGCGTGGATGTGCTCGATCGGGTCATCCCCAGCGGCTTGAAGATCCGCGTCTCCACCAGTTCCTCCCAGGTGGCGCCGGCCAGCACGCCGGCCAGGTAACCCGCCGTGGTGTACATCAGGTTGTTGTACTGGTAGGCGTCGCGGAACGTGCGGTTGGGCTCAAGATATCGGATGCGCCGCACCAGTTCCTCCCGCGTCAGATGCGTGCTGAATCGGATGAAGTCGTGGCGGGGAAGGCCGGTGCGGTGTGAGAGCATGTCCCGCACGTTCACCAGTTCGGTGGCCACCGGGTCATACATCCGGAACCAGGGCAGATACTGGCGGACAGGTTTGTCCCAGTCGAGTTTGCCCTCATCGGCGAGCGTGGCCAGGACGATGGCCGTGAAGGACTTAGTGACCGAACCGGTGGCGAATACGGTCTTCGAAGTGACCGGTTTCTTCGTGACCAGATCGCGGTAACCGTAGCCCTTGGCCAGGATCACCTTGCCGTCCTGGATGATGCCGACAGCCGCGCCGGGGACCTTGAACTGATCCAGAGCCTTTTCGGCCGCGGCGTCGAATCCGGCCAGAGACCGAAGCGTGCCGGCGGGGTCCGGCCAGGCCAGCGAAGCGGAAAAGCACAGGAGGAGAACAACGCGAAGCATCTCTACTGTTGTAACATCAGCAGACCAGGGATTCGCGGCCGATCTGGAAACCATCCAGCCGGCCCAGCACGGTGACGGCAATCTTCTCCGTCTGGAAAAACTCGTTCGCCAGCCGCTGGACGTCCTCCGCGGTCACGGCTTCCACCGCGTCCAGGATCTCATCCATCGTGGAAAAGCGGCCGAAATAGATATGCTGCCGCGCCAGATGTGACATCCGGCTGGTGGTGGATTCCAGGCCGAGCATGAACGAGCCTTTGAGATGATCCTTGGCCCGCTGTAACTCATCGGCGGGCACCGGAGTGTCCTTCAATGACCGGAATTCGGCCATCGTCAGGCGCACGACTTCGGGCACCGAGGCCAGCGAGGTGCCGGCATATACCGACAGGCAGCCCGAATCGCGGTACAGAAACTGCTCCGACATCACGCTATAGGCCAGGCCGTGCGTCTCGCGAATGGTCTGGAACAGGCGCGAGCTCATGCCGCCGCCGAGGATGGTATTGAGCACATACATCGGGTAGCGCATGGCGTGCGGCAGCTCATAACAGGGCACACCAATACAGATATGAACCTGTTCGAGCGAGCGCTTGTTCTTGAAAATCAGCTCCGGATTGGGGGCCGGGGCGGGCGTGGGAATTGGCGCCGCGGCCGGGGCCAGCCCGCCGAAGCTTTCCTGTGCGAGCGCCATCAGTTGTTCGTGGGTGAGGTTGCCCGCCGCGGCAATCACAAGGTTCGATGGCACGTAGTTGCGCTCGTAAAAGCCGCGGATGGTGTTCCGGTCCAGCCGCTTGATGGAAGCGTTGGTGCCGAGAATCGGCTTGCCCAGGGCGTGGCCCTTCCAGAAACTGGAGGAGAAGATATCGTGGATCACATACTCGGGCGTGTCCTTCTCCATCTTGATCTCTTCAAGGACAACGCCTTTCTCCTTGTCGATGTCTTCGCCGGCGAAGGTAGGGTGAAGCGCCATGTCCGACAGGATGTCGAAAGCCCGGGGCAGGTGCTGATCGAGCACCTTGCAGTTGAAACAGACGAGTTCCTTGCTGGTGTAGGCGTCCAGATTGCCGCCGAGTGAGTCCGTTTCGCGGGCGATGTCGGCTGCCGTGCGCCGCGCCGTGCCCTTGAAAACCATGTGTTCGATAAAGTGCGAGATTCCGTTTTCGCCGCGCGTTTCGTGCCGGGAACCGGCCACGACCCAGATGCCAGCGGTGACAGACCGGACGTGGGGCATCCGCTCGGAGATGACCATCAAACCGTTGGAGAGTCTGTCTGCCCGCACGTTCTCGATATTGAGAACCGTGCTCATATACCCATATTCTACCGCGAAGGCGGCGCTACACTGAGAACTGGTATGCCCGAAGCGCTGGTGGGATTGGATGTCGCGGAAATGCAGTCGGCGCTGGCCGCCGTCCTGGGTCCCGGTGCGCCCGGGTTTCGCGCCCGCCAGGTGTATGATGCGGTCTACCGCCGGCGCGTGCGATCGGTGAATGAAATCAGCGAGTTGCCGAAGGATGCCCGCGCCCGCCTGGCAGACCGCCTGGGTCTGCCGGAACAGGCGAGCGCGTATGAATCGGCAGATGGCACCAGGCGCTACCTGCTGCGGCTGAACGATGGCCGCACGGTTGAGACGGTGCTGATGCCGGAGGGGGAGCGCCACACCTTCTGCATCTCCTCACAGGTGGGCTGCCCGGTGAACTGCCGGTTCTGCCTCACCGCGCTGATGGGGCTGGAACGGAATCTGACGGCCGGCGAGATCGTCGGCCAGGTCCTGTATGTGGCGGCGTTGAACGGGCTGTCCGCCGAGGTAAGTAAGCTCAACGTGGTCATGATGGGACAGGGCGAGCCGCTGCTGAACCTTGACAACGTGCTGAAGGCCGTGCGGCTGCTGGCCGATCCTGATGGTGTGGGACTTTCCGAGCGGCGGCTGACCGTTTCCACCTCCGGCATCGTTCCGAAGATCGCCGAGTTAGGGAAGGCAAAAGTGCGGCCGAAGCTGGCGATCTCGCTCAATGCCTCTTCGGAAGAACAGCGCCAGGAACTGATGCCCATCACGCGCAAGTATCATTTGAAGGATCTGATGGCGGCCTGCCATGCTTATCCGCTGCGGCCCTGGGAGAAGCTCACATTTGAGTATGTTCTGCTGAAGGGCGTGAACGATTCCGATGCCGACGCGCGGCGGGTGGTGAAACTGCTGGCCCACCTCAACTGCAAGGTGAATCTGATCGCTCTGAACCCCGGCCCGGGCATTCCCTACGGCACTCCGGAGGCCGAACGAGTAAGTGCGTTTCAACAGATCGTCCGGCGGTCCCTGCCCTGTTTTGTGCGGCGGCCGCGCGGGCTGGACATCTACGCGGCCTGCGGGCAACTCAAGCTTATTTCCCTTTGATTTCAGCCAGCACGCGGCGGGCGTTGTAGACCTTTTCGAGCGCTTCCAGGATGGCCGAGGAGTGTACGCCGACGGCGCGATTGAGGGCCGGGTCGAAACCGTAGTTGCCACCGAGAGAATGGATGTTGCCGTCGAACATCAGGCCCACCAGCTCGCCTTCTTTGTTGACCACGGGTGAGCCGGAGTTGCCCCCTACAATATCGTTGGTGGTGACGAAGTTGAAGGGGGTTTGCAGATTGAGCCGGTCCTTGGCGTCGAGCCAGCTTTGGGGAAGGGCGAACGGATCGCGCCCGGTGTGGCGCTCATAGGCGCCGCCGAAGATGGTGAAGGGAGAAACCGGGACGCCGTTTTCCACCCAGCCTTTGACCGCGCCGTAGGAGAGCCGCAGGGTGAATGTGGCGTCGGGATAGAGGGACTTGCCGTAGACGGCGAAGCGGGCCTTGGCAAGCTTCTCCTGGCCGGCGACGAGGGGGGCTTCCACTTCGTCTTCATACCGTTTGCGGAGCTGGCGGGCGATGGGGTCGACCAGCTTCGCCAGCGCGATCATCGGGTCGGCGGAGGAGTCGATGGCGCTTTGGCCGCCGTCCATCAGCGCCTTACGCATGGTGGGGTCCTTGAGCGTGGTGCCGTTGACAGCCTCGGCGGCCACATCCCGCGGGGCTCGCTTGCCGAACAACTGGCGCACGATGGGGTGATCGGCGCCGAGCGATTCCCGGAGCTTGGTCAGCGAGAAGGAGAGTCGCTCAATTTCCAGTTCGGGATAGATGGGAGCGGGACTAAGTGTGGCCTGCAGCAGTTCGGGCTTGCGGGCATCGGCGTACTCTTCGAGGCGCTGTTCGTTCGGCTTGGGCAACTCGGCGGCCATGCGCAGCAGGCGTCGCGCGTGCCGGTAGAGGTCAGACCGGAAGCCGAAGCTCCCTTCCATGTAGAGATAAGGGAGGTAGAATTGGCGTTTTTTCTGCGTAGCGGCGTCGATGCCGGTCCAGACAGAAGAATACTCCTTTCTGAGTGCGGCGCTGGCTTGCACGCGCTTGCGGAAGTCGCGTTCCTCGTTGCGTTTCTGCTCGAAGAAGCGGGAATCGAGCAGGGCTTCCCATTCCCCCTTGAACGCCTTCAGGGCGTTCTCCACTGAGAAGAGGGTGTCCTCGGCGATGCGCCGCTGCTCTTCGCCGCGCGTTTGAAACTGGGCGAGCATGCCGCGGTATTCGGCGTAATTCAGGAGAATGAGCGGCTTGAGGTAATCGCGCTCCAGTTCCAGCATGGCGATGGTGAGCTGGCGATCGGTGCCGCCGGGGTGGCCGGAGGTGAAGGTGAGCCCGCCTTCTTTGGGACCGGCAGCCGACCACTTGAGAAAATGCGGCGTTTTCAGGGCCTGGCCGTTTTCATAGACGCGGAGGAAGGCCGCGTCGAGGTCATAGCGCGGGAACATGAAGTTGTCGGGATCGCCGCCGAAAAAGGCGATGCCCTTCTCGGGTGCGAAGACGAGGCGGACATCCTGATAGCGGCGGTACTTGTAAAGATCGTAAACGCCGCCGCCATAGAGGGATACAACTTCGCAGCGCAGCGAATCGCTGGTGGCGCATTCCTTTTCGATCCGGGCGGTCTCCGCCTTGCGGGTTTCGTTGGCGTCTCTGTCGGAAAGGCTCCTGGTCTTGGCGGCGAGGCGCGCGGTAACGTCGGTGATTTCGATGAGGACGTTGGCTTCCTGCCGGGTGCAGCGCTGTTCGTCAGCCTGCGAGGCGGCGTGAAAGCCGTTGACGGAGTAGTCCTTTTCGGCGGTGGAAAGCTGCTGGATGCAGGAGGCGACACAGTGGTGATTCGTAAGCACCAGTCCGTTGGGGGAAACGAAGCTTGAGGAGCAGCCTTCGGCCAGGCGGACTGAGGAGAGGCGAAGGTGATCCAGCCACTGCTGGTCGGGAGCGAAGCCGTACTGTTTTTGCAGCCTGCCGGTGGGGACGTTGTTGAACGTCCACATTCCCTCTTCGGCAAACGCGGTCCAGACAAACAGAACGAGAAGCACGAGACTGCGCATGGGCGCAGGATAGCACTTACCAGCGCAAGGTCGAAGGGAGGAACTCGGCGACCAGATCCTCGTAGTAGGGACGTAGCGCTTTTTCGTCAGGCGCTTCGTGCGATTTGGAATAGAGATCGTACTGGTTGAACTCGCGAACCCAGTGGAACAATTCGTGGTCCTTGCGGTTCATGAGGTATTGATAGTCGCCCTCGCGATGGCAGGGGTAGAAGGAATGGTAGCGGATGATGGCGAGCGCTTCCTCGGGGAGGAAGGGTTTCATGACGTGATAGAGATACTCGTCATGGCCCCAGGACATGTCCACGTTGTCGAGGCCGCAGTTTTCGCTATAAACGCCCAAACGGGTTTGGAACTCGGGGATTGCCGAGTCGGGGTTGTCCTTGAAGTACTCGTGATAGACGATCTTGTCCGACCAGGCGCAGCCGACGGGGAAGGTGTCGCCTACCACGGCCCACTGGGGTTCGCCGTAAAGGCACAGGACCTTGCCCAGATCGTGGAGCAAGCCGGTGAGGATAAACCAGCGGGGGCGGTGATCGCGGCGGCAGGCTTCGGCGGTTTGCAGGTTGTGGGCAATCTGGGAGAGGTCGGTATCCGGGTCGGAGTCGTCGACGATCTGTTCAAGCTGCTCCATCGCTTCCCAGACGCTCATGGTCTGGCGGGCGAGCGGCGTGTATTCGGCCTTCTTGGCCAACACGAAGTCGCGAGTCTGATGGGTGTGGTTGAGGCGATAGAACTCGCGGACACCCTTAGGGGCGGAATCGCCATAGACGCGGAAGTCCCCCTGTTTTTTGGTGGGATCGTAGCGGGACCGAACAAAATCTTCCCATTGCTCGATAACATTGGTGGTGGTGGTCACAGGGAACGCCTCCGGATAATTTTTGTTACTGCAATTAGTCTACCACAGGTTGAGAATCGGCTGAGTGCGCCAGAACCTTTAGCTCTGCATCAGGACTTCGTTTGGCGCCTCATCCGGCGCGTGATGCTCGAAGCTCAGGAAGTATTGACTGAGGGCGAGAGCGACCGCGCCGTGGAGGGCGGCGTCCAAGGGCCGTGTGGAGGCCATGATGCGCACACCATCGAGCCAGGAGGCGGGGAGCCTTTCGCGCAGAACGCGGCGGATGGGGCCTTTGATCAGATCCCATCCAAGGGCGCCCCAATTGTCGATGACCACGGCCTGCGGATTGAGGCCCATGATGAGATTGGCGAAGCCAAGCCCGAGGTAGTGCCCGACTTCGGCGAGCGCCTCGATGGCGGCGATTTCGCCGGCGCGGCCGCGTTCCACCACTTCGAACGCGGATAAAGGCTCGCGGCGGCCGGAATTGTGCTGGTAGAGGCGCACCAGCGCGCGGTCAGAGGCGTATTCCTCCCAGCAGCCGAGATTGCCGCAGAGGCATTGTCTGCCGTCGGGCTGGATGGTCATGTGGCCGAACTCGCCGGCACGGCCGTGTGCGCCGTGGAGAACCTGGCCGCCGATGATGATGCCGGTGCCGATGCCTCCACCGAGGGTGACGAAGACGAAATTGTCAAGCGGGCGGCTTTCCGGGGGGCGGAACCACCGTTCGCCGAGAGCGGAGAGATTGGCGTTGTTGTCGATGTGGATGGGTGTGCCGGGACAACAATTGAGCAACCGGGCGAGGGAGACATCGCGCCAGCCGAGGTTGGGGGCGTTGGCGATAGTCGAGGTTCGGGTATCCCAGGTGCCGCTGACGGAAACGCCGACACCCAGGATGCGTCCGTTGCCCTTGGCGGCGGCGGCCTGGATGAGTTGCTGTTCGAGCAAAGGGAGAAACAGATCCGGATTGCGGTGATCTGCCAGAGTGCGCACCTCGGTGCCGGCGCCGGTCCAATCGGCGATGGCGAGCCGGGAGCCGGTGGGGGAGATCTCGATTCCGATGACGTAACGCGCCGTTGGGGTGAGGCGCAGAATCATGGGCGGGCGGCCCGATTGTGGCGCTGTTTCGACGCGCTCTTCCCGGATGAGCTTTTCCTTGGCCAGGCGTTTGACAATGAACGTGATGGAACTGGGGCTGAGACCGGTGAAGCGGGCGATGTCGACGCGCGAAAGCGTGGGGTTCTGCCGGATGACGTTGAGGACCAGACGGTCATTGGCCTGGCGCAAGGCCGACTTGCGGAGAGCACCTTGGGTAGTGAAGGTGACGGGTGAAATCCGATTGCGCACCGGTAGTTAAGAGCGTAGCAGACGCGATGAGGTAGCATGTGAGTTTATGGCCGGAATACCGATAGGCGCAAAGGGCGAATACAAGACGATGGTTACCACCGACATCGCCATCGATTTCCTGGGGCGGGAGGACGCGCGGGTGCTTGCCACGCCGTGGCTGATCATGCTGTTGGAGATGACGTGCCGCAATCTGATCAAGGAACACGTGGAGCCGGGGTTTGATTCGGTGGGGACACATGTGGACGTGAAACACCTGGCGGCGACGCCGCTGGGGATGCGGGTAACGTTTCACGCCGAGGTGGTGAATGTGGACGAGCGGCGGGTGAACTGCCGGGTGGAGGCTTTCGATGAGAGAGAAAAGATCGCCGAGGGGACGCACGAGCGTTTTGTGATCAACGTGGAGCGCTTTGCCGGCCGGATTCAGGCGAAACTGCGTGGGGAATAGCGATCAGGCGAGGCGGGACTCCATCCAATTCAGCATTTCCTTCTGGCGGGCGGCTTTGCCGAGCGCGCATTCGAGGTTGAGGTAGCGAACGCCGCGTTTGGCAGCCAGCCGGGAAAGCGAGCCATCGTCCTCGTTCGGTCCCCTCTTCTGCAACAAGGCATTAAAGGGTGAGGCGGCGAGAACGCGGAAGTCGGCCGGATCGGTGACAAGGAAAAATTCGTGCGGATTTGCCGCGTCGTTGAGGGCCTTTTCGTCGCTGATTTCGAGCTCCGAATTGACCGAATAGCCGCGGGCATTGTTGTGCAGCGCGACAAGGAGTCCGCCTGAAGGGGGGAGCAGCGCGCCCAGCAGGCGGCCTCGCTCGCGATCGAGTCGATCGAGCAGGGGGACAATCTGCGCATCGGACCATGCCGGATTCAACAGGCGCAGGTTCTTTTGGGCGCCCTCGCGGGAGAACATGCGGTTGGGGTCGAGTTTGCCGCCGCCGGCGGGCACGGTACGTTCGTTGCTGTCGACCAGGTGTGCGATGCCGCGATGAGTTTTCATATGTTCGCGCAGGACCTCGCGGGCGGTGCTTTCGTCGCCGTGAATGTGCAGGTAGCGGCGGCGCGAGCGTCCGTTGCGCAGCACGTGAAAGGGAATGCCCATGTAAACGGCGGGCGATGGGCGGAAGATTCCGCCCAGAAGCAGACCCCGGCGGCTCAGCACGGATTCGGGCATCCTTTGATCAGGACCATTCACCTCCACATCTTCGCATCACCGGACGGCCTGCGGGATCCGGAACGGCGTCTGGACCGGGGCGCGGGGACGCCTGCTTGCGGTTGCGGCGGCGGTTTGAGCGCCGATCGGCACCATGCAGAATCCCCAGAGCAGCCAGGTGAGTTCGCGGTTCTCCCAACTCAACACCATCGTTGCGATCGCCCACATCAGCATCAGCGTAAGACAGAGGCGCCGCTCGCGGGCGGGAAAGCGGAGGGCGCGCCGCAACACGCTGATCACGATGGCGATAAAACAGACCAGACCGATGCCGCCATGTTCAACGAGAATTTCAAGCAGAGTGTTGTGGGCGGCCGAGGTGGAGCCGCCGCCCGAACTGATGGCGGTGGAAAATGCACCGCCACCGATGCCGACGAGCGGATTCTCCAGAAAGACGGCGATACCGCGGTACCAGGCTTCCACCCTGCCGTTTAAGTCCCTGGACTCAAGTTGTTCACCGATCGTAGTCAACCGGTGTACCGAGATATCTTCCCAGAACAATGAGATGGCCGCGCCGGTGACAATGAGCAGCGCGAGAAGACCTGCTTTTGACTTGAGAGAGATTTTTCGCATGCCGAGGGCGGGAAACACCATCGCCACGGCGAGCATGACAAGGCCGGTGCGGGAAGCCGTCAAAAGCGTTCCAATCACGGCGCAAGGCACGTACAGGCGGTTGAGCCAACGCCATTTTGCGGTGGTGAAGGTAAGGTGCCAGGCGATGGGAATGCCAAGCGTCATGGTTGCCGCCAGATCGTTGGGATCGAATCCGGGCGCGGTGTAACGGCCATCGCCCATCACCACGCCGTTCATGAAGTTGTAGGTGAGCAGCCCCAGGCCCACCCATGCGCCCAGCACATAGGCCTGCATGACCCGCAGGTATTGTTGCCCGGTTCGAATCAATTGATACATCAGCCAGGCGACCAGGAAGAGCTGGCAGTAAGACAGCAGTCTGCGCAGGCTGCGGTATTGGTCCACGGTGGCGAACAGGCTCATACAGGCCCACAGGATGAAGAGGAACATGAACAGGTGCGGACTCGAGGTTTGCCGGGCGCCCTGACGGGCGGCAAGGGCCAGCCAGACGACCGTCACGGGAAGCGTGAGCAGGCGGCTGAATTGCAAATCGTCAAATACCTGGATGGCGTCGCCCCAGGGAATGCAGAAGACAAGCAGCATGATGGCCCAGCCCGCGAAGTTTTCCAGGCCGCGCGGCCGGCGTTCAAAGCTTTGCCAGTTGGTTGAAAAAGGAATTGCCGTGGTCATTTTTTCCAGCGCCGTGAGGATTGGGGCAAGCGGCGGGCCAATGTTGCGTTTTCATCAGGATAGGTGAGGGGAGGGTGGGGCGGCGATTTGGGACGGCGCGTTTTGGGTATCTATTTGGAAAAAAGGTCCCGCTGTGGAACAGGTAGGCTAAAGATATGAGGATCCTACTGTTCAGCGGCAAAGGCGGCGTCGGCAAAACGACGGCCGCGGCGGCTACGGGTGTCCGTCTTGCCCAGATGGGCCGCAAGACCCTGGTGATGAGCGTGGACCCGGCGCACAGCCTGGGCGACAGCTTCGACCTCGACACCGAATTGTTTCACGGCAAGACGGCCGATCCTTGTGAGGTGCGTCCCAACCTCTATCTTCAGGAAGTCAACATCCAAAGAGAGATCCGGCGCCACTGGCAGGAGATCTCGGCATACGTGATCAGCGTGCTTCGCACCACAGGGATCAACAACGTGGAAGCCGAAGAGCTGGCGATCCTGCCCGGGATGGAAGAGCTTTCGGCGATGCTCTATGTGAATCAATACCGGCGCGAGAACAGCTATGACGTGATTATTCTCGATTGCGCTCCCACAGCCGAATCGATACGGTTCGTCAGTATGCCGGATACGCTCGACTGGTACATGAAGCATATTTTTCCGTTCCAGCGAAGTCTGCTGAAAGCCGTGCGTCCCATCGCAAACCGTGTGTCGCCGGTGGAACTTCCACCGGACAGTTACTTCCGCAACATCCAAAGCCTGTTCAGCAAGCTGGAAGGGATCGGCGAAGTGCTGGAGGATCCGCGGCTGACCAGCGTTCGGCTGGTGACGAATGCCGAGCAAATGGTGCTGAGGGAGACGCAGCGCGCCTTTGTGTATTTCTCGCTGCACGGGCTGACGGTGGACAGCATTATCGCCAACCGGGTGTTGCCGGACCGGGTTTCCGATGAATATTTCGTGAAGTGGCGGGAGTCCCAGCACCGTGTACTGGCGGAAATGGACGCATACTTTGCGCCGGTGACGGTGCAGCGGGTTCCTCTGTTCGATCAGGAGGTATTGGGCGGCGGACAGCTTGAACGGATGGCTGATTTGCTGTATCCCGGCCAACAGGATCCGGCGGCGCTGCTGCGTACCGAGCGGCCCTACCACTTTCAGAAGTTGGAAGACCACTACGAGGTGCGGCTGAATCTGCCGTTTACGGCGAAGGGCGAAATCGGGTTGTTCAAGAAGAACGATGAGTTGGTGGTGGAGATCGGCAGTCTGCGGCGGCACATCGGATTGCCGACTACGATGGCGTCCCTGCAGCCATCGCGCGCGAAGTTGGATAATGGAGTGTTGACGGTAGTCCTCAAAGAGGAGGTCGCATGACAGAACAGGAAAACGCCGCGGGGTCTGCGCCGCGCGGAGGATGCGCCTGCGGGGGCGCCGGGCCGGTGATGAGCGAGTTTTTCAAGCGGATGGGACCCGATGAATCGGTGAAGCAACATTTCCGCACGGCGCGGATCGAGTTTCTGAAAGGGCTGCGTGCGATCATCGACCAGCGCATTTCCGATCTCTCGCAGTCCCAGCAACAAAAAGGCTCCAAAGTCAATATCGACTGAATCTAAACAGCTATGGCGGAACTCACCGAAGGCGCAAAGGCGCCCGCGATTGATCTCCTCACCGACGAGGGAGCGAAATTCAAGCTCAGCGGACTGAAGGGCCGCAACGTGGTCCTGTACTTCTACCCGAAGGCCGACACGCCGGGGTGCACCACGGAGTCCTGCGAATTCCGGGACGCGTTTCCAAAATTTGCGGGCGTGGATGCGGTGGTGGTGGGAATTTCGCCCGATACGGTAGCGGCGCAGGCGAAGTTCAGGAAGAAGTACAACCTGCCGTTCACGCTGCTGGCCGATAGTGAGCACGCGGCGGCGGAAGCCTATGGGGTGTGGAAAGAGAAGGCCATGTACGGGAAGAAGTACATGGGGGTTGAGCGCACCACGTTTCTCATTGGGCCGGACGGAAAGATCCTGAAGATTTTCGCGAAGGTGAAGCCGGCCGGGCATGCTGAGCAGGTGCTGGCCGCCTTCAGCGGATAGGGCGCAAGGGCGGCTGGCTGGTGAGCAGCATGAGCGCTTCGAGCACACGGGCCTTGTCGCGCGCCTCCAGTCGCAGGTAGCGGTGTTTGCCTTGAGGATCTGGCGCAAAGGGCGTCAGATTCGCATCATCGACGCGCGCTGCGCCGGGCTCCGACAGCGAGAAATACCCATGGTTGGGCCTTACGGCGTAAAGCGCCGCGGTGAGATCCCACGTGGGACGGTCGTATGGCATTCGTCCAAAGGCCCGATAGGAAGCCACCACCGGATGCCAGGCGGCGTAGGGAAAGTCCCTTTCGATGCTTGTTGCGGGGTACTTCAAATCCAGCCCGATTTCGAATCCGCTGAACACAATTGGCGCGGGCCAACGAGCAAGCAACCGCGCCGCGGCCGGGGCGTCGATGTGAATGTTGTACTCGGGCTTCCCCCCGGCGAAATTGCCGGCCATAGCCGAAAGCAGGCTCACCTTTTCGCGTACCAGGGAGACGCCATCGAGCGGGGAAATGGCGTCGGGTTTGGAATCGAGCAGCGCATCCAGATTGGAGCTGAACCCCACCTGGACCAGGATCACTTTGTGGGGGCTTGCGGCCAGCAGGCGGCGGAGAAGGCCAACCGCGGGCTCGGCTTTGGCATCGCCGGGCCGCTTCCATTGAGCCGGAGCCGACTGAAGGGCGGCTGACAGGTATTTGTCCTCGGCGCCCTTGGGCAGCATCTTGAGAGCGACGCCCACCGGGAGATCCCCTCTTCCGTAGAACCGGTTGAACATGCGGACGTAGGGGACGGCGTGGGCGGATCCGTTGGTGAGTGTAACGGCGATGAGCTCACACTCCTGGCGGGTGGTAAGGGTGTGGAGCATGGCGAGAGCCAGGGCATCGTCGATGTCGTTGCCCATGTCGGTGTCGAAAATGACGGGTACGGCGGCGGTAGCCGGTTTTGCGACGGCGAGCATGGCGGCGAGGGTGGCAATGAGGGCGAATCGGGTCATGCGAGACTCCATCGTAGCGCCGGGAGGGGCAGCGTTCCAAGGGCTGGGCCGGATGCGTTATGATGGGAGTGGTTCAAAACCGTAAGGGAGGTTTTTGTCCATGTGGTCATTGGGTTGGCAGGAGACAGTAGTCATTTTTCTATTGGCTCTTGTTATCTTTGGACCGAAGAAACTTCCTGAGCTTGGCAAGAACTTGGCCAAGGGCTTGGCGGAATTCCGTCGCGCCTCCAGTGAATTGAAGGCCACTTTCGACCGCGAAATGGCCGGCATCGAACGGGAAACCGGAGAGTTGAAGGAAGTGACGCAGCAGTTTCAGAACGAGGTCACCAACTACGACTCGTATTACGAAAACTCCTACTACGACTCCGGTTACGACGGATCATCCACCTCTGAGTCCACCTCTCAGGAACCCTCCACCGTCAGTGCATCCGCAACACAGGGCGCTGACTCCAAGCTTGCTTCCGGTGAAGCTCCCGCAGCCAACGGCGACGTGAAGGCGGTGAGTGAAGCCCCGGCGCAGGCCATAGCAGAAGCGGTGACCGCGAGCCCGCAGCCGGCCGGTGAGCCGGCGGTGAAGTCGTAGATAGCCGTATTCTCAACAACTTGTAGCGATGTCCCAGGAACCAGATAAGCAAGGTGCGCCCGGTGAGCCTCACGGCGGGCCGGGCGGCGTCGCTCCATCGGGAGAGACCACCGAAGTCAGTTATTCGCAGACCACCGACGATCCTTACGGGTACAGTGACGACCCGTACGCCTACGAATCGAACACGGCGCCGGTGCCGCAGGAGCAGGCCGGGAACCCACCCGCGCCGCCGGCGCCACCGGCCGATCCACCACCTCCGGAAGAAGAGGAAACCGATCCGGATGAAGAGGGCATGCTGCGCATGTCGTTCCTCGATCATCTGGAGGAACTGCGGACGCGCATCATTCGCGCGCTGATGGGAATGGGCGTGGCATTCCTGTCCGCGCTGATCTTTGCCAACCAGTTGTGGCAGATCGTCAGCGATCCTGCCATTGATGCGCTCAAGCAACTGGGCGTCGATCCGCCGAAGCTGGTGCAGATCACCCCGATGGAGGCCTTCTCCACGATCTGGGTGAAGGTGCCGATGTTGACTTCGATTTTTCTGGCCTCGCCGTGGATTCTGTACCAGGTCTGGGCGTTCATTGCGCCGGGGCTGTACAAGAAGGAACGGCGCATGGCGGGCCCGTTCGTGCTGTGCTCGGCGGGGCTGTTCATTCTGGGGGGCCTTTTTGCGTATTTCGTCGCCTTCCGTTACGGGCTGGTGTTCCTGCTGGGAATCGGGCGGGACATCAATGTACAGCCGATGGTCTCGATCACGGAGTACTTTGAGCTGTTCGTGAACGTGACGCTGGGCGTTGGTCTGGTGTTTGAGACGCCGATTCTGATTTTCTTTCTGACGCTGCTGCGGATTGCCAGCCCGAAGTTCCTGCTGGAGAATTCACGTTACGCGATTCTGATCATCGTGGTGCTGGCGGCGATCATCACGCCGACGCCGGACGTGTTCAACCTGATGATCTTTTCGGTGCCGATGATCCTGCTGTTTTTTGTCGGCGTGTTCGCCAGCCATTTGCTGGTGCTGAGCCGGGAGGGCAGGCGGTTCCCGTGGGATAAGGTGCTGTATGCGTTCTTCGCGCTGATGGTGATCGGGTCGGTGTGGGCCTATTTCGCGGTGACGCGGTTTGGGTTCAAGGTAGTACCGTATTTCCCGTTCCTGGCGCGTTAGCACGGGCCTTCTAAGCTAGACTGAGGGCATATGCGCGCGTGGATTCTCATGTGGGCGGCGCTGGCGGCGCAGGTTCCTCAGGTGTGGACCGATGAAGCGGTGAAGCGGATGGAAGTGCCGCTGGTCCGGCCGGAGTACACGCCGCGGCACATCTCCGCGGAAGACTACTACCGGATTCCGGAGCGCAAGATCTACCGCGCCTACCCGGTCTATCACCCCTCCCGGGAGCCGAAGGGGTATTGGGACTGGCTGCAATCACGGGAGCCCGAGATCGCCTTTGACGCGGGCAAACTCAAGACCGGGCAGGACTGGATCGCGGCGGGCGAACGGGTGTTCAACGCGGGCACCGTCTTCGGGCCGATGTTTTTCGGACCAGACCAGGTGCGGGATGCGGCCTTTTACGAAAAGAATGGCATGCCGGTGGCGGCGGATGGAACGATTCCTTTTGCCACCTGGGTGGTGCGCGAAAAGGGGAAAGTGGAACTGGCGTCGGTGGGCTGCAGCACCTGCCACACGCGCGTGATGCGGGACGGAACGGTGATCGCCGGGGGACAGGGCAACAATCCCGGTGACCGCCAGGGAGCGGCGCTGCTGGAAGTTGCGGCGCGGTTCGCGGGTCGGGAGAAGGTGCTGGCGCAGGCACGGGGATTTGCGGCGCAATTTGAGCTGCCCTGGATGGAAAACGATTTTAATCGTCAGGCCAGGGAGGCGAGTCTGGAAGAGATGATGGCGGCCGGCAGAGCCATCCCCCCGGGCGTGTCGGCGCGGACGTTCACCAGCCTTTATGCGCCGCCGCAGATCCCGGATCTGATCGGCGTGAAAGACCGCAAGTTTCTGGACCACACGGGATTTGTCCGGCACAACGAACCGGGGGACCTGATGCGGTACTCTTCGATTGCGCAGGATATGATCGGATACGCGCGTTTTGGGGACTACCCGGCGGCAAAGACTCCGCAGGCCGGCAAGGGCGTCCGCTATAGCGATGCGCAGCTTTACGCGCTGGCGCAGTACCTGTACTCGCTGAAGCCGCCGAAGAATCCCCACCGGCCGGACGCGCAGAGCCGGCGTGGGCGGGTGGTGTTCAACCGGTCAGGATGCGCGGATTGCCACACACCGCCGCTCTACACGAACAACAAGCTGATCCCGGCCGGGGAGATTGGCACCGACCCGCGGACGGCGCTGGCCACCAGACGGGGGACGGGCTACTACAAGGTTCCTTCGCTGTTGGGCGTCTGGTACCGGGGGCCATTTGAGCACAACGGGTCAGTGGCGACGCTGGAGGACTGGTTCGATGCCGCGCGGCTGAAGGACAGCTACCGCCCGACCGGGTTTGTGGGCAGCGAGGGGAAGCCGCGGGCGGTGAAAGGGCATGAGTACGGGTTGGACCTTTCGCCGGAGGATAAGCGCGCGCTGATCGCCTTCCTGCGGACGTTGTAGCCGGGCGACTGGTACCGCATGGCGTCGTAGTTTGAAAAAAATTAGAAATTGGTTTCAAATTAGACCTCGATTCCGGTGGGTACTCGGGGTTATAATCAAAGTGCCTTTCCTGCCAGGAAGGCGGCGCGAGCTTCGGAGGACGGTTCGCCGCTGAGTTGCAGAGACACGCATAAACTTAGACAAAATAGCACCGCTGCTTCCAGTTCCCATTACTTTCCGCAGCAATTTGCTAGTACGGGACGTTACGGTCCTAACCCGATCGTACCTTGGTGCCCATACGGTTTAGAAGGCATGATGGAGTCCAGACGAGACGGAGCACAAATCGCGCCGGAAACATCAGGTGATTCTCATGGATTTGTACAAGGCGATCAATGAGTTGTTGGAAGAAAAGCAGCGCCTCGACGAGGTGATCGCGCGGATGGAAATGCTGCTGTCGGCCCGGCAGCAGGCCCGTTCGGCCGGTGGCCCCATCGCGGTACCTTCGGCCCGGAAAAGGGGACGCAAAGGGATGTCGGAGGAAGAGCGGGCGGAGGTTTCGCGCCGCATGAAAGAATATTGGGCCAAGCGGCGCAAGGGCGCGGCTAGGGCTTCTTAAAATACCAGAGCCAGAAATATTGATCGCCCGCGCCGTGGCGGTAGCGGGGTTCGAACCCGTACTTTTCCGCCATGGCGACGGCCTGTTCGTCGGAAAACGGCACGCCCAACCAGGTATCGTCGGGCCTGGTTTCCAGCGAGCTGTCGCCCTGGACCTGAAACTTGAACAGAGCGCCCGGGCGGAGCACGCGATTCACCTCGGCCACATAACTTTCGATCACTTCGCGGCTGGGGATGTGTTGGAAGACGATGCTGGAGAAGGCAAAGTCGAAACCCGTTTCGCCGCCCAGAATGGAAAGGTCGGTGCCATTGTTCTGGCGGACGTGGACGTTTGGCCGGTCCGCGAGGGCCTGAGACGCCTGACGGATCATTTCACCGGATACATCAACCGCCCAGACCTGACCGAAGACTTCCGAAAGCGCGCGAGTGACGCGGCCGGCGCCGCAGCCGATCTCGAGCACCTTCATGGCGGCGGGCTCCTTGTGCTGGCAGATATTTGTCATGTCGGTAAGGATTTCTTCGCGGACGGTACGGCGTCCGGATTCGAAGAATTCCTCATCGGTCCATTGCTCGCGTTCGGTGTTGACGTAGAAGCGGGCGTTCTCGCGGGCACGCTCATCCCAGTCGCGCCGCATCTTCTCCAACTGCTCTTCCAGGGTCATTTTTTCGAGGGTGATTGATCGATTGCCCTTTCATTTTACGGCATTTTCCTGGCGGGCTTGGCGGAGGCGTGTGGCTTTCGCCGATGAGAGAATCGTGAAACAAGCACTGCTCATCGCGCTGCTGGCGGGCGGGTTGGTCGCCGGGCTGATGGCGCTCCGCAAACCCGCGGCGGCCAAGAGGGAACGGCGGGTGGCGCTGGCGGGCGGCATCTACACCGTGGAGGAGCCGCCGGGGATTGTGGGATTGGTGGAGTGGGGGGACAAGCCGACCTTCCAGTTGTGCGACACGGGCGAGATTCTGGCGCTGGAGGGCGGGCAGGAGACGATGTTCAAGCTGCGGCTGGCGCATCGCAGTCTGACGGTGCAGAAGGGGGACGGCGTGGTGGCGGAGTTGTATGGCGTGGCGGATAAGGTGTTTGATGCGCAGGGCGTGCGGTCAGTGCATCCGCGGATGGAAGGCGAGTGTCCGGCGGCGGTGGCGCTGCGGTAGCGGGCGAACAGGAGTGGTGCCCGGGGCGGGACTTGAACCCGCACTTCCCTTGCGGGAAAAAGGATTTTAAGTCCTTTGCGTCTGCCGGTTTCGCCACCCGGGCACGTCCTCTCTACTTTAGCGGAATCGTCAGCCGGGCGTCGACGCTGCCATCCGGGTCGAGGAATCCATCATCGGCTACCGGCGTTCCCACAACCTTTGCTAGACTCTGGAATTCCGGTTGAAGCGTCCATTATGAACCTTGAAACCACACTGCAATTGCTCCAGACCAACGTTCTGCCTCTGGTCCTGCGCCTGTTCGGCGCCGTCATCATCTGGATGATTGGCCGCAGGCTGATCAACATGGTGGCCGGAATCGCCAGCAAAGCCCTGGGACGCCAGGATTTCGACGCCACGCTGATCCGCTATTTCACCTCCATCCTGGCCGGTGTTCTCACGATCTTCCTGATTCTTGGTGTGGTGGAATTCCTCGGCATTCCCACCACCAGTTTCGCCGCGCTTGCAGCAGGCGCGGGATTGGCGATCGGCGCGGCGTGGTCCGGGATGCTGGCCAATTTCGCCGCCGGGATCTTCATCATCATCATGCGTCCGTATAAGGTGGGCGACCATGTTGCGGGCGGCGGCGTGGATGGATTCGTGAAGGAGATCGGCCTGTTCACCACGACGTTCGACACGATCGACAACGTGCAGACGATTGTGGGCAATGCGCGCCTGTTTGGCGAGAATATCTACAACTACTCGTCGAACGCCTACCGGCTGTGCATGATCGAATTCCAGTTGGCGCACGGCGAGGACTTTCGCGCAAAGATTGACTCGCTCAAGAAGGAACTGGCGGCCATTCCGAATGTCCTTCCAGGATCGCCGATCGTGCTGGATATCGACCGGTTCACCGTTTGGGGCCCTGTGCTGCTGGCGAAGATCCACGTGCATGCCGACCACTTTCTAAAAGTGAAGGCCGCGGCCACCGATGCGATTCAACGGGTGTTCGGCGACATGGGCCTGGCCGGCCAAAGACCGGACCGGGAGGGATTGGATTAATCCAGGCGCTTGTGGAAGCGGTTCGCGCTGAACCACAGGATGACCACGCCGAAAAAGGCCAGCGCCATGAGCTGCGGCCACAGCACCTCGATTCCATTGCCTTTCAGGAACACGCCTCGGCACACCTCCAGGAAATAGCGCACCGGATTGAGCAGCGTGAGATACTGCACCGGCTCCGGCATATTGCGGACGGGGAAGGCGAAGCCGCTGAGCATGAACATCGGCTGGAAGAAGAAGAACGTGGACATGATGGCCTGCTGCTGCGTGCGCGAGACTGTGGAAATGAAAACGCCAACGCCCAGGGTGGAGAACAGAAACAACACGGCCGCGGCCAACAGCAAAAGCAGGCTTCCATGGAATGGGATGCGGAACACCAGCTTCGCCAGCACGATGATCAGCCCGAAGTCGAACAGGCTCACCAGGGCGAACGGCAGCGTCTTGCCCAGCATCAACTCCACGGGGCGGATGGGCGTCACCATCAACTGCTCCATCGTGCCGATCTCCTTCTCGCGCACGATGGCCATTGATGTCAGCATCAGCGTGATCAGGGTGAGTATGTTCGCCAGGATTCCGGGAACAAAGTAGTTACGGCTCTTGAGTTCCGGATTGAACCACACACGCTGCTCCAGAGTTACCGAAGGCGCCGCCACTTTGGCCAGCATCCCGCCGCGGGCCATTCGCTTCTGGTTCTGCAGACTGATCAGGCGGGCGCCGGCGAAGGTTCGTACGATCTCCGCCGAGTAACTTGAAAGGATGGAAGCCGTATTGGAATCCGTGCCATCCACCAGAATCTGGACCTGCGCCTGCCGTCCGCGCGCCAGATCCGCGCTGAACCCTGGCAGGATGACGATGGCCGAGTGCACGTCGCCGCGATCCAGCAGCTTCTGGACATCGGATTCGCTCGCCGGGTAGTCCGTCAGGGTAAAGTAGCGTGACCCTTCGAAGGCGGCGCGCAGTTCGCGGCTATCGGGCGTCTGGTCGCGGTCGAGCCACGCAAGGCGCGAACGTTCCACGTCCAGGTTGGCGACGAAGCCAAACACCAGGAACTGCAGGATGGGCGGCACGATCATGGTGGCCCGCAGCCGGGGATCGCGAAGCGCCTGGCGGAACTCCTTGCGCACGATTTCCAGGACGCGTTCCCAGTTCATGCGATCTTCTCCCGGAGCTTTCGCGTGGCCAGGGCGAAGACAACTGCGGCGTAGATCGCCAGCAGCGCGAACTCCAGCCACAGCACTTCGAGGCCGACGTCCTTGAGAAAGATGCCCTTCATGAGGGAAACAAAGTATCGTGCCGGGATTACGTAACTGATCAGCCGCGGAAGCAGCGGCATGTTATCAATGGCGTAGACGAATCCGGACAGCATAAACGCCGGCAGAAACGAGGTCAGCAGGCTCACCTGAAAGGCCTGCAACTGATTGCGCAACATCGCGCTGAGCAGCAGCCCCCAGCACAGGGCGCCGAAGAGGAAGACGCAGCCCGTGACGAAGAGCAGCCATGCCGAACCACGCAGGGGAACACCGAAAATACCAACGCCGGCCACCACGGCCGTCAGCATGTCCACCAGGCCCAACAGAAAGTATGCGGCGAGTTTCCCCATGACAAGTTCGGAGGGGCGTACCGGAGTGGAGAGTAACTCCTCCATCGTTCCGTTCTCCCATTCGCGCGCGATGGCCAGTGACGTCAGCATCGCGCCAACGATCATCAGGATTACGGCGATGAGGCCGGGAACGATATAGTTACGCGACTTAAGATCGGAGTTGTACATGACGCGCATGCGGGCGTCCGCGGGAGGTTTCAACTCACCCGCGCCCATGCGGATCGTGTATTCGGCCCGCACCTCGGCGCTGTAGGCGGCGATGAGGCCGCGGGCGAAATTGAACGCGATGTTGGCTGTGTTGCTATCGCCGCCATCCAGCAGCAATTGCACGGCAACGGGGCGGCCGTTCTGCATCTTCCTGGCGAAGTTGACGGGGACGATGAGCGCGGCCAGCGCGTCCCCGCGATCGAGCGCCCGTTCGATCGGGCGGTAATGATCGGCGAAGCCGAGCACGAGGAAGTAGCGGGAGCCTTCGAATCTCGCGATGAGCGCCCGGCTTTCGGGCGTGCGATCCTGATCCCAGACGATGGTGGGGATACGGTCGACGTCCAGCGACAGGGCATAACCGAACAGCACCAGAAGAAGCATGGGAATCGCCAGAGCCATCCCCAGACTGCGCGGATCGCGAATGATGTGGATGATCTCCTTGCGCGCGATGGCGGTAGTGCGGCGAAGGTTCATACGGCGCGCGCCTCCTCGCCTTCGATCATCTGCACGAACACTTCTTCCATGGTTGCGAGCGCCAGCCGTTGCTTCAGTTGGGAAGGGGCGCCCAGCGCGATTACGCGGCCCTGATGCATCAGCGCCAGGCGGTGGCAGTATTCCGCTTCCTCCATGTAGTGGGTGGAGACGAAGATGGTGTGCCCGTCGTGGGAAAGATCGTAGATCAGATCCCAGAAAGCGCGGCGCGCGATGGGATCGACGCCGGAAGTAGGCTCATCCAGAAAGATCACCGGCGGCTCATGCAGGATCGCGCAGCCCAGCGCCAGCCGCTGTTTCCATCCTCCTGCCAGCAGGCCGGTCATGGTGCCGCGCTTCTCTTTGAGGGCGGCCATGCGCAGGGCGAACTCCTTGCGCTGCGCGCGCTTTGGTTTCGGCACGCCGTAAATGCCGCTGAAAAAGTCGAGGTTCTCTTCCACGGTAAGGTCATCGTAGAGAGAGAACTTCTGCGACATGTATCCGATGTGGGTTTTGACGGACTCAGGGTCCGCGGCGACATCGAAGCCGTCCACGGTGGCGCGGCCCGAGGTGGGCCCCAGCAGTCCGCAGAGGATGCGGATGGTGGTGGACTTACCCGCCCCATTCGGACCAAGGAATCCGAATATCTCGCCGCGGCCCACCTCCAGCGACACGTTGTCGACCGCGGTGAAATCGCCGAAGCGCTTCACCAGCCTGTCGATCACCACCGCCGGTTCACGCCGCATCGCGCTCCTCATTTCTCACCGTGTGGATGAAGACATCTTCCAGCGAAGGCAGGATGGGGAGGATTCGGGCTTCGGTGACACCCGCCGCCTGAAGGGCGGCCCGCAACCCCGCTTCGTCAGACGCGAAGACGTGGAGCGCATTGCCGGCCAGATCCGCGCTGGCGGCCACGGGCCGGAGGATGTCGCGCGCCTGCCGCAGGTCCGCCGTGCGGACTTCGAAACACGTTTCGTTGAGGGAACGCCGGAGGGCGGCGGGCGTGTCCAGCCGGATCAGGCGGCCCTGATGCATCAGGCCCACGCGGCCGCAGCGTTCTGCTTCATCCAGGTAGGCGGTGGTGACAAAGACGGTCATTCCTTCGGCCACAAGCTGGTGTAGAATCACCCAGAAATCGCGCCGGGAAACGGGATCGACGCCGTTGGTCGGCTCATCCAGAAACAGAACTTCGGGCTTGTGCAGCAGGGTGCACATCAGGGCCAGTTTCTGTTTCATGCCGCCTGAAAGTTTCGCCGCGGGCCGCGCGCGGAACGGCGTCATGCGGGTCATTTCCAGCAGACGCGGCGTCAGTTCGCTTCGCGTCGCGCCGGTGACTCCGAACAGGTCGGAGTAAAAGCGCAGATTCTCCTCGACGGTGAGGTCGCCATAGAGGCCGAATCGCTGGGCCATGTAGCCAATGCGGTCCTTCACCTTGTCCACGTGCCGCGTCACGTCGAGCCCGGCAATCGAAGCCTCTCCCGAAGTTGGCAGCATTAGCGTGCAGAGCATGCGGAGCGTGGTGGTCTTTCCCGCCCCGTCCGGGCCCACCAGCCCGAAGATCTCGCCCTTGGGTATGGAAAGGGAAAGATTGTCCACGGCCGTGACGGCGCCAAACTTTCGCGTAAGCTGGCGGATTTCGATCACAGCACGATCTCCGCGTCCACCGGCATGGACGCCTTCAGTTCCTGCTGTGGATTCTCCACGTCGATCTTGATGCGGTAGACAAGCTTCACCCGTTCGTCGGTGGTCTGGATCTGTTTAGGCGTAAATTCCGCCTCGGACGCGATGAAACTGACCCGGCCGGAGTAAGTCTTTCCGGGGTAGGAATCAGTAGTCAGCTTCACCTGTGCGCCGATCTTCACGCGGCCAAGGTCGCGTTCGCTGATGAAGGCGCGCAGCCAGGGATGCTCCAGATCGCCGATGGTGGCGACGGTGGCTCCGGCGGCCAGCACCTCGCCCGGTTCCGCTGATTTGACCAGCACAATACCGTCGATGGGTGAGCGCACGGTGGTGTCGTCAAGCTGGGTTTCGATGATGGCGATGCCGGCTTTTGCCCGGCCGATGTCGGCCTGGCGGACCGCCAGTTCCTGCTCCCGGCGGCGCAGTTCAATACGATTGGCTTCGGAGAGCCGCAGGGCCGCGCGCGCGCGTTCCACCTGGGCCCGGGCGGCGTGGATGGTCTCTTTGCGCGGGCCTTCTTCCATTAGCTGCAGCCGTTCTTTCGCCAGTTTGAGTGCCGCGGCGGTGCTTTCAAATCGTGAGCGCGCCTGCTCATACTGGGCCGTGGAGATGTCCTCGTCCTTGTAGAGTGTCTGGGCCCGGTCCCAATCGCGCCGGGCCTGCTCATGCCAGGTGGCGGCGTCCTGCGCCTGCGCCCGGGCGCCCTGGATCTCCTGTGGCCGCGACCCGGCCTCCAGTTCGGCGAGCCGCGCTTCGGCCTGCCTGAGGTCGGCGGCCTTCACCGCCAGGTCGCCTTCCATGGCCGCGCGCTGGAACTCAATTGCCGTGCGCATCTGGAGAAGCTGCGCGTTGGCGCCATCGAGACCCGCCTGCTCACGGTCCTTCTGCCGCGCCGTGCCGGCCTGGTCCACGCGCGCGATCACCATGTCCCTGGTGACCTTGGAGCCTTCCTTGACGTTCAGTTCCACCAGGCGGCCGGGCAGCTTAAACGCGATGTCCACCTGCGTCATTTCGATATTGCCGGAGAGCAGGATACGATTCGGATCCTCGCGGTGGAACCAGCCGGCGCGCATGACGATGATGCCGGCGCCCGCCAGCACGGCGAGAACGATGAGGATGCGAACTGCGTTCTTCATAGCGGAGTCTCCTTCAGGGCAGGAAGCGGTCCACCGCGCCGATGGCCGTGCCGAGGTCCAGGCGGGCAAGATTGTGCTGGAACAGGGCGTCGGTGCGATTGCGCCGCGCGCGCGCCACCCGCGTCTGCGCGTCGGTTACTTCCAGGCTGTTCGTCACGCCGGCCTTGTAGCGCCGCTGGGCCTGTTCCAATTCTCTCTCCGCCAGTTTCATGCCCTCCTCGGCCGTCCGCACCTGCAAGTCCGCCGATTGCAGCGTGTCGAACGCAAGGCGGATTTCCAGTTCCATCTGGCGGCGCAGGTCGCGCGAGCGGATCTGTTCCTGCCGCAGCAGCGACATGCTCTCTGCCCGCCTCGCGTCGCGGCGGCCGCCGTCGAATACCGGAAAACGAAGGGCGATCCCAACGCCGCGGGTGGCGCGCGAGTCGCCGATTTCCGTTCCGATCGACCCATAGTCGGCGAAGGCCGCCACCGAAGGAAGCCGCTCCGAGCGGACAGCGGAGTAATTGAGCTGATTCAGATGTTCCTTCTCCTGCTGCGCCTTCCAGTCCGGCCGGGCGCTCACCGCGGCGGCGACGGCCTGGTCATAACTGATGGGCTCGACAATCTGATAGGCCAGCCTGTCGGTAAGTTCCAGCCTGGTATCCAGCCGCAGGTCCAGCGCCCGCAGCAGCAGCAGGTGGGCGCGGCTGCGATCGTTTTCCGCCACCAGCAAACGCTGTTTCTCATTAGCCAGTTGCACGTCGGCGCGGGTTACTTCAATTCCTGTGCCGGTGCCGGCGCGCTTCTGCGATTCGGCCAACTCCCGCAGCGCTTCGGCAAGCTGAACATTGGCGCGGGCGGTTTCAAGATTCGATTCGGCCCGCAACGCGGAAAGATAGGCGCGCGCCACCTGATCCGTCACCAGCGTGCGCGTGGACTCCTTCTCACGCCGGGCCACTTCCACGCCGGCTTTCGAGGACTGGTAGCGGCGAATGCTGCTCAGATCGAACACCGATTGATTCGCGCTGGCCCGCGCATCGAACACGCCGAACGGCCCGGCGAAGCTGGGGAACGAAAAGGGAATGCCGGGGACAGAAGGAACCTGGATGCCGAATGCCCGCAGGTTGCGCGTGATGTCCTGGTAGGAAACGCTGCCATCGATGTTCGGCAGCAGCGCCGACCGCGCCTGGGCTTTGCGGGCTTCGGCCTGGGCGATCACCTCCTGCGCGATTTCGATGCGTGTGTTGCCCTCGGGCGCAACAGCGATTTCCACCGCCTTACGGAGGCTCAGGGGCATCACGGGCGCTTCCTGGCCGGCCGCCGTGAGCACCCAAAGCAGTATCAGCAGTGGTCTTCTCATTGCTCCCTCTCCACAGGCTCCGCGCGGAATCCGGCCGAGGCGTAGGCGATCAACTGGCGCTGGAGCTGTTCGGCGCCGGCCTTCTTGCGGCCGCGCATCTTCAGCGCGAAACCGCTGGCCATGATGTGGGCAAATGCGCCGACGGTGAATTGCAGGCGCCAGAATAACTCGTCTTCGCCCAGGCCGGGCAGCGCCCGCTTCAGCGCCTGGAAAAAGCGCATGAACATGGGGCGGAAGTGAGTTTCGAAGACCTTTTCGAACGTGGGTCCCTGTTCCACGTATTGGAGGCGCACCATCATGCGCGGGATGTGGCCGACACGGTCTCCCAACTCGGCGATCGGCTGCAGAAAGGCTTCAAGGATCAGTTCCGGTGTGAGCGGCCTGCCGCCGGCGGCCGCTTCGAATTCGTCCAGCAACTCCAGGCGGCGCGCGTTAACGGGCCCGGCGCGGCGTGCGTAGACGGCATGCAGCAGTGCGTCCTTGGACTGAAAGTGGTAGTTGATGGCGGCGAGGTTGACGCCGGCGGCGGTGGCGATGGCGCGCACCGAGGTTGCGTCGTAGCCATGGTTGGCGAAGAGCTTTTCGGCGGCGTCGAGGATACGGTCTTTGGTATCTGCTGCGGGCATCGTGGTTCAAACGACTGTATGAAACAATCGTATGAAACGAGCGTACCAAGAACTCCGCCCCCTGTCAATGCGCAGCGGGATGGACCGCCCTAGGCGCGGCTGAAAATGGATCCGCTGAGAGTGCCGGTGGAGTCGGCGAACGATTCCTGCCCGATGCCCAGCGATTGCAGGATGCTCAGGTAGACGTTCGCCATCCGGGTCTCGCCATTGCGCCAATAGACGCCGTGCTTGAGACCCATGTTGGCCCCGCCGGCAATCAGAGTAGGCAGATTGCGGGGATTGTGCGTAGTGCTGGCGCCGCTGCCAAACAGCACGATGGTGTTGTCCAGCACCGTGCCCTGGCGGTCCTGATAGCCGTTCATCCTGTCAAGGAAGTGCGCCAACCGCTGGCTGAGGAACAGATCGTACTTGGCAAACTGCATCTGTCCGTCCTTGTCGGTGGCATGGGAGAGGTTGTGATGGGTCTTGGAAAGCCCCAGCTTCAGCGGGAACGTATCGCTGATGCCCATGCCGTCCTCGCGATTGAGCATAAACGTCACTGAGCGCGTGATGTCGGCATCAAAGGCCAGGGCGATGAGGTCGAACATGTTGCGGTAGTATTCGGCAGGCTCGCCCTCGGAGGTCGCGTCGAGATTCAGATGCGAATAATCCTGCTTCTTCAGCGGGATGTCGATCCAGCGTTCAGAGGCGATCAGTCGCGACTCCACCTCGTTGAGGCTGGTGAGGTACTGCTCCATCCGTTCGCGGTCGGACTTGCCGAGCTGCTTGTCCAGGGATCGGGCGCTTTCGGCCACGGCGTCCACCAGCTTGATGCGCCGCTGCAGTTTCTCATGCTCGGACTTGAGCGACGCCCGGTCGCCGCGGAACAGGCGGTTGAAGATGCGGCGCGGGTTGTTCTCGGCGGGAATCGGCCGCCCTTCCAGGCTGTAAGAGATGGTGCCGGTGCGCGAGAGGAAGCCGGTGCCGGCATCGATCGACATCACCAGCGACGGTTGCCGGCAGTGCTGCTTGGTGTGCAGCGCGATCACCTGGTCGAGTCCCGCCGTGTTGTAAGTCCCCGGCTTCGGATTGTGCAGCGGGGCGCCGGTGAGCCACATATCGGAGCAGGTGTGCGGGTCGGCCTTGGGGCCGCTGGGATGATACAACCCGCCCATGAAGCTGAGCTGTTTGCGGAACCGGCTCAGCGGCTCGGTCGACTTGCCGAAGACGAACTCGCCGTTGCGTTCGGCGGTGGGAAACCAGTGCCAGTCCTCAATGCCGTGCTCCGTTTTGGGCAGTGACATGCCGTTGGCGGTGTAGATCGCGCAGAACCGGCGCGGGACCTGATCGGTCACCTTGGCGCCCATGGCGTCGAGTACGGGCAAGGCCAGAGAGGCGCCGCCCACTCCTTTGAGGAAAGCGCGGCGGTCAATCTTGAGGGACGTACGCATGAGAATCTCCGATGGCATTTTACTACTTTTCGAGGAACAGCCTGCTGTTCACGACGTACCGGATCATATCCTTCATCCGGTAGCCGCCGGCCTTCAACTTCAATCCGTCCTGTTTCAGGTGGTTGACTTCATTGTATGTCAGGCTGCGGCCGTTGGCGTAGGCCGCCAGATGCTTGAGGACGCTGAAGGCCACCTGATCGATGCGATCCTGGCCAAGATAGCGCTTCAGGTCATTGATGCCGGCGACTTCGGCGGAGTCGGGCAGCTTTGAGCGCGCGTCGGCCGGATGCGGTTTCAGGCGCCCGCCGGCGTCGAACTCTTCGAATGCCACTCCCCAGGGATCGATCTTGGAGTGGCACTGGCGGCAGCCCGGCTGATTGCGATGCTGCTCAATGCGCTGGCGAAGGGTGAGTTGCTGCTGGGGGTCTTCCTTCAGAGCCGGCACGTTTGGCGGCGGGTCATCGGGCGGTTCGGCGACGATCTTCCTTGCCAGCCACGCGCCGCGCTTTACCGGGTTCGATTCGCGTCCGTCGGACAGGCCGGCCATGATCGCCGCCTGGGTGAGCAGGCCGCCGAGTTCGCGCCGCCCATGCGCGACGGGAACAAAGCGGAAGCCGCTTTCGGTCTTACCGGCAAAGTCGTAGTAGTTGGCCACCACTTCGTTGGCCACCACGAAATCGGACTCGATCAGATTCCGAACCGGCAGGTTATTGCGAACCAGGTATTGGAGAAACTGCACCGGCTCCTCACGCAAATGGGCGCGTGTGTCGCGTGAGAGCTTGGGGAAGCGGCTGCGGTCGGGTTCCAGCACCTGGAATTTGTCCAGGCTCAACCATTGGGCGGCGAATTCCTGGATGAAGCGCGGGAAGCGGGAGTCGGCGATCATCCGGTCCACTTCAGCATCCAACTGTTTTCTCAGCGCTCCGCTGGCGGCCAGATTCAGCGCCCTGCGGTCAGGCGGCCCGTTCCACAGGAAATACGACAACTTGGAAGCAAGCTCGTAGTCATCCAGTGGTTCGGGCGCGGGCGTGGCGCTGGTTTCAATCAGGAAGAGAAACTGCGGGGAGGTGAGCACGACCTGCAGGGTGTCCTTCACAGACTCCTCAAAGCCGCGGCCGGCGGCGGATGATTTCCGGAACACCGCCATCAGCGCGGATTCCTCGGCCGGGGTGATGGGGCGGCGGTAGGCGCGGGCCGCAAAGCGGCGAATAATCGCGCGCGCGTAGGCCGCAGGATCGTCCTTGCGAGGGAAATCGATGAAGATGCCGCGATGAGACGGCGGCGGCCACGTCTGGTAGAACGGCCCCTCGAACTCCACTGACCGGATCAGCAGCCTAGCCATGTCGCGCCCGTCGGTATACTCGCTGCGAACACCGATTTCCCGGATGCCGGCAAGATAGTTGACGTTATCCTTTTCGACATTGGGGCTGGGGAAGTTGCTGATGGCTCCTTCAAAGACAAAGCGTGCAAGCTTGCCGCCGGCCACGGTTTGGGGCGGCCCCACGGGTGCGAACGTGCTGCCGCAATCGCGGCGCAGGCCCAGATGAACGCCAAGCCGGGGGGAGCGCTCTTCAAACGTCAGGAAACGCCGCGCGGCTTCGTGCCCGGCGGCAAGCGGAGTGAGAACCACGCGGTCCAGATCCGTCACGCCGGCGTGTTCAGCGTGGATGCGCAGCGGCCCGGCATCGAGCCTCACCACGAGGAAGGCCGGCTGCAGGATGCCCGAAAACTGCCGGTCACCCAGGGTGAGAATCACGTCCTGCGGCTTTTCAGGAGGCGGCTGCGCGAACTGCCTTCCCGGTTCGATCAGCGCCTGCAGTTCCGCCTCTTCAAGAGCGCGCCGGTAGATGCGCACTTCATCCAGTTCGCCCTTGAACGGCTGGGCTTCCGCGATGCGGCCGAGTTGCAGGCCGAGTTTCGCATTATCCAGTTCCGCCGCGCCAATCTGCCCCTTCGCCACAGGGTAGCCGTTAACGTAGAGCCGCGTTTCCCTGCCGCGCCGGACCACCGCCGCCACGTGCTGCCAGGCTTTGTTGCGGATCACTCCGGGCGGAGAAGAGACCGCGCCGTTGGAGAGGCTGTCCGGGCCGGCGGTTTCCAGCCGCAGCGTGCCCTTGTTGTCGGGCATCTCCAGATACCAGCCCTGCGTCCATTCGTGCTTGCCGCGGGCGACGATGGCCGCGCGCCTGAGTTGCCGCGGGTGAATCCAGGCCGCCACCGTGAAATCTCCACCGCCGACGTTCGCCGCTTGCTCAGCGGGGATCACCAATGAATCTTCCATGCCGTCGAGCGCCACAGCCTTGCCAAAGGGTGAGTCCACGAACCGCGCGTCTCCTTCCAGGCGGCCCGCTGCAGCGCCATCGAGCGGCCATGATCCGGCCAACCCGAGACTGAGCCGGGACGTGTCCGGCGCCGCGGGCGCGGCGGCGCGCGCGGCAGCGTGCAGATCCACCTGGTAAACGCCGGCCTGCCTGAGGGTAACGGTTTGGGCACGTTCCGGATCGCGGCTGATGATGGCGGCCGCATCCGGCGGCTGGGCGGCGGCGCCGGGATCGAGCAGCAGACCATCGTTGTATTTAGCCGCGGTGACGGTCACCCGGAAGCGTCCGTGGTCGGGCAACTCGCGCAGAGAAATCTTGAAGTTCGCCCTCGGCCCATAAGTGCCGTCGATTCCGAATAACTCATCGGTGGGAATGGCCGGCCGCAGCAACAGACCGTTGGGGACGGTGCTGTAGGCGTTCCCCTTGGGATATCCATGGTTGCCGCGCATGCAGGCAAATACCGCGTGATAAATGCTGTCGTACTCTTTCCAGCCCCGCACGGTTGCGTTGCCCGCGTAGCCTTCGATGAAACGATACCGGGTGCGCATGAAGAACGGATCGAAAGCGAAGGGCTTGGTGGGAGTCAGTTGAGAAACGGCGAAATCCCTGTTGTCCAGCAGCAGGCTGTCGGCGCCCAGGATAAGTTTTTCGGGCAGGGGATCGGGATTGATCGACGCGCCAAGGTCGACGCGGAAGTTCTGGATGGAGGGCTTCGACTTCGGATCCACGATGGATCGATTGAGGGCCTCTTCGGCGATCTCGAGGTAGGCCTCGATCAGCAGTGGAGAGAGCTGCAGCGTGTCCTTGTTATTCACGAAGCCGTCCTTTGAGATGGCGTCGGGAGGAAGGATCTCGGTCAGATCGTCGTCCAATTGCAGCAACTCGCGCAGGGTATTGCGGTATTGCGAGACGGTGAGGCGCCGCACCAGTCCGTTCTTGGGGGCAGGACGGGACCGCGCCAGTTCCAGGGCGCGGGTGATCCACTCCACCGTCTGCTGGCGCTGGGCGCTGGTGGGCTGCGGCTGGCCCTTGGGCGGCATGGACCCATCGGAGATGCGGTGACGGATGCCTTCCCACAGGCGAAGGTGCTGGTCGGGCAGGGAGGCGTCGAGGTGGTCCACGCGGACGCCGGAAGTCGGCGCATCCACGTTGTGGCAACGCAGGCAGTTCTCTTTAAGAAACGGCTGCACCTGCTGCGTGAAGGGCGCCTCCAGCGTGGTGGAGGGCGGCGCCTGGGCCGTCAGGAAAGCCGATGTCCAGACAATGGCTGGAAGGCAAACCAGGGCCAGGGCGCACACGGTTCGCAACCGAAACCAACGATTCCTTGAGGTCATATGATCCGCGCGACGACGGCCCGGCGCTCCGAATCGCAAGGCCGCTTCGCGTGCTTATGTTAACACCAAGCCAGCCGGTTCTGCTGGCGTGAGGCTATGCTGAAAATGTGGACCGGACCGACACACTTCCGCTGCTTTCCCGGACGCCGGCCGAATGGGGCCGCGCGGTCCTTTCCGATCCCATCGCCTTGCTGGTTGACCATGCGTTTCTCGAGAGAAAAGCCGCCAATAATGCGCTCGAGCTGATGACAAGATGGCCGAACGACTGGGTGCCCGGGTGGGTGGAAACGATGACCGGCGTCGCGCGTGATGAAGCCGCGCACCTGGCCCAGGTGACACGCCTGCTGGTGCGGCGCGGGGGGCGCATGGACCGCATCCACAAGAATCCCTATGCCAACGCGCTGCGGCTGCTGGTGAGAAAGGGGCAGGCGGGAGAAATCGTGGACCGGCTTTTCGTGTCGGCGCTCATTGAAGCGCGGTCCTGTGAACGCTTCGCCGTGCTGGCGGCGGCTTCCACCGATGAGGAACTGGCCAGCTTCTACCAGGCGCTGTTTTCTTCCGAACTGGGCCACTACAAGGTGTTTCTGAAGTTGGCGCAGAAGATCGGCGGCAAGGCGGCGGTGGAGGCGCGCTGGCAGCAGATGCTGGCCGAGGAAGCGGAGATACTGGCGCGGCAGGCGCCGGGGCCGCGTATTCACTCCGGCGTGCTCTGAGCGGCTTCGGCCCACTTGGGCGGCGCCTTCCATCCGGCAGGGGCGGCTTCTTTGGCGCGGATGCCATCGGGCGGATGCAGCTTCTTCCAACGGTCGATGCGGGCGGCGAGATCCTTGACCACCTCCGGGTGGCGATCGGCAAGATTGCGCTCTTCATTCGGATCCTCTTCGATGCGGAAGAGATGGTGGACCGGCTGGCCGGTCTCCTCCCGCACCAGCTTCCACTCGCGATGATGGACGGCGGTCATGATACGCGACTGCGCTTCGATGATGAAGAACATCTCCTCGCGTGGGATCGTCTTTCCGGAGGCAAGCTGCGGCCAGAGATTCATGCCATCGAGGGGTTTCGCATTGAGCGGCTTCACGCCCGCGGCGGCGGAAAGTGTGGGGAACACGTCCCAGGCGGCCATCATCTGGCGAAGTTTCCCGCCCGCGGGGATCTTACCCGGCCAACGTAACACGGCCGGGACGCGGATGCCCCCTTCCCACGTCGTCGCCTTGGCGCCGCGCAGCGGGGTATTGCGCGCGGCCTGCGCCACGGGCCCGCCGTTGTCGCTGAAAAAGAGCACGATGGTGTCGTTGGCCACACGCTCCTGGTCGAGCGTGGAGAGAATGTGTCCGATGGAGGTATCAAGGCCATCCACCATTGCGGCAAAGGTGCGGCGCCGTTTGTCGGCGATGTTGGCGTACTTATCGAGGCGGGCCTGCGGCGCCTGCAGCGGCGTGTGCGGGGCGTTGAAGGGAACGTAGAGGAAGAAGGGGCGGCTGCGGTCACGCTTCCTGATAAATGCCGATGCCTCGGCGCCAAGCAGGTCGGTGCTGTAGCCTTTTTCGTCCACGCTCTTGCCGTTGCGATGCCAGTCCAGGCCGCCCTCGCGGGTGTGGTCGAAGTAGTCGATTGCGCCATTCACGTGGCCATAGGCATGATCGAAGCCGCGCGAGTTAGGCATGAACTTCGCCTGCGAATGGCCCAGGTGCCACTTGCCGGTGATGGCCGTCTGGTAGCCCGCGGCGCGGAAGCTTTGAGGCATCAGGTGCTCGCCGGCGGGCAGGCCATAATTGAGCCACGGCCGGATGACGGAATAGGCCACGCCCAGACGCATGGGCGAACGGCCGGTCATCAGCGCGGACCGCGTCGGCGAGCAGACCGGGAAGGAATAGAAGCGCTCAAGTTCGGCGCCCTGCGACGCCAGTCTGTCAATGTTCGGCGTGCGGATCTCAGAGGCGTGAAAGCCCACGTCGGCCCAGCCGAGATCGTCTGCCAGCAGCACCACTACATTGGGCCGCTTCGGGGCCTGCGCCATGGCGGCCCCGGCCGGAAGGGAAAGAAACGCGCGCCGGTTGATCATGAGGTCTTCCGATATCATATCCTTCATGCAACCCACGCGCCGGATTTGGATGCAGACAGGCGCCGCGACAATGGCGGCGCAACTGCAGGCTCAACAGCAAATGAAGATCGGGATCATTGGCTGCGGGGCGCGCGCCAGGCAACATTGGGGCGCGCTGCTCAAGATGCCGGACGCGCGGATTACGGCTCTGGCCGACGTCGAGTCTGACCGGATGGCGGAGGTGAACGGCCAGCTTGCACAGAAGGCCGCCACCTACACCGACTATCGCGAGCTGCTGAAGGACAGCAATGTCGGTGTGGTGGTGATCGTTACGCCCGGCTACCTGCATCATGAGATGGCGCTGGCCGCGCTGCGCGCAGGCAAGGACGTGGTGCTGGAAAAACCCCTGGCGATGAACTACGCGCAGGCTAAAGAGATCGAACGGGAGACCGCGCGCACCAAACGGATTCTGGCGGTTTGCATGCAGCGGCGGTATATGAAACCCGATGCCGAGACGCGCGATGCGGTGGAGAACGGGGCGATCGGCGCCATCCGGCTGATCACATGCACGGAGATGCGAGGCGACTGGAATCCACGCACGTGGCAGTACATGGATCCAGCCACTGGAAAGAAGACGAGCTGGCGTCTGTTGAAGAAGACGGCCGGCTCCACGGAGCTTGAGTTCTCCGTGCATGCCTTTGCGGAAGTATGCTCGCTGGTGAAGTCGCCGGTGGTGAGGGTGGCGGCGACGGGTGGCGTGGTGCATTACAGGGATCGCGATACGCGCGATGTGTCCAGCCTTATCGCGGATTTCGGCAACGGAGCCCGCTTCAGCTACGCCTTCTCCTGCTTTGCGGCAGGCGGCGGCAATACGTTCTCCATTGTGGGCGACAAAGGCGTATTGACGCGCAGCGGCGGCAAGGTGCTGATCCGGCGTGAGAGAGGGCGCGAGGAAGTATGGACACCCGCCACGCCGGTTTCCGGCGAGGATGCGGAGATTCAGCTTTACCGCGATTTTTTCCGCAACGTGCGGGAGCGGAGCCAGCCCCTGCTAAGCGTTGCGGCCGCAATGGAGCCGGCAAAGCTGGCGTTCGCCGCCGAGATCAGCATCTCAGAGAACCGTATGGTGACCGCGAGCGACTTCGCTTGAGGGATTTTAATCTGGCGGCTCTTCGATTTGCCAGGCGGTTCGCAGTAAAATACGCTTGTCTATCCTGCACCGACAAAGGAGTTGAAGAGGATGAAGAAACCTTTTATTTTCGCCTTGCTGGGCGTGATCAGTATCTCGCTTGGCCTGGCACTTGATGAAAAAGAACTGCACACGAAGATGAAGGCTGCCGGTGACCACATGGGCGGACTTCGCAAGGGCATGCAGGCTGGCAACATGGAGGAAGTTGCGAAGCATTCGGAAGGAATCTCCGGCGCCCTCCGCGGTACCGGCGCTTTCTGGCGGGAACGCAAGATGGACGACGCGGTGAAATTCACGCGCGACGGAATGGCGGCGGCGCGTGAACTGACGGCGGCTGCCAAGGCTGGAAAGGCCGACGAAGCCAAGGCCGCTTCGGCGAAGCTGGGCGGCTCCTGCAAGGGCTGCCATGAAGCGCACCGCGAAAAGCTGCCTGACGGAACGTACAAGATCAAGTAGGCTTCTGCCCGATGGAGGGGGATCGCCCGGTCCCCCTTTTCCTTTCTTCCTTCCCTTGCCGCGCCGCGCAGCGCTACAATAGCTAAGCTTCCCTGCCATCCTGATGTTGCGGCTAGTTGTCTCCACTCAAGACGGTTTCACGCGAGAGGTCCCCGCCGATCGTGATTCGATCACGCTTGGCCGGCATCCCGGCAACGACTTTGCGTTTCCCGAGGACATCGGCCTCTCCCGCCAGCACCTGTCATTGCGTCAGCGCGACGGCGAATGGCTGGTGGAGGACCTGGGCAGCAAGAACGGCACCTATCTGAACGGCAGCCGGGTGAACGGCCCACAGAGAATGGGCGCCGGAGACAAGGTGACGGCCAGCGCCGTGGTGATCACCTGCGAGGATCACGAACCGGCGCTGCGAACGGTGGTTTTCGAATCCCCTTCCGCACAGATACCGGCAAGCACCAGATATAGCCTGTCGCTCAAGGAAGCGCTGCCGGTGGACGCCAACGATCCGGTGAGCGCGCTGATCCGCGCGGGCAAGGAACTGGCGGTGCGGCGGCCGTTGAAAGAGCTGTTTCAGGTAATCCTCCGCCAGTCGATGGAAACGGTAAGGGCTGACCGGGGCGTGCTGCTGACGCTGGAGAACGGGCATCTTGTGGAGCAGGCCTCGCGCGGCGACAGCTTCCGTATCAGCACGCTGGTGCGGGACCGGGTGCTCAATGAACGGCAATCGCTGCTGATCCAGAACGTGCTTTCCGAGGAAATCCTGCACCGGCGGGACAGCATCGTGTTTGGCGGTGTGCAATCGCTGATGGCGGTGCCTCTGCAGACCGACGAGCGGGTGATTGGATTGTTGTATGTGGACTCGGTGCGGCTGATCACACCGTTTACACAGGAGTCACTGAGTTTGCTGACGGTGATGGCCAACGTGGTGGCGGTGCGACTGGAGCAGGAACGGATGGCGCTGATCGCCGAGCAGGAGCGGTTTCACGCGATGGAGATCGAGCAGGCGGCCGAGATCCAGCGCAGCCATCTGCCCGCGGCGCCGCCGCTGGTAGCGGGATTCGAGATAGCAGGGCATCAATCGCCTTCGCGCACGGTGGGGGGCGACTACTACGACTTCCTTACGTTCCCGAACGGCCGCATCGGGCTGGTGGTGGGCGATGTGGCGGGCAAAGGGCTGCCGGCATCGCTGATGATGATGAAGATGCAGGCGCACGTGCAGACGCTGTCGGAGGTGGATCTGGAACCGGCGGAGTTCGTCAAACGGTTCAATCGCGCGATCGCCGCCACGTGCCCGGCCAACCGGTTCATCACCTTCTGCCTGGTGGAAGTGGACCCCGTCAACCGGCAGCTTCACTACTGCAATGCCGGGCATAATCCACCGTTCCTCCTGCATCCGGACGGAGGTTTCACGGGCCTTACCGAAGGCGGACCGGTGGTGGGGCTGCTGCCGAAAATGAGCTATCGAAGCGGGCGGTTGCCGCTGGCCGCGGGCGATGTGCTGGCGATGTACAGTGACGGCATCACGGAGGCGGAAAACGATGCCGGTGAAGAATTCGGCGAAGAGCGGCTGCGGCGCACGATGGAGCGCATGCGGACATCGCCGGCGGCGGAAATCATTCGCGAAATCAGCGCCGCGGTGGAAGAATGGACGGGCGGCGCGCCGCCTTCCGACGACCGGACACTGCTGCTGATGAAGGTGTTACAGTGAATCCGTATGAGGCTTGTTATCCTGGTTTTGGCGGGTTCGTTTCTCCTTTCCTGCTCCAATGACCGCAACACCGTGCGGACGCCGGTTCCTCCCCCTCCGCAGCGGACGAATCTGAAATAGATCCCGATGAGGAGGCGCGAATTCATGCCGGTTTCGCTTGCCATGATGGCCCCGCCGGCGGCGGTGAGCCGGGTGAAGGCTCTGACCTTCGACGTGTTCGGGACGGTGGTGGATTGGCGCACCTCGATTATCCGGGAAGGCGAAGCGTTGAATCGCGCCAAGGGATGGACGGTGGACTGGGCGCTGTTCGCCGACAAATGGCGCGCCGGATATGGACCGTCCATGGCGCAGGTGCGCAAAGGCGAACTGCCGTGGACGAAGATCGACGCGCTGCATCGGATGATCCTGGACCGGCTGGCCGGCGAATTCGGGCTTACGGGGCTGAGCGAGGAAGAGACCGACCATCTGAATCGTGTTTGGCACCGGCTGCGGCCGTGGCCCGATGCGGTGGCCGGGCTTATTCGCCTGAAGAAGAAGTATGTCATCGCCACGTTGTCCAACGGCAATGTGTCGCTATTGACGAACATGGCCAAGCACGCCGGATTGCCCTGGGATTGTGTGTTATCGTCGGAGCTATCACGGCACTATAAGCCCGATCCGGAGGCGTATCTTTCCGCCGCGGATCTGCTGGGATTCAAGCCGCAAGAGGTGATGATGGTGGCGGCACACGCCGGGGACCTGCGCGCGGCGGCGAAGACCGGAATGCGGATGGCTTTTGTGGCGCGGCCGTTGGAGCATGGGCCGGGGAAGAAGGCCGAGACGGCGCCGGAGGGTGTGGATGTGACGGCGAGGGACTTCGGCGATCTGGCTACGCAGTTGGGAGCCTAACTAAGGCCTACCAGTTACTGGGTGACCGGCTTCGCTTTCCCGGGGGCCGGTTTGCGCAATTCTTCGAAATACTGCTGTACGAAGTCCTGATAGGCGGCCGGCACTTCATCGCGGCTGATCTCGCCGCCAGTGTCGGCGTGCGATGCGCTGCGCTGCGACATCTGCGTCTTCAACTGCTGGCGGCCGGAGCTTACCTCCACCATCACCTCGCCGGTGAGGTCCTTGGCGCGCTTGCCGAGCAGTTCGGAGATCTTACCCATGGCGGCCTGTTGCTCAGCGGCTTTGATGTCCTTCTCGCCATCCTGCTTGCCCGCCCCACTCTTGCCTTCCTGCGGCGCCTGTTTGTCGGAAACGCCGTCGGTGCGATTGGAGGCGCTCATGTTCTTGGAAGCGCCTTCGCCCTGTTGTTCGCCTTCCTGATCGGAGGGCTGCTGCCCTTCCCCCTGCATCTTGCCCGGTGAGGGGGCGCCCTTCTTGCCGGCCTGATCTTTGGCGGAAGCCGACTGGGGCGCGCCCTTGCCCGCGCTCTGATTCTTCTGGCCGCCTTCGTTGGCCTGTTGGCTCTGGCGCATGCGGGAGAGCATGTTTGCCATCGCATCGCGCATCTTGTCCATCAGCGAATTGTCGCCGGGCTGCTGCTGCGAATTCTGATTGTTACCCTGGGGCGACTTGGCGTTTTCCTTGCCGGGCGAATTGCCGCTGCCGGATTTCTGATTCTTTTCGTCGCCGCCGGCGCTGCCGTCGCCCTTTTCCTCGGCCTCGGCTGATTCCTTGCCGCCCTGTTCGCCGGATTCATCGCCCTTGCCTTTTTGCGATTCCCGGTCGCCGGGCGCGTCACTGGGGACCGATTCGGCGCGCATGGTTTCCTCTTCCATGGCGTTCTGCTTTTCGCCGGTGCGCTCTTCGGTGGCTTCTGACGGCACAGCGATGGTTTCGACGCCTTTGGGCAGCTTCTGTTTGGGAACACTCTGGCGCTTGGCCACAACCTCAGGTTGGGAAAGGAAGGTGTCGAAGGGGATGTGCACCAGGGGCTGGGAGAGGTCCAGATCGCCGCGCAAGCCGTAGCGGGCGATCAACAGACCCACCGAAACGGCCACCAGCGCCACACTCACCCACGCGCGGCGCGGAATGTGGACCGGCGAGGCCAGCACCGGGTCGGCCAGAGCCGCCGCCTTTTCCGCCTGCTGGCGCTGCGCGTCCACCACGGCCGGATGCGGATTGCCCTTCACATCGCCGGTGGAAAAAAAGTAGGCGGTGGAAAGCACATCGTGCAACTCCAGACGCGCGTCCACCTTTTGTGCGAGTTCGTAATCGGAAGGCACGGCGCCCTTCAGCCGCCACACGCCAATGCCGAAGAAGATCAGCAGCAGCAGGATGGGCCAATACCAGTCCAGCACCTGGGTGCCGGTGAGGATGAGCAGGACCAGGCCCGCCAGAGCGGCGATCAGGGCGAGATTGCCGTGATCGAGCAGAAGCTGCGTAACCGTCCGCCGGCGCATCTGGCCGAGGATCGGCGCGAGTACAGGATTGTGAGCTGCTTTGTCAGGATCCACGAGGTCAGTTGGACTTGCCGATTTCGTATACGTAGATGCGGTGGGCGCGACGGTGCGCTTCCACCTCTTCCACCCTGGCGGGCTTCCAGCCCTTGATTTCAAAATCGTGCGACACGACGCGCGCGCCGGGCTTCAGGAATTTTTCGAGCCGCGGCTTCAGTTTCGCATTCGCATCGGTGAGCAGATAGAGTGTGACGACATCGGCGCGGCTGAGATCGACATCGAGCAGGTTGGCGTGCAGGACGCTGGCGAGGCCCTCCACCTTGTTCTGGCGAATGGAATCATTGGCCATCCGCACCAGCTTTTCATTCAGTTCCACACCCACTGCTTTGGCTTTGAAGTGCTTGGCGGCCGTGACCAGCACGCGTCCATCGCCGCAACCCAGGTCAAAGAGGGTCTCGCCGGGCTTGAGCGCGGCGGCGTCAAGCATACGGTCCACAATCGGCTGAGGCGACGGGACGTAAGGGGCGAGGTTGTTCTTGGGGTCGAGTTGCGCGTAGAGCGGGAAAACCGCCGCGCTGATGACAAGAGAGAAAACTGGCTTTACTACCTGAAGCATGGCTTAGTTGCCTGAGGCAGCGCGCGAGGCCTGCCTCCCCTCCCTTAATTTTACAATGCGATTGACGATCTCGGAAACCGAGTGCCAGAGATCGCGCGGGCGGCTGACGATGTATTCCTGTCCCTTGAGGAACTTGACGGCGTTTCCGATGGCGTCCCGCCAGGGAGTGGCCTGGGGGTTAAGCGTATAGTTCAGGTAAAAAAGCGGGAATTCCGTTTCTCCCACCTGCTTCAGCGTCTCTGAGGAGACGTTGGCCTCAAGCATCGCTTTGGGACCGGCGAAGATCAGCCCGTCCACCGGATGACTGCCCCCCGCCTCGTTGCGGATGAGTTCAGTAAGAAATTCGGTATCGCCGCGCTTTTGCGACAGCCGTTTCAGGTCCACGGTGCCCAGTTTCAGCGATTCCAGCGCTTCCCCGAGTTTCGGGAAGTCGATGCGGTCGGCTTCTTCCTGCCGGTAAACGACGCGCTGTTCCTGAAGGTTAAATGCCACCACGGTAAACCTGTGCAACCTTGGATCCCTGGCAATTTGCCGGAGGATCGACACTAATGCTGACGTATCAAACGGCTGAAGGGTTGCCGCGCGGGAGTTCTGAGGGGCGAAATTGACCAGCAGCTTCACGGTGAGGGAGCCTTCGGCGCCGGAGCGCTGGACGGGCGGCTCCTCGCGGAACTGCTCGGTTTCCGTGGGCCGGGCGGTGTTGGCGGGCACCGCGACCTCAATCGACTTTTCCTTCTGGGCCAGTTCCGCCTCGGTGTCCCAGTAAAACGAGCAGACCCGTTCGGAGCGGTCACGCATGAGCCAATCGACCTGGTACTTCCCTTCGCCCACGTCAAACCAGCCCTGCAAAAAAGCCTCACCCTTGGCGTCTTCCTCGATGGCCGGCACCTTATAGCGTTGGGTGAAGTAGACGGGCTCTTCCTTGCGGTCAAGCGGGGTGACACGGAAGATGATGGTGAGCAGATTCTCACTGCCGGCCAGTTCCTTGAGCGGAACCGTAACATCGTAGCCCGAGTGGAACTTAAGGTCGAAGCCAAGCAGGGTTTTCGTTGGAGTGACGGTGCACGGCAAGTCCTTGCGCGGCTCCCGCATCTCCATCACCGCCATGTCGGTATTGAACATCCGTACATTGGCGCCTCCGCCCATTTGCAACTGCGCGAGTGCGAGCCCTGAACCAAAGCCCGCCGCGGTTAACCATCGGAAAACTGTCCCCACGTTCCAACCCTTCAACCGAACCGAAACAGTCTCGCCGAACTACCCGGCCGGTCCCATTATAGATCCAGCGCGCGCGCCGTGGGAGGGCTTTTTTCTCCGATACGGGGCCGGGCCGGTTGTTGTCATTATGCAACAGCCGTGCCGTGAGCGGAACACCCACCGGAGCCAGTACCATGTGTAAGAATCGGGTGGGTCATGCTGAACCGTTATCTTGAGATCAGCCGTCAGGTGGAGCAGGAGTTCGAGCGCAACCGGTCGCTGCACGGGGCGCGGATGTTGTGCCGGGCGGGCTGTTCCCAATGCTGCGAGCAGCTCTTTCAGATCACCGAAATCGAGGCGGGTTGGGTCTCGGTGGGCATGCAGCGGATGGAGGCGGCCAGGCGGGAGCGGTTGAGGGAGCGGGCGGCGTCCTACCTGGTGGAACGGGCCAGGCTACGCACCGCCACCGGCGAACGGGAGACGTGGGGAAAGCTGCCTCCCGAAGGCACACGGCTGGCGTGCCCGGCGCTGGAGGACGGCATCTGTTCGATTTATGAGTATCGTCCGCTGATCTGCCGTAAGTTCGGAATGCCGATTTTCAATCCGGACCGGCCGGACCGCCTGATGGCCTGCGAGCTGAATTTCAAGGCCGGGGAAGCGATTGAGGATAACGAGCTGGTGCAGATTCAGACGGGATTGCACGGGCAGTGGAAGGGCCTGCAGCGGGACTACAACTGCGCGGACGGGCGGCGGGAGCAGGAGCCGGTGAGCGTGGCGCGGGCGATGGTGGAGGACTTTTCGGACTGCCTCGGTGAGGATGCAAAATGATGCTGTGGGTGATGCTAACCTGCATCCATGAGGAAGACACGCCAGGATCGGCCTCTAAAAAGGCGGACTACGCTCACACTGCCGGCAGATTCGTTGACCCAGGCCAAGCGAATTGCGCGATCCCGGGGAGTCAACCTGAGCGCCGTGGTCTCGGAGGCGTTAGCCGAAGGGCTCCGGAGAGAGGCGGCGTTGGAGCGCAGCGAGGAGGTACTCAGCGCCTACCAGAGAGCCTTCACTGGCTTTTCCGAGGCCGAATTGGCCATATTGGACGGCGTGATGCTGGAACCGGCGGGACGGTAGGCGAGGTGGTTCGTGGTTGATCCCGCGACGGGCCCGTTCCTGTTTGACACCAGCGCGGAGAGCTGGCTCGCCCGATCCCGTGACAACGATGTCGCGCAATGGATGCGACGGTATCTCCTCCGGCATCGTGTCCACGTTTCCGCCGCGACGGTCATCGAACGTTCGAAAGGTTATGGTGCGCTATGGCGCCGGGCCGAAAACGAAGCACAGCGGGCGGGCATTGAAGCGGCGAGGCTTGATTACCACAGGGCGCTAGGGCAGGTCTGGCCCATCGATACCGCTGTGGCTGTAGTGGCTGGCGAGATCATGGCGCTGATGCCAGGCCCGCCAACACCGCCGCGTAGATCCCATCACCTTGCGGAATCGCGCCAGGATCCGTACTGGCATTGAACAGCAGGCGGCGAGGTTTCCGAAGCTTGGACCGCTGGATCTGATCCGATGCGCGTTGCTCACCTAGCCCGGTACTTCGCCACTTACCGTGCACGGGGCCCGCGGGCGACGATTGGCTTCGCTTGCGCTGGTGTTTGGACACCCCACGCCGGCGCTACATCGGCCACTAGTGAACTTTACTTTGGGAGCCGCGCCTGCAGGTTACGGATCGCGCGCGCGGCCTCCTGCGCCACCTCGGGATCGGGGTCCTTCTGCAGTTTCTCCAGCACGGTAGCCGTCTCGGCGTCGCCACTGCGGGAGAGCACATCCGCCAGCCGGATTTTCTCTTCCTTTGTCGCGCGGTCAAGGGCCGGGTAAACCGCCCGGCGGATATCGGCATCCCGCGTGAGTTCGATGAGGTAGGGGGCGGCCACATCGCGGTAAGAGCGCGAGTTGAGCGTGTTAACGAGGTACTGAAGCGGGCTGAACTCAGCCAGTTCCCGTTTCCCAAGCATCACCAGAGCGAAGGCCGTGGCCAGCCGCGGGCCCATCCGGCCTTCGTCATTGAAGGCCTTATCGAGCGCCGGCAGATCGGATGAGTTCTTCAGGCGCGCATAGCCTTCGGCCGCTCCGGCGCGCAGTCCTTCATCGCGATCCTGGAAGTACGTGGCGTACAGCGGGCGATTCAACTCATCCGGCATCATGGCGATGGCTGACAGCGCGGCGCGCCGCACCTTGATGTCGCCCGAACCGGCGGCGATCTCCCGTAGCGCCGGCAGCGCCGCGGTATTGCGCAGTACACCGGTAGTTTCGACGGCTGCAAGCTGAACGCGCGGCAGCGGGTCTTTCAACAGGAACTGAATGCGCGGGCCGCTTTCGGTGTCGCGGATCTTCTGAATCGCAATCAGGCTTTCATAGAGGACGGCGGTGTCTTTTGACTGAAGCGCCTGGTAAAGATCTGGCAGAGCCGCCCTGCCCCTGAGAATCCCGATGCCCCGCGCGGCGGTGGCGCGGGCGGGCATGCTGATGCCGCCGCGGGCCATCTTCCCGAGGGCTTCAATGACATCGGGCCGCACCTGTACGGTGGGATCGATGATTTGGGTGTTGGTATCGGTGAACCGGTTCTTGATCGATGACCCGGCTTTGCGCAGCGGCGCGGTGAGGCCGGTCTTCAAAAAACCGGGCAGGTAGACGTTGATGAGGCCCTCGGCGGCCCGCACCTGGATTTCGCCTTCCGCATCGGCGCTTGCCTTGATCAGGGGATCGATACAGGTTGCGCCGCCGATATCAGAGATCGCCTTTACGGATTCCCACCGCACCTCCGGATCAACATCGTCGAGATAAGGCGCGATGAGGGGAATGCCGGCGGGACCCTGTTTGGCGTAGTTGCGCACGCCGCGAACACGCGCCTTGGCGTCTTCGTCTTCGGCGGCCATCAGCGGTGCGGCGAGGCAGACCAACAGCAGGATTGTCCGCATAGCAAAAGGACGTCTATCGAACAAATTCCAGTTTCACCTGTTTCGGGATAATTCCCGCTTCAAAACCCAGATCGAGCAGCTTTTGCGCGGCCACAGGCACAGTGTCGCCGCAATCGACGGTGTAGTGGTTCACGTACATGCCCACGAACTTCTGCGCCAGCGACGTATCCATGTCGCGCGCAAACTGCATGGCGTAGTTGATCGCTTCCTCCTGGTGGTCCAGGGCGTAGCGGATGCTTTCCGACATCATGCGGCAGCATTCAGACTGCACGTCGGCGGGAAGAGCGCGCAGCAGGGCGTTGGCGCCCAACGGCAGCGGCAGGTTGTACTTCGCCTTCCACCATTTGCCCAGGTCCAGGATGTTGTGAAAGCCGCCGCGGGAGTAGGTGAGCTGGCCTTCGTGGATCACCAGCCCGAGGTCGACGGACTGTTCCTTCACGGCGTCCAGAATCCTGTCGAACGGGATCACCACTTCTTCGAAATCAGGCTCGATCAGCTTCAGAGTGAGATAAGCCGATGTCATTCTGCCCGGGACAGCGATGCGTTTTCCCTTGATCTCGGCCGGCGCCATCGTGCGGTTGGCCACCAGGATGGGACCATAGCCGTCGCCGATGCTGGAACCGGCGGCCATCAGGACGTACTTGTCGGAAACGTAGGGATAGGCGTGATAGGAGATCGCGGTGATCTCATACTGGCCGTCCATCGCCTTGCGATTGAGCGTCTGAATATCCTCAAGCACATGGCGGAAGGCGATTTTCGGGGAACGCACCTTGCGCGTGGCAAGGCCGTAGAACATGTAGGCATCGTCCGAATCGGGACTGTGCGCGCAAACAATTTCAGAGACTTCTGTTGGGGGCATACTGCGAGCGTAGAAACCTTAATATAGCACCTGGAGCTAACCGAGACCAGGTACTATCGGCTGCGCGGTGGCCTCGCAGGTGAGGACTTCCGCATCCGGATGGCCCTGCACCAGAGTGGCGGGATAGTCAGCCGTAACCTCGCCAGCGACGGCGATGCGGAAAATCGCCCGGTGCCGTTCGCCGGCGGCGCAGTAAAGCCGGATGCGGCGTGAGGCCAGAATGTCCCGCATTCCGCAGGTGACGGCCATGGGAGGGATGGCGTGCGAATCGCCGCCCGCCGAATGGATGCTCTGCACGACGATGGAATCGTCGCCGAGGGTGACCACGCGCGTCAGCGACTGGCGAAGCTGTTGCACGGTAATGCGATGCCAGCGCGAGATCACCGGTTCGTTGAAGGCGATGTGGCCGTGATAGCCGATGCCGCCGAAGCAGCAATCGGCGCCGCCGGCCTGCTCCAGCTTCTCACTGAATGCCTCAATGCGGAACGGGTGTGGAACGATGTGGTGGGCGGCCGGCATTGCCAGCTCGGGATCGATCCTGCCAAAAAGCTCACGCCGCAAATAGCCCGTGAAGCTCAGCGGGTGCGATTCGGGAATGGGCCGCCCCTGCCAGTCGAGAAACTCATCCATCTGGAAGACCCGGACGTTTCGCCAGCTCAATCGCTGCCGGTTGGTGATGTCGACGAGCATGGGGTACTGGCCTACCGGGCCGACGGGCAGAATCAATCGCGCCGGGCGCTGTTGTGCGTTGGCCAGGCGAATTTCGGCGGCGACGCTTTCGGCGAACTGGAGCAATAGAGACGGGACGTCAGGAAGGAGGCGGAACGGGATACGGGCCATGCGCCGCAGTTCGTCCACGGGCGCCGCCATGAGGCGAGTAAGTTCGTCCATTCCTTTGTCGTTAATCGCGGGCGGCAAAGCAATAAAGCGTATGAAAGGTCCGCACGTACATGCGGCCATCGGCGACGGCGGGCGTGCCTTTGACGCCGTCTTCCAGGTCGTTGACGCGCAGCACTTCCCACTCGGCGCCGGCCTTGATCACCGCGGCCTTGCCCTCCTCGCTGAACACGTAGATCTTGCCATCCACCCCGATGGGTGAGGCATAGTAGGCGCCGATGGCTCCCTGCAGGCGCCCCTGCTTGACGATCTCACCGCTTTTGATGTCGAACGACGTAAAGACGCCGCCTTCCTTCAACATATAGAGCACATCCCGGTAGACCAGGGGGGAGGGCACGTTGGGCAGGGAACGGGAGTTCTTCCACAGGAAGTTGGTTTCGGTGACATCGCCCGCTCCGCCGAGCCGGTAAGCCCGTAGGGCGCTTTCGCCCTGCCGGCGCTCCTGGAGCTGTTTCCAGTCGCGCTCCTCCAGGTAGCCGCTGTCGTCCAGGTCCAGATACTCGTCAAAGCGGGCCTTGATTTTCTGATCGGGGATTTCGTCCTTGGACAACTTACCGTCCTTGTTGCCGTCCAGCTTCGCCAGCGTTTCCTCGAAGGGTGGCACAACCTCCTGTGCGCCGGGATCGGATTCGGCGGAGTAAGTGGTGAAGTAGACGTTATCGCCGGCGATAACCGGAGTGGGCTTCACCTGCCAGGGCAGCTTTCGCACCCACCAGACTTCCCTGCCGGTGCCGAGATCATAGGCCGTGAGACGGTACGATCCGGCTACGATCACCTGCAGCGGGCCTTTGGGTGGCTGATAGAGGACGGGCGTGGCGTAGCCCCGCTGGGCCATCGGGCGATCCTTGCGCCAGCGCACACGCCCGCTCGATTTATCGATCGCCAGCAGGAAGGCGCCCGTGTCCTGATCGCACACCATCAGCAGCGTGCCGCCGGCCAGAATGGGCGATGCGCCGTGGCCGAAGGGATTGAGGATCGGGCCCAGCGGCATGCGCCACAGCTCGTTGCCATCGGGGCCATAGGCCAGCAGTCCGAAGTCCTGGAAGAAGACGTACACGTTACGGCCGTCACTGGCGGGCGAAGCGGAGACAGGTCCGTTGGCCGGGCGTTCGATTTCCTGCCTGCGCGGGCGCGGCGCTTCCCTGCGCCACAGGATGCGGCCGGAGGCGCGGTCCAGCGCGATGGTGAATAGTTTCTCGCTTTCCACGGCGGTGAGGAAGATCTTGTCGCCGGCCACCACGGGGGAGGAATGGCCGGGCGGTACGGTGGTTTTCCACACCACGTTGCGGTTTGGACCGAATTCCACCGGCAGGTTCGTTTCGTCAGAAACGCCGGTGGCGTTGGGGCCGCGGAATTGCGGCCAATCGGCGGCGGCAAGCATCGCGGTAACCAGAAGCAGGGTCATGAAGCGGCCTCCTTGGGATCGTCGCGCGAGCTCAAGCGCGCCCGGCGCGGGGCGCGCGGAGTGCGGCGGCGGCAACAGCGCCCACCAGCGCCAGCACCGCCAGCTTCCAATATACTTCGGCGTAGCCGGCGCCCAGGTCCCCGGCCGCGCGGGCGCGATCCATGATGGCCGCAAAGTATCCCGGCACCAGAAACCCGCACAAGCCCCAGGCGCTGAACAGCAGCCCGTAGTTGGCGCCGACGCTGCGCGGTCCGAAGAAGTCGGCGGTGAGGGAAGGCATCAGCGCCAGGTAACCGCCGTAGGCGAACGCCACCAGGCAAAGCCCGGCCAGCAGCATCCAGAAACCGGTGGCGTTGCGAAGAATGCCCATGCAGGCCAGAATGGAGGCGGCGCACATGCCCAGCACCGCGCCCTTGCGGCCCAGGCGGTCCGAGATGCTGCCCCAACCCAGGCGGCCCAATCCGTTGAAGATACTCATGACGCCCAAGGCGGCGCCGGCGGACATGGCGGCTGTTGTCTTAGCCATTTCCTGTAGAAGCGGCGTGGCCTCGCCGATGGCCGTCAATCCCACGCTGGTGCCGAGGAAGTACACCAGCCAAAGCGCGTAGAATTGCCATGTCCCGAGCGCCTGAGCCGGGGTGAGGTCCACTCCCGATGACTTCGCCCCGCCGCCAGTCCAGCCTTCGGGTTTCCAGCCGGCAGGAGGCACGCGATAAAACTGCGCGGCGCCGATGACGCCGACAAAGAACATCGCCGCCAGCACCCGGAACGTGTAAGGAATGGTTTCGGCCAGCCGCGCGGGATCCTTGCCGATCAGGACTTCCAGCAACGGACCGAACAGCAGCGGGCCGGCTCCGAATCCCATCACGGCGAGGCCGACGATCATGCCGCGCTTGTCCGGGTACCACTTGATGCAGGTGGCGATTGGCGTGACGTAGGCGAAGCCCACTCCGGCAGCGGCCACCACACCATAGGCGAACACCAGGCCATTGACGGTATCGGCCATAAACGACGCAAGCAGGCAGCCGGCGGCGAGCAGGAAACCGCCCACGCTGGCCACCAGACGCGGTCCCTTGCGGTCCTGCCAGAATCCGGCGATGATCATCGCGGCGGCGAAGGTGAGCATGGAATAGCGGTAGGGCGCGATGGTCTGCGATTTGCTCCAGCCGTGCAGGGTCGCCAGCGGCCCCCGGAAGATGGACCAGGAGTAGATGACGCCCAGCAGAACCTGCATGAACACCGCGGCGGCGGCGTAGCGCCATCTTCCGGAAGATTGAATAGAGGCCATCGCGCTATTCTATCCAACCCCGCCCATCAGCCACACTTGAGGCAAACTGGGGAAGTGACAAGACGACAGCTTTTGCAGATGGCGCCGGGCGCCAGCCTCCAGACGGCGAGGCCGCCAAACATCGTCCTGATCGTGACGGACGACCAGGGCTGGTGGGATCTGGGCTGCCACGGCAATCGCGACATTGAAACGCCGGTGATGGACAAGCTGGCGGCTGAGAGCGTGGAGTTTACGCGCTTCTATGC